>PFEX01000237.1:0-5427 GCA_002783145.1 Rhodobacteraceae bacterium CG17_big_fil_post_rev_8_21_14_2_50_65_11 | reverse complement strand
GATCGCGCCGACAGATTGCATCGGCACCGAAGCTGGTCTAACGCTTGTGAACGGCACGGTTTTTCAAAACCCCTTGCCCGTCGCAATCCGTGTTGGAGCCACCCTCGACATGATCCACCCCATCCTTCTTTGCGGCGGGTCCGGCACCCGGCTTTGGCCTTTGTCGCGCAAATCCTACCCCAAGCAATTTGCCCGGCTGATGGGCGAGGAAAGCCTGTTCCAGGCCTCGGCCCGGCGGCTGTCGGGCGATGGCTTTGCCGCGCCGGTGGTGGTGACGGGCGATCCTTTCCGCTTCATCGTGACCGAGCAACTGGCGCAGGTGGCGCTTGCCCCGCAATCCATCCTGATCGAACCTGCGGGCCGCAACACCGCCCCGGCGATCCTTGCCGCGGCGCTGTGGCTTGCGCGCAGCGATCCCGAGGCGGTGATGCTTGTCGCGCCGTCCGATCACGTGATCCCGGATGCGGACGGATTCCGCGGCGCGATCCGGGCAGCGGTACCGCGCGCCACGGCGGGCGATCTGGTGACCTTTGGCATCACCCCCACGCGCCCCGAAACCGGCTATGGCTATCTTGAACTGGCCGACGACGCCGACCCGCGCGCGACCACTCCGCAACCCTTGCGCCGCTTCGTGGAAAAGCCCGATGCAGCGCGCGCCGGCGAGATGCTCGCTTCGGGCCGGTTCCTGTGGAACGCGGGCATCTTCCTGTTCACGGCAAAAACGCTGATCGCGGCCTTTCGCAGCCACGCCCCCGAGGTGCTGGAGCCGGTGTCAAAGGCGGTCGAGCAGGCGCGGACAGACCTGTCCTTCCTGCGGCTGGCCGAAGATGCGTGGTCGCAGGCACCCGATATCTCCATAGATTACGCGATCATGGAAAAGGCCGACACGCTGAGCGTCATGCCTTATGGCGCGGGCTGGTCGGACCTTGGCGGATGGGACGCGGTCTGGCAGGAAAGCGGCCACGACGCGGCCGGCAATGCCTGCTCACCGGGCGCGACCGCGATCGCGTGCACCAACAGCCTGTTGCGCTCGGATAGCGACGGTCAGCAGGTCGTCGGTATCGGCCTTGACGACATGATGGTCGTGGCGATGTCCGACGCGGTGCTGGTCGCGCCGATGACCGAGGCGCAGCGCGTCAAGGACGCGGTCGCCGCGCTGAAGGAAAAAGGCGTCCCGCAAGCGGTGCAATTGCCGCGCGATTACCGGCCATGGGGCTGGTATGAAAGCCTGATCAGGGGGGACCGGTTCCAGGTCAAACGGATCGTGGTAAACCCCGGCGCGGTTCTGTCGCTGCAATCGCATCACCACCGGTCCGAACACTGGATCGTCGTTGTCGGCACCGCCAGGGTGACGGTCGAGGACACGGTGACGCTGCTGACCGAAAACCAGTCGGTCTACGTGCCGCTCGGGGCGACTCACCGGATGGAAAACCCCGGCAAGATGCCGATGGTGCTGATCGAGGTTCAGACAGGGGCGTATCTGGGTGAGGATGACATCATCCGGTACGAGGATGTCTATGCGCGCCGATGATCCACATGCGCCGGTATGCGCCGGCGTTTTCCGATGACCGAGGAGGGCAGTCTGCATGTCCGGAATGAAAATCGCCGTGGCCGGGATCGGCTATGTCGGCCTGTCCAATGCCGTCCTGCTGGCGCAGCACAACAGCGTTCACGCTGTCGACCTCGACGCCGACCGGGTCGCGATGGTGAACGCGCGGCGCAGCCCGATCATTGACGCGGAGCTTGAAAGCTACCTTGCCGAAAAGCCGCTTGACCTGACGGCGACCACCGATGCCGCCGCGGCCTTCGAAGGCGCGGATGTCATCCTTGTCGCAACGCCGACGAACTATGACCCGGTGACCAACGTCTTCGACACGTCGAGCGTGGAAAGCGTGGTGTCGATGGCGCTTTCGGTCAATCCGACGGCCACGATCGTCATCAAATCGACGGTGCCGGTCGGCTACACCCGGTCGCTTTGCGATCAGTTGGGCACCGACCGGGTGATCTTCAGCCCGGAGTTTCTGCGCGAGGGCCGGGCGCTTTACGACAGCCTCTACCCGACCCGCATCGTCGTTGGCGAGGATTCGGACCGGGGGCGCGTTGTTGCCGATCTCCTGCGCGGCGGCGCGCTGGCCGACGACGTGCCGGTGTTGTTCACCGGGCCCGCCGAGGCGGAGGCGATCAAGCTTTTCGCCAACACCTACCTTGCGATGCGGGTGGCCTATTTCAACGAGTTGGACAGCTACGCGATGAGCCTCGGGCTCGACAGCCGTCTGATCATCGAGGGCGTCGGGCTCGACCCGCGCATCGGAACGCATTACAACAACCCGTCCTTCGGCTATGGCGGCTATTGCCTGCCCAAGGATACCAAGCAGCTGCTGGCCAATTATTCCGAGGTGCCGCAAAACCTGATCAAGGCGATCGTGGATGCCAACCGGACCCGCAAGGATTTCATTGCCGAGCAGATCCTGAAACGGACCCCCGCCTGCGTCGGCATTTACCGGCTGGTGATGAAGCAGGGATCCGACAATTTCCGCCAAAGCTCCATCCAGGGTGTGATGAAGCGGCTGAAGGCAAAGGGGGTCGAGGTGATCGTCTATGAGCCGGCGCTATCGGAAACGGCGTTCTACGGCTCTGACGTGTTGACCGAGTTGACCGCCTTCAAGGCGCGCGCCGACATCATCATCGCCAACCGGCGGGCAGAGGAGCTGTCCGATGTCGCGGACAAGATCTTTACGCGGGATCTGTTCGGGTCGGATTGATCGGCCGCGCGCGCCGCGCCCTATCCGAACATCGCCGCGAGGTCGGCGGTTCCTTCGTGCCCGATCTTGTCGCCATGCGCCGACAGGAACGCGTCGCAGGCCGCTGCGCCGGCTTCGCGCAGCTGGTGCAACACCTGCGGCACCGGCACCGATTTGGTGGCAACCGAAAGCTGCCGCATCAGAAGGTCGTCGGCGATCATGTGCACCAGCACGTTCTTCATCCGCCCCGGTCGCAGCGACCCGTCCGCCAGCAGCCGCTGCACGAAGGCGATGGCCCGCAGATCGCGCAAGAGGGCGGAATTGAAACTGATTTCGTTCACCCGGTTCTGGATCGCGCGGGCCGATTTCGGCACATCTTCGCGCAGGAGCGGGTTGATGTTCACGATCACGATGTCGTCGGGCAGATCCGCGTCGTAGAGCGGGAAGAGGGCCGGGTTTCCGGTATAGCCGCCGTCCCAGTAAGCGTCGCAGGCCCCGGTGTCGGGATCCTCGATCTCCACCGCCTGAAACAGCGTCGGCAGGCAGGCCGAGGCGAGAAGAGCCTTGGGCGTGATCTCGTCGCCGCCGAAGGCGCGCACCTTGCCGCTGCGCACGTTGGTGGCGCAGACGAAGAAGGCGGGGCCTTCGGCACAGCAGATATCCTTGTAGTGGAACTTTTCGGCCAACGGTTGCAGCGGGTTGGTGTAGAACGGCCCGTAGGCATAGGGGCTGACGACCCGCGACATGGCGTCGGAGACGGCGAAGGGCAGTGACGTCTCGATGAGCCGGCTGATCGCCATCGGGGACGCCGCGCCGAGCTAGCCGGCGAAGCGCTCGTCGGTGATCGCGCCCATCTGTTCCCAGAGCCATTCGAGGTTTTCGCGCGCCAGTTTGCGGCTGCCCTGGCTGAGCCCGGCCTTGACGGCGGCACCGTTCAGCGCCCCCGCCGAGGTGCCGGAAATGCCCGCGATCTCGACGCTCGGTTCACGCAGCAGCCGGTCGAGCACGCCCCAGGTGAAGGCGCCATGCGCGCCGCCGCCCTGCAGGGCGATGTTGATGCGGCGCACGGTCATTCGGGAGGTCTGTCTGGCTGCATGGTCGGGAGCCTCCGGCGGGAGTATTTTGACCAAGAAGAAGGGCAGGGCGGCGCGTTAACCTTAACGGGGGGTGAACGCGGCGCCCTGGACGGGGTCAGAGCGCGGTCCAGCCGCCATCGACGCTGATCGTGGTGCCGGTGATCTGGGCGGCGGCGTCGGTGCACAGGAAGATGGCGGTGCCGCCCATCTGCTCGACGGTGGCGAACTCTTTCGACGGCTGGCGCGCCAGCATGACCTCGCGCACCACGGTGTCGCGGTCCATGTCGTGGGCCTTCATCTGGTCGGGGAT
Organism: Rhodobacteraceae bacterium CG17_big_fil_post_rev_8_21_14_2_50_65_11; assembly: GCA_002783145.1. Classification (GTDB taxonomy): domain Bacteria; phylum Pseudomonadota; class Alphaproteobacteria; order Rhodobacterales; family Rhodobacteraceae; genus Nioella. Next base: position 1,300 of record PFEX01000237.1, on the reverse strand, counting down.
CTGCGATTCGACGAGGGGGGTCAGCACGTAGCCCGGACAGATCGCGTTGGCGGTGATCGGTTCTTCGGCGGTTTCCAGCGCGGTGGTCTTGGTCAGGCCGACGAGGCCGTGCTTGGCGGAGATATAGGCGGATTTGTAGGGCGAGGCGGTGAGGCCATGCGCGCTTGCGATATTGATGACCCGGCCCCAGCCCGCCTTGCGCATCATCGGCAGCGCAGCGGCGGTGGTGTGGAAGGCGGAGGAAAGGTTGATGGCGATGATCGCGTCCCATTTTTCCGCCGGGAACTCGTCGATGGCCGCGACATGCTGGATGCCGGCATTGTTGACCAGGATGTCACATCTGCCGGCCTGTTCGATCAGCGCGCGCGCCGCGTCGCCCTTTGACATATCGGCCTTTATGTAGCGCGCGGTGACGCCGTGTTTCCTGGCGATGTCGGCGGCGAGGGCGTGATCCTCGTCACTGTCGGTAAAGGAGTTCAGAACGACATTCGCCCCGGCGCGGGCCAGTTCTTGGGCAATGCCCAGCCCGATGCCGGAGTTCGATCCGGTTATGATCGCGGTCTTGCCGTCGAGTGACGTGGTGATGGCCATGGGATCCTCCTGATCTGCATCGGTGTCAGCTTAATGCTGCGATTGCACAATGGATAGGGGAAAGCCGGAACGCGCACAAAAAAACGCCGGCACAAGGCCGGCGTCAGTTATTGAGGCAGGTTTCATACAGGCAAGAAACCTATCGAGCAGTGAGAGTCTTATAAGCAATCTGTCGGCGCGAGTCCAACCGAAAAGTTTGAAAGCCGCGCGACCAGCGGATAGCCTTGAGAACAAGCGCAGCAAGGGCAGAAGAGGATTGTTCACGAATGGCCAGACATTGTTTCACAGGCAGAGTCACACGCGGCGCGGCGGTTTTCGGGGTATTGGCGATTCTCTCGGGCGTCGCGGCGGCGGAGCCCAGCCATGGCATCGCCATGTATGGCGACCCCGCGCTCCCCGCGGATTTTGCGCATCTTCCGTATGCCAATCCCGACGCGCCGACGGGGGGGCGCATCGTCACCGGCGAGGTCGGCAGCTTCGACAGCCTCAATCCGCATATCCGCCAAGGCAGCACCCCGTGGCAGTTGCGGTTCCTTGCCTATGAGAGCCTGATGGGGCGCTCGTGGGACGAGCCCTTCACGCTGTACGGCCTCCTCGCCGAATCGGTCGAGGTCGGAGCGGACGGTGCCTGGGTCGAATTCCACCTGCGCCCGGAGGCGCGGTTTTCCGATGGCAGCCCGGTGACGGTCGAGGATGTGATCTGGTCTTA
>PFEX01000153.1:18622-20878 GCA_002783145.1 Rhodobacteraceae bacterium CG17_big_fil_post_rev_8_21_14_2_50_65_11 | reverse complement strand
GCAGGTCTGGGGCGAGCGTGCGGGGGTGCCGGTGATGACCGCGCCGCAAGGCTCCGACCCGGCCAGCCTTGCCTTCGACGCGATGACGAAAGCCGAGGCCGAGGGCGCCGACCTTCTGATGATCGACACGGCGGGGCGGTTGCAGAACCGCGCCGATCTCATGGAAGAGCTGGCCAAGATCGTTCGCGTGATCCGCAAGAAGGACCCGGATGCGCCGCACAACACGCTGTTGGTCCTGGATGCCACGACCGGGCAGAACGCGCTGAGCCAGGTGGAGACCTTCCAGAAGCTTGCCGATGTCTCGGGCCTCGTGATGACCAAGCTCGACGGCACCGCGAAAGGCGGCGTGCTGGTGGCGCTGGCCGACCGCTTCGGCCTGCCGATCCATGCCATCGGCGTGGGCGAGCAGATCGACGACCTCGCCCCCTTCGATCCCGAGGAATTCGCCCGCGCCCTCACCGGGGCGGAATGAGCGGGCCTTTCACGCGCGCCCCGGTTGCGGCTGCATGAGCGGCTGGATCGTCGCCAATGCCGGCACACCGGCCGGCGCCGCGATAGCGACCGCGCTGGCGCTTCTGGCGGCGATCCTGCACGCTGTGTTCGGCGCGCTCCAGAAGGGCCGGCATTCGCCATTGTTGTCGCGCGGCGTGATCGACGCCGGCTACGGGCTGATGGCGGCGCCGGTGGCGCTGTTCGTCGTGCCCTGGCCCGAGACGCATATGTGGCCGATCTTCGGCGGCGTCGTGCTGATCCATATCGGCTACAAGACGGCGCAGATCGCCAGCTACCAGCGCGGCGCCTATACCGTGGTCTACCCGGTCATGCGCGGCACCGGGCCGCTTTTCGCCGTGATCGGCGCGTGGCTGCTGTTCGGCGAGGTGTTCACGCCCCTGCAATGGCTCGGGGTCGCGGTGCTGCTGTCGGGGATCTACGGGCTGGCGATCTACAACCTGCGCACCATCGCCGTGGATCGCCAGACGATGGTGCCGGCGCTGTGGCTGGCGGTGCTGACCGGGCTGTTCGTGGCCGCCTACACCACCTTCGACGCCTATGGTATCCGCGCCAGCACCGACCCCTTCACCTTCCTTGCGTGGTTCTTCTTTCTCGACGGGATGACAATGCCCGTCGTCGCCTTCTACGCGTGGCGGCGCATGCCCGATCCGCCGGCGGCCGGCCCGCTTGCCCTGCGCGGGATGATCGGCGGGCTGGTGGCGCTGGCAAGCTTCGGGTCCATCATGCTGGCCACGAGGCTCGACCAGGTGGGGCAGGTGGCGGTGTTGCGCGAAACCTCGACCGTTTTTGCCGCGCTCATCGGCTGGCTGATGCTGGGCGAGAGGGTCGGGCCGCGCCGGCTTGCGCTTATGGGCTTGATCGCAGCGGGGGCGGTGGTAGTTCAGGTTGGCGGTTAGGAAAGGCCCGAGGCGATGGAACAGCGGACGATCAACCCCTACCTCAAAAGCGCGCTGGAGCTTGGCCCCCCGATCCTGTTCTTCATCGTCTACCTTTGGATCAAGGACCAGACGTTTAGCATCGCGGGGCACGAGTATTCCGGGTTCATCGTGGCGACGGCGGGGTTCATTCCGCTTCTGCTGGCCTCTATCGCGGCGCTCTGGTGGCTGACCGGCAAACTCAGCCGCATGCAGATCTTCACCGCCGTGCTGGTGGTGGTGTTCGGCGGCCTCACCGTCTGGTTCGACAACGAGGCCTTTTTCAAGATGAAGACCTCCATCGTCTACAGCTTTTTCGCCATCGTCCTCGGCATCGGGCTTCTGCGCGGCGAAAGCTGGCTGCAATTCGTGATGGGCGAGATGATGCCGATGGCGAAGGAAGGCTGGATGATCCTGACCAAACGGCTGGTCGCCGCCTTCGCGGTCATGGCGCTGGCCAACGAGATCGTCTGGCGCACCCAGTCAACCGAGTTCTGGGTCACCTTCGAGACATTCTTCCTGCCCGGCTTCCTTTTCGTCGTGTTCATGTTCCAGGCAAAACTGTTCGAGCGCTACATGGTGGACAAGGACGAGGGGTAGAGGAATGGCGACGGTTCGTGGCGGCTGCGCCTGCGGGCGGCTGCGCGTGGTCGCCACCGGCGCCGCCTTGCGCGTCGGCCTCTGCCATTGCCTCGATTGCCGCAAGCATCACGGCGCGCTGTTCTATGCGGTTCTATGCGGCGGCAATCTTTCCGCGCGGGGCGGCGGAGATCACCGGCGCGGCGCGGGATTACGGGATTAAAAGGGTCGCGCCTTCTGCCCCGTCAGC
>PFEX01000153.1:13201-18606 GCA_002783145.1 Rhodobacteraceae bacterium CG17_big_fil_post_rev_8_21_14_2_50_65_11 | reverse complement strand
CGCGCACGGGCGACGAGGTGGACCTGCATCTCGGGGCGCTCGACGAGCCGGGCCGGTTCACCCCGGATCATGAATGCTGCACCACGCGGCGAGAGCCGTGGCTGCCGGAATTTCCGGTCGCGGCGCGTTATCCGCGCGACGGGGATCAGGATTAGCCCCGGCCCTTGCCGCGCTGCGGCCCGGCCCCACGCCCGCCCGGCGGCGCCTTCTTGTTGCGCCCCCCCGGCCGCGTCGGTTTCGGCTTCGCCTCGGCATGGCCTTCGGGCAGGGCGATCCCCAACTGGTCGCGCAGCACCTTCGGCTTGATCTCCTCCACCGCGCCGGGCTTCAGCTCGTTCAGCCGGAACGGCCCGTAGCTGACCCGGATAAGCCGGTTCACATCCAGCCCGACCGCACCCATGGCGCGGCGGATCTCGCGGTTGCGCCCTTCGCGCAGTCCCACCGTCAGCCAGGCATTCGCGCCCTGCTGGCGGTCGATGCTCACCTCCATCGGCTGAAAGCGCTCGCCCGCCACCGTTACGCCCTTGCGCAGCGCTGCGAAATCCTCGTCTTTCGGTGTGCCCTTGACGCGCACGCGGTACTTGCGCAGCCAGCCGGTCGCGGGCAGCTCCAGCCGCCGCTTGAGCCCGCCGTCATTGGTCAGCAGCAACAGCCCCTCGGAATTGATGTCGAGCCGCCCGACACTCATCACCCGCGGCATGTCCTCGGGCAGGGCGTCGAACACCGTCTCGCGGCCCTTCTCGTCGCTTGCCGTGGTCACGAGGCCCTGCGGCTTGTGATAAAGCCACAGGCGCGGCCGCTCGGGTGCGCCAACCACCTTGCCGTCGACGGTGATGGTGTCGGCCTCGGTGACGTTCAGCGCCGGGCTGTCGATGCGCTTGCCGTTGACGACGACGCGGCCGGCCTCGATCATGCGTTCCGCTTCGCGACGGCTTGCAATGCCGGCGCGCGACAGGTGCTTGGCGATGCGCTCGCCCTTGGGGGTCTCGGTGCTCATGCGCCCCGGTTAGCGCGTTGACAGCGGCTTGGAAAGCGGTATCGGGAAGGCATGACGGGGTTCACCAGCCACATGGATACGGCGCTGAGCGAGGCGCGTGCTGCCGCGGATGCGGGCGAGGTGCCCGTCGGCGCGGTCATCATCGGCCCGGAGGGCACGGTGCTGGCGCGCGCCCGCAACCGGATGCGTGAACGCCATGATCCGACCGCCCATGCCGAGATGCTGGCGATCCGTGCGGCCTGCGCCGCGCTTGGCTCCGAACGGTTGACCGGCTGCGATCTCTACGTCACGCTGGAACCCTGCCCGGCCTGTGCCGGCGCCATCGCGGCGGCGCGCCTCGCCCGGCTCTATTACGGCGCGTCTGATCCCAAGTCGGGCGGCGTCGCACAAGGCCCGCGCGTCTTCGACCACAAGCAGGCCCACCATCGCCCCGAAATCTACAGCGGTATCGCCGAACGCGAGGCCGCCGACCTGCTCCGCGCCTTCTTCGCCGCGCGACGCTGACCCTCTTCTTCTTGGCAAAAATACTCGCGGAGCGCGACGGGGCAGTCATCGAGTCGTCATTGGGTCAAGCCCGATAAACGACGTCCCTTGCACCGGTCGGATGGCCGCAGGCCATTCGAAACCGGTCTCAAAGCGCAATCGCCTTCATGACCTCGGGCTCGATCACCTCGACCCCGGGCAGCGCCTTGACCAGAGCCTCGGCCGATTGCTCCAGCACCGGGAAGGTCTTGTAATGGCAGGGAATCACCGTCTTGAAGTCGAAGAAGGTCTTCGCCGCGTAGCCCGCGCGCGCCATGTTCATGGTGAAATGCCCGCCGGCAGACAGAATGCCGATGTCGGGCGCATGCAGGTCGTTCCACACCCCCATGTCCGCCGTCACATCGGTATCGCCCGACAGGTAGATCACCCGCCCCTCGCCCGCGATCATGTAGCCGCATTCGGTGCCGGCCCATTGCGGCCCCTCGGGCCCGGCGAAGCTCGACGAATGCAGCGCGTTGACCATGGTTACCGCGACATCGCCAAGATGCACCGTGCCGCCCTTGTTGAAGCCCAGCGTCTCGATATGCTCGTGGTCTTGCCAATAGGACATCAGGTCAAATTGCCCCACCACCGGGATCCGGAGCGTGCGCGCAAGCTCCAGCGTGTCGGCGACGTGGTCGAAATGGGCGTGTGTCAGCAGGATCTGCGTGGCGCCCCGGGTGGCATCGTCGCGGCGCTCCTCGGGAAAGAGCGGGTTGCCGGTGAACCAAGGATCGACCAGCAGGATCTGCCCGGCGATCTCGATGCGAAAGCTGCTGTGCCCAAGCCATGTGATGTCCATGTCATGCCTCCGTTGCGTGCGTCCGGTGCAAGCGTAACGCCGCTCCGCCGCCGGTCAAACAGGATTTGGCCGGGCCCTGTCCTGCGACTGCTTGCGGCCAGCCGCGCGGGGCATTAAACCGGGCCCCGATCAAGACAGCCCAATCGTGAAGGTGTCCCGCCCCATGTCCATCGACATCGAGACCGCCGCCCGCGTCGCCAAGCTCGCGCGGATCAAGGTGGAAGACGAAGACCTGCCGGTGCTGGCCGGTGAATTCAACGCGATCCTCGGCTTCATCGAGCAATTGCAGCAGCTTGACATCGATGACGTGGACCCGATGACCTCGGTCACCCCGATGCGCCTCAAGCGGCGTGCCGATGTCGTCACCGACGGCAATCAGCAGGCGAAGGTGCTGGCCAACGCGCCCGATGCCCGGGAAGGGTTCTTCGCGGTTCCAAAGGTGGTGGAGTGATGGGCGATCTGAACAAGCTGACAATCGCCGAGGCGCGCGACGCGCTGCGCAAGGGCGAGACAACGGCGGTGGCGCTGACCGAGGCCTGCCTCAAGGCCATTGACAGCGCAGATGCGCTTGGCGCGGTGGCGCACAAGACCCCCGATCTGGCGCTGGAGCGCGCCCGCGCCGCCGATGAGCGGCTGCAAGCCCGCGAAGAGGCGCCCGCCATGTGTGGCATCCCGGTCGGCATCAAGGATCTTTTCTGCACCGAAGGTGTCCCGAGCCAGGCCGCCTCGAAGATCCTCGAAGGCTTCCGGCCGGACTACGAATCCACCGTGTCGGGCAAGCTGAAAGATGCCGGCGCCGTCATGGTGGGCAAGCTCAACATGGACGAGTTCGCCATGGGCAGCAGCAATGAAACCTCCGTCTATGGCAACGCGATCAATCCGTGGAAGGCGGAAGGCGGCGCGGCGCTGACCCCCGGCGGATCCTCCGGCGGGTCGGCCTCCGCCGTGGCCGCCGATCTCTGCCTTGCCGCGACAGGCACCGATACCGGCGGCTCGATCCGCCAGCCCGCCGCCTTCACCGGAATCGTCGGGTTGAAGCCGACCTACGGGCGCTGTTCGCGCTGGGGGATCGTCGCTTTCGCCTCCTCGCTCGACCAGGCCGGGCCAATGACCAGGACGGTGCGCGACGCGGCGATCATGGGTGCCGCGATGATGGGCCACGACCCGAAAGACAGCACTTCCGCCGACATGGCCGTGCCGGATTTCGAGGCGATGCTGACCGGCGATATCAGGGGCAAGGTCATCGGCATCCCGAAGGAATACCGGATGGACGGCATGCCCGTCGCGATCGGGAAACTCTGGTCCGACGGCGCCGAGATGCTGAAGGATGCCGGCGCCGAGATCCGCGATATCAGCCTGCCGCACACCAGATACGCGCTGCCGGCCTATTACGTGATCGCACCGGCCGAGGCGTCGTCGAACCTCGCCCGCTATGACGGGGTGCGCTTTGGCCACCGGGCCGCGCTGGCGCCGGGCGACGGCATCACCGAGATGTATGAAAAGACCCGCGCCGAGGGCTTTGGCGACGAAGTCAAGCGCCGCGTCATGATCGGCACCTACGTGCTGTCGGCGGGCTTCTACGACGCATATTACAACCGCGCCCGCAAGGTGCGCGCCCTGATCAAGCGCGATTTCGACGAGGCCTTCGCCGCCGGGGTGGACAGCATCCTGACCCCCACCACGCCCTCGGCTGCTTTTGCGTTGGGCCGCGAGGTATCGGACCCGGTCGAGATGTATCTCAACGATGTCTTCACCGTCACCGTGAACCTTGCCGGGCTGCCGGGGATCTCGGTGCCCGTGGGGCGCGACGGGCAGGGCCTGCCGCTTGGCCTGCAACTGATCGGGCGCCCTTGGGAGGAAGGCGCGTTGCTCAACACCGCCTACGCGCTGGAAGGGGCTGCGGGCTTTGTGGCGAAACCCGCCAAATGGTGGTAACCCTCTTCTAAAACGCGCTGAAACGAGGTCGGGAACGATGCGGATAATCGCCATGGCGGGGTTTGTGCTGCTGGTTCTGGGGGGCTGTGCGGTGCAGCCGGAGGATACGCGCGGCGTCGGCTTCGGGGATTACAACGACCGTCTGGCCGGGGAGCGGGCGCAACGTCGGACAGCGCTTGCCGCGGCCGAAGAGACGGTTTTGCCACCTGCGCGCCAAACCGGGCAAACCGACATCGCAGCGCTGGCCGAAGGCGCGATCGACGCGGCAGAGGGGCAGGCGAGACGGGACCAGGCCGACGGGGGGCAAGCGGACGCGGTCGCGGCACCGCTGCGCCGGGGGAACACCTCGGGCATTTCCGACGAGCAGGATTTCGAGGCCGTGGCCGGGCGCGAAACCATCGAAAGCGACGCCGAACGGCTCGAACGCATGCAGGCGCAGCGTGTCGAGATCGCGCCGACGGTCGTGCCCGAACGTGCCGGTGCGACCGGGCCGAACATCATCGAGTACGCCCTTGTCACCTCTCACCCCGTGGGCGAGCAACGCCATAACCGCCTGAACTTCGCCGCTGGGGCGCGGCACGAGCGCAATTGTCGCGCCTACCGCTCCGACGATCTGGCGCAGGAGGCGTTCCTTGCCGCCGGCGGGCCGGAGCGGGACCGGCAGGCGCTCGACCCCGATGGCGACGGCTATGCGTGTGGCTGGGATCCGACCCCCTACCGCGAAGCCGCCGCCGCTGCGCGCGGGCAGTGACCCGCTCGCCCAATTTCGGCCCGCGCCGCGACGGGTTGCGGCCGCAACTGGTGGTGCTGCATTACACCGCGATGGAAAGCTGTCTGGCTGCGCGCCGGGCACTTTGCGACCCCGCGCGCGAGGTTTCGGCGCATTACCTCGTGTCCGAGGCGGGCGCGGTGCTGGCGCTGGTCGATGAAGACTGGCGCGCCTGGCACGCGGGCGCAGGCGTTTGGGCCGGGTGTGGCGACGTCAATTCGCGCTCCATCGGGATCGAACTGGCCAATTGCGGGGATGCGCCCTTTGCCGCGCGGCAGATGGCGGCGCTGATGGCGCTGCTGCCGGGGATCATGGCGCGCTGGTCGATCCCGCCCGAAGGGGTGATCGCGCATTCCGACATGGCGCCTGGGCGCAAGATC
>PFEX01000153.1:12082-13185 GCA_002783145.1 Rhodobacteraceae bacterium CG17_big_fil_post_rev_8_21_14_2_50_65_11 | reverse complement strand
CCGCGGATGAGCGGCGCTTTCGCCGCGACGCGGAGGCGTTCGGCTATCCGCGCGACCTGCCACTCGATCTGTTGCTGGCCACCGTGCGGCTGCGCTTTCGCCCGCGCCATGTCGGCCCGCTCGATGCGCGCGACTGTGCAATCATGGCCGACCTTGCGGCGCGCTTTGCCGCCCGAGAGGGGTTGACGCCGCGCCACGCAAGGCCCTAAGTCCCGCCCGCGCGGAGGGCCGGATGGCCGCGGGGTTTCGACCCCGAGGAAAGTCCGGACTCCCTGAAGCAACGGTGCCGGGTAACGCCCGGGCGGAGAAAGGCGGGGAAACCCGCCTGAATCCGACGGAAAGCGCCACAGAAATGAAACCGCCCCGTTCGCGGGGTCAGGGTGAAACGGTGGGGTAAGAGCCCACCGCGGGACTGGCAACAGGACCGGCACGGCAAGCCCCACCGGGAGCAATGCCAAATAGGGACCTCGCGTGCGCCGTCACAGGGCCGCTTCAGCCCGAGAGGTCCGGGTTGGCAGCAAGAGCCCGCGGGCAACCGCAGGCCAAGATGAATGGTCATCGAACCGGGGGCGACCCCGGGGAACAAGATCCGGCTTACAGGCCCTCCGCGCATCTTTTCTGACAACCGGTCGGGTCGTCGCCTTCGGCGCCGATCCGCGCGAGGGGTGTCGTCCGTTGGGCTTGAACCAATGGCGCCTGAGGGGACGACCCTTCGCGCTCCCCGAGGTCTTTTTGCCAAGATGAAAGGGGTGCGGTTTGCAACGCAGGTCTTCGAACCGATCACGAGGACGGGGATCGCGGCGGAGGGAGCCTATGATTCGGGAACCGGTCTCCGACCTGGGCACTTTTGCGCGTCTTCGGGCTTGCCGGTCTGGCCTTCGGCGGGCTTTTTGCCGTCGATCTTCCTTTCCCGTTGATCATCGCCTTGGCCGCCGGGGTGGGGCCGGGGCGGAATGCTTCGTCATCGGGCTTGCGGCGGCGCTGGTTACGCTCCGGGTAGCGTTCGCGCCGTGTTTCCTGTTGACCTTCGCCGTTGCACCCTGCGTCGAGCGGATCACCGCGCAGCCGCGCCTCAACGGCGCGCTTGCCGGCATCGCCGCTGC
>PFEX01000153.1:8175-12054 GCA_002783145.1 Rhodobacteraceae bacterium CG17_big_fil_post_rev_8_21_14_2_50_65_11 | reverse complement strand
CTGTCGCTGTGCTGGCGGCAGTGGCAGTGGCAGTGGCAGTGGCCGGGGGGGGGCTTGCAGACTTGGGAATCTGCCCGTTTTCGGTTGACACCGATGTGCGCAGCGATACAACGCGACTTCAACACGAAACGCGCGCGCATGGGCCCTGTTGCCCGGCCGCCCCGCTTTGCAGGAGTTTGACATGGCGAAGCCGACCACAATCAAGATCCGCCTGAATTCCACGGCGGGCACCCGCCACTTCTACGTGACCAAGAAGAATGCCCGCACGATGACCGAAAAGATGACCATCCGCAAATACGATCCGGTCGTGCGCAAGCACGTGGAATACAAGGAAGGCAAGATCAAGTGATCTGACCTTTTTTCAGGTTTTACAAAACCGGGCCGCGCTGATCCAGCTGCGGCCCGGTTTCGTTTTGAGAGGCGTCGTCGGCCCCGTCGCACATGCCACAACGAAAAAGGGCCGGGGGAAATCCCCGGCCCTGTGCCATTCATCCTGTTGCCCGCGTCAGTTCCGGTTGCCAAGGAATTGCAGCAGGAACATGAACAGGTTGATGAAGTCGAGGTAGAGCCGCAGCGCACCCATGATCGCCGACTTGCCAAGCCAGTCCTGATCCATGTGTTGGGCGTGCTCGATATACTCGTTCTTGATCGACTGCGTGTCATAGGCGGTGAGGCCTGCGAAGATCAGCACGCCGAGAACCGAGATCACGAAATGCAACGCCGCCGAAGCGAGGAAGATGTTGACGATCATCGCCACGACGATCCCGATCAGCCCCATCATCAGGAAGGTTCCGAGCCCGGACAGGTTCTTTTTGGTGGTGTAGCCGTAAAGACTGAGCCCCGCGAAAGAGATCGCGGTGATCAGGAAGGTCTGAGCGACCGAGACCCCGGTGAAGGCCATGAAGATCCAGCTGATCGAGATGCCCATGATCGATGCGAAGGCGTAGAAGAACAGCTGTGCCCCGGCGTAAGACAGCTTGTTGATCATTGCGCCGAAGGCGAAGACCATGATCAGCGGCGCAAACATCGCGATCCAGCCGAGGATATTGGGCTGCAACGTTTCAGGGTTGCGGAAGATCGCCATCAACGCCGGGCTTGTCCCGATCGCCCACGCCGCGCCGGCCGTCACCAGCAGGCCGATCGACATGGTTCCGTAGACCTTGTTCATGTGGGCGCGCAGGCCCTGATCGATCTGGGCAGCGTCAAGGCCGCGTGCGCCAGCACGGATCGTGTCGAATTGTGCCATCAAATCCTCCAGATAAAGGCAAAGTCCAGCTGACGGTAACGCATAACGCCCCGCCTTGCACCAATATATCGGTAGGACGGGGCGTGTTTTCAAGCTGTGCCCGAGCGGGAGAGTGCGGATTTTGGGAAGGGCCCGAACCGACGTCGCTTGTGGTCAGATCAGCCAGCTTTGCGGCACATCCCATGCCGGGCGCCGGGCTTCGCCGGCGATGTCGGCCTCGGTCAGGCCGAGGTCGCGGCGGGCATGTGCATCGAGCCGTTCCAGCGCGCGACGTTGGCGCCATGCGGTGATTGCGGCGCGAAAGAACGTGCCAAGGGTCGGGCGGCGGTAGGCCGGCAGGGTGATGCGGGTGAAGGTGGTCGCCATGATGGTGTCTTTCGGTAACTTGAAGCGTGTGAGGAGGGGCATTTCGATGCTTGATACATAGAGGGCGTCATGCCATTTAGAAAATGAATGTTCCTTAACATCAAGATCACGGAGTGTGATGATATGCGTAATCTGGACCTGACCGCGCTGCGCGCTTTCGTGACCGTTGCAGATACCGGCGGTGTCACCAAGGCCTCTGGCCTTCTCAACCTGACGCAATCGGCGGTGTCGATGCAACTCAAGCGGCTGGAAGGGAGCATCGGGGTCGCGCTGTTCGACCGATCGGCGCGCAAGCTGGCGCTGACCAATGCAGGCGAGCAGATGCTGAGCTACGCGCGCCGCATGATGGCGCTCAATGACGAGGTTCTGGCGCGGCTCACCTCGGTCGATTACGAGGGCGAGCTGGTGCTGGGCGTGCCGCATGACATCATCTACCCGGCGATCCCGCGGGTGCTGCACCGGTTTCATGCGGCCTTTCCGCGCATGAAGGTGCAGCTTGTCAGCTCCTACACCTCGCGGTTGCGCCGGATGCTGGAACGCGGCGAGGTGCATATTGCCCTGACCACCGAATCGGCGCTCGACAGCGGTGGCGAGACGCTGATGGAACGGCCGCTGGTCTGGGTCGGTGCACTCGACGGGCAACAATGGCGTCAGCGCCCGTTGCGGCTGGCCTTCGAGCAGCTTTGCATCTTTCGCCAGCCGGTGCAGCGGGCGCTCGACCGGGCCGGGATTTCGTGGGAAATGGCGGTGGAAAGCGACAATTCGCGCACCGTGGAGGCCTCGATCAGCGCCGACCTTGCCGTTCATGCCTGTATCGAAGGGGCCGAGCCGCCCTACGTGGAACGCATTCGCCACAATGGCGCGCTGCCCGGTCTGCCCATCGTCCGTATCAACATGTATGGCGCCGAAGCGGCACACGGCGAACCGGCGCAGGCGCTTGCCGACATGGTCCGCCAAGCCTACGCGGCGATGTGACCGGTTTACATGGTCACGACGACCTTGCCGGTGGACTTGCGCGATTTCAGCAGGTCGAGGGCCTCGCCTGCCCGTGCCAGCGGGTAGGTCGCGCCGATATGCGGCGTCAGCCCGCCCGCCTCGTAGAGCGCGAAAAGCTCCGACAGGCTGGCGGTCAGGATATCGGGCGCAAAGCGCAGGTATCCGCCCCAGAAGAACCCGATCACGTCGAGGTTCTTGACCAGCAGGATATTGGCCGGGATCTGCGGCACCTCGCCGCTGGCAAAGCCGACGGGGATCAGCCGCCCGCCGGGATTTGTTGCCCGCATCGCCGCCTTGAACGCATCGCCGCCGACCGGGTCGTAGACCACGTCGGCGCCGCCAAGCGCCTTCACCTCGGCCCGGATATCTTGCGTTTCGGTGTCGATCAGGTGGGTGGCCCCGGCGGATTTGGCGACCGCCAATTTGGCCGCGCCACGCGCGCAGGCGATTACCTCGGCCCCCATGCGGGCGCCGATCTCCACCGCTGTCAGCCCGATACCACCCGCCGCACCCAGAACCAGCAGACGCTCGCCCGGTTGCAGCCGCGCCCGATGACCAAGCGCCAGATGCGAGGTGCCATAGGCCACGAGGAAGGCGGCGGCGTCCTCGAACGGCATCGCGTCGGGGATCGGCATGATCCGGTCAACCGGGAAGATCCCCGCCTCGGCCAGCCCGCCTTGCCCGGCGAAGACGGCGACTCGGGTGCCGGGGGCGGGGCCGTCGGTTTCGGGGCCAAGCCTCTCGATCGTACCGGCGATTTCCATGCCCAGGGTGAAGGGCGGCTCTGGCGTGTCCTGGTAGCTGCCGTTCAGCATCAGGAGATCGGCAAAGTTCAGCCCGCAAGCCGCGATCCGTACCAACGCCTCGCCGGGGCGTGGGGTCGGGGGGGCGATCCGGGCCAGTTCGGGCGGCGTGTCGAAGCGGTTGAGGCGGTAGGCGTGCATCTGTCATGGTCCTCTCGGTCGGGAACTCGCCGCAGGCTAGCGCGTGCGGGCCCGCTTGCAACCGGGACAATACGCCATTTTGCTTTCCGTCCGGCGCAAGTCTATTATCAATGTCAAGAACACCGACCGGCGTGACTTTGCATCGGGGCGGGCTAGATCAAGAAAATCAGGATATTGGCAGCCTCCGCGCGGGGCGCGCGACAGGAGACAGGAATGAAACACCCGGTAGACAGCCACGTCGGCAAGCGAATCCGTCATCGGCGCTGGATGGTGGGCATGACGCAGCAGGGGCTGGCCGAACATGTCGGCATCAAGTTCCAGCAGATC
>PFEX01000153.1:3920-8130 GCA_002783145.1 Rhodobacteraceae bacterium CG17_big_fil_post_rev_8_21_14_2_50_65_11 | reverse complement strand
TGGGATATCGCGCGCGCGCTGGAGGTTCCGGTTGCCTTCTTCTTCGAAGGGCTGGATGGCGGTATCGACGCTGGTGGCGATCTGCCCGGCGATGTGCTGGCCGACAAGGAGGCGCTGGAACTCGTCCGGTCCTACTACGCGATCCCGGAAAACCAGCGTCGTCAGCTTTTCGAACTGGCCCGCGTGTTGTCGGGTGCCGCCGCCTGACGGGCGTTGACAGGCGTTGACGGGCGTTGACGGGGGGGATGCGTCGTGCCACCTGACCGGTGACCTTGCCGCAGAAAGCCCGCACCCATGCTGACCCGTTCTCGTCTGTCCCCCGATCTGGCCGCCGATCTGCGCAAAACGGCGCAGGCGATGGCAGATGCCGCACGCGCCGCGACGCTGCCGCATTTCCGCGCCCGCGATCTTGCCGCCGACAACAAGCTTGCCGGCGGGTTCGACCCGGTGACAGTGGCCGACCGCGCTGCCGAGGCCGCGATGCGCGCGGTGCTGGTCGCGCGCCGGCCCGCCGACGCGGTGCTGGGCGAGGAACAGGCCGCACTGCCGGGCGAGAGCGGGCTGACCTGGGTGCTGGACCCGATCGACGGCACCCGTGGCTTCATCTCGGGCACCCCGACATGGGGGGTGCTGATCGGGCTGAACGATGCCGACGGCCCGTTCTACGGCATCATCGACCAGCCCTATATCGGCGAGCGGTTCGAGGGTGGCCTTGGGCTGGCGCGTGTCGTCGGGCCGCGTGGCGAGGCGGCGCTTGGCGTGCGTCCAGCAGCTTCGCTGGCCGAGGCAACGTTGTTTTCCACGTTCCCCGAGGTCGGCACCGGGGCCGAGCGTGCCGCGTTCGGCCGGGTCCGCGACGCGGTGCGGCTGACGCGGTACGGCATGGATTGCTATGCCTACGCGCTGCTGGCGGCGGGGCAGGTGGACCTTGTGATCGAGGCCGGGCTGCACCCTTATGACATCGCCGCGCCGATTGCCGTGATCGAGGCGGCGGGCGGCATCGTCAGCGACTGGCAAGGCGGCCCGGTGCACGAGGGCGGGCAGGTGATCGCCGCCGCAAGCACCGCATTGCATGTCGCCGCCCTGAAACTGCTTCAGCCCGCCTGAGCCTTGCCGAGCCTTGCCCGGCGGGGGCGCCGCGCGCTAGCCTGACGCCGGTGGCAGCCCCGAGTCCTTTGCCCGTCTTCTGTCGGCTCGCCTGCGCGCGTCCTGCGCGCGATCCTCTGACCGAAACGGGCGTCGGACACCGGAGGGCAGTCATGACCGACATCATCATAAAATCCGCGTCACGGATCCTGACCATGGACGACGCGGGTCGCGAATTGACCGACGCCGATATCCGCGTTCGAGACGGCGTTATCGCCGAGGTCGGCCATGGCTTGCAGGGCGGTGAGGCCCTGAGTGCCAAGGACTGCCTGGTGACGCCGGGGCTGGTGAACACCCATCATCACCTCTACCAAACGCTGACCCGTGCGGTTCCGGGCGCGCAGGACGCGCTGCTGTTCGGCTGGCTTCAGACGCTTTACCCGATCTGGGCCCGGTTCGGACCCGAGGAGATGTTCACCTCGGCGCAGGTCGGCCTGGCGGAACTGGCGCTGTCGGGCTGCAGCTTGAGCGCCGACCACCTCTACCTTTACCCCAACGGCGCGCGGCTGGAGGATACCATCGCCGCGGCGCAGACGATCGGGCTGCGCTTCCATCCGACCCGCGGCGCGATGAGCATCGGTGAGAGCGATGGCGGCCTGCCGCCCGATGCGCTGGTCGAGCGCGAAGCCGATATCCTGACCGATTGTATCCGTGTTGTCGACGCCTTCCACGACCCGTCCGAAGGGTCCATGTGCCGGGTGGGGATCGCGCCTTGTTCTCCTTTTTCGGTCAGTCGCGAGTTGATGCGCGATGCGGCGTTGCTGGCCCGCGACAAGGCGGTAATGCTGCACACACATCTGGCCGAAAACGATGAAGACATCCTTTACAGCGAGGAGAAATTCGGCTGCCGACCGGGGCAATATGCCGAGGATCTGGGCTGGACAGGGGCCGATGTCTGGCACGCACATTGCGTGAAGATCAACGCGCAAGAAATTGATATGTTTTCAAGAACCGGAACCGGCATTGCGCATTGCCCGTGTTCGAACTGCCGTCTCGGGTCGGGCATCGCGCCGCTGCGCGCGATGCGCGATGCGGGCGTGCGCGTGGGGCTTGGCGTCGATGGGTCGGCCTCCAACGATTCGGGGAATGTCGTGGCCGAGGCGCGGCAGGCGATGCTGCTCCAGCGGGTTGCGCGGGGCGCCGACGCAATGAGCGCGCGCGAGGCGCTGCGCATCGCGACGCGTGGCGGAGCGGAGGTTCTGGGGCGCACCGATTGCGGCCAGATCGCGGTGGGCAAGCGCGCCGATATCGCGATCTGGGACATGTCGCGCGTCGAGGCGGCAGGCAGTTGGGACAGGGCGGCGCTGCTGCTGGCGGGGCCTCACTCGGTGCGTGACCTTCTGGTCGAGGGGCGGCGCGTGGTGGCCGGGGGGCGGGTGGTGACGGTAGACCTGCCGGCGGTGCTGACCCGGCAGGAGCGGCTTGTTGCGCGGCTGATGGCGTGATGGTGCCCGGCCAGGCCGGGGCACGGCGCGGGCGGCGCGGCTCAAGCCCCCCTGCAAGCAGGGGAGCCTTCGCCGGGCCGCATTTCCATGGAACGTGACGCGGGGCGGCCTTCGGTCCCGGGCGTCGCGCAGGCGGTGCGGGCATTTTTGGAGTATTTGGTCCAAGAAGAAGGGCTTACCGGCGGGTTCCTGCCACGTAGGTCGCGGCGATGGCGCGGTCGTCGCCCATCATGATGGTGGGAAAGAGTGCCTCCCAGATGGTATCGGCGCGGGCGGCGCGCTGGGCGATGGCGGGTGTCGAGGACAGGTCGAGCACCACGAGGTCGGCGTCCATCCCCAAGGCGATCCGGCCGACATGGGAGTCGATGCGCAATGCGCGGGCGGAGCCTTCGGTGGCCAGCCAGATGAGTTCGGCAGGGTGCAGGGCGTGGCCGCGCAACTGGCCGATTTCGTAGGCTGCCGCCATGGTGCGCAGCATCGAAAAGCTCGACCCGCCGCCGGTATCGGTGGCCAGGCCCACCCGGATATTTCCGCCGGCGAGTCCCATGTCGAACAGCCCCGAGCCGATGAAGCTGTTGGAGGTCGGGCAATGGACGAGGGCGGCGCCAACCTCCTGCAACCTGTCGATCTCGCGCGGTTCCAGGTGGATGGCATGGCCGTAGACCCCGTTCGCGCCGAGAAGCCCGTGCGCCTCGTAGGTGTCGAGGTAGTCGCGGGCCTGTGGGAAGAGCGATTTGACCCAGGTGATCTCGTCGGTCTGTTCGCTCAGGTGGGTCTGCATCAGGCAATCGGGGTGTTCCGCCCAGAGCGCGCCGAGCGCGGCCAGTTGCCCCGGCGTCGAGGTGGGGGAAAAGCGCGGCGTGATGATGTAGGACAGCCGATCCACGCCGTGCCATTTTTCCAGCAGCGCCTTGCTGTCGTCATAGGCGGCCTGAGCGCTGTCGCGCAGCCCCTCGGGCGCGTTGCGGTCCATGCAGGTCTTGCCGGCAAGGGCGCGCAGGCCGCGGCGGCGGGCTTCGGTGAAACAGGCATCGACGCTTTCGGGGTGGATGGTGCAGTAGCTGGCCACCGTGGTGGTGCCGTTGGCCAGTGTGAGGTCGAAGTAGCGTGCGGCGATCGCCGCGGCATAGGCGGGATCTGAAAAGCGCATTTCCTCGGGGAAGGTGTAGCTGTTGAGCCAGTCAATCAGGCGCTTGCCCCAGGAGGCGATGATCGCGGTTTGCGGATAATGGGCGTGGGCGTCGATGAAGCCGGGCAGAATCAGCCCGTCTCCATGGTCGATCACGCGCGCGCCGGGATGTGCTGCGCGCAGCACGTCGGCGTTGCCGGTGGCCGCAATCCGGCCGTCGCGCAGCAACAGCGCGCCGCGTGGGTCGTGATGCGCCGCATCGGTGCCCTGTGTGAACGGATCTGCATCGAACCGCAGCACCTGACCGAGCAAAAGTGTTTCGACCATTCTTTTTTCGCCCTTTTGTCGCACCCTGGCCTGTCTTATCCGGCGGTGGCGGGCTAAGGTATTGCAAAAAGCATTAAAGACTTTCAAGGCGGGGGAACATGGCGGTCGACGAGGTGCAGAAACCCGACGCGCAGGATGACGGCTACGCGCTTGACGCGTCGCT
>PFEX01000153.1:0-3905 GCA_002783145.1 Rhodobacteraceae bacterium CG17_big_fil_post_rev_8_21_14_2_50_65_11 | reverse complement strand
CGAGGCCATCGAGGCGCGCGATACCGACCGGATCGCCGAGGTGTTCGCGCCGCTGCACCCCGCCGATATCGCCGACCTTCTGGAACAGCTCTCGCACGGGGAACGCGGCGCGCTTCTGCTGGTCTGGAGCGAGGGGATCGACGGCGAGGTTCTGTCGGAGCTGGAGGACGGCGTCCGCGAGGATGTGATCGACCTTCTGCCGGCGCCGGTGCTGGCGGAGGCTGTGCGCGACCTGGAAAGCGACGATGTCGTCGACCTGCTGGAGAGTCTGGAGGACGATCAGAGAGCCTCCATCCTTGGCATTCTGGACGCTGCCGACCGCGCCGCCGTGCAGGATGCGCTGACCTATCCCGAAGACTCCGCCGGGCGCCTGATGCAGCGCGAGGTCGTGCGGGTGCCGGAATTCTGGAGCGTGGGCGAAACCATCGACTACCTGCGTGCCCAGACCACCGAGCTGCCGGATCAGTTCTATCACGTCATCCTTGTCGATCCGCGCATGAAACCAATGGGCAACGTTTCACTCGGGCGGCTTTTGTCGGCGCAGCGCCATGTGGCGTTGAAAGACATCGTGGAAGACGCCTTCATGACGATCCCAGCCGATCAGCCCGAAGCCGAGGCCGCCTATGCCTTCAACCAGTATCACCTGATTTCCGCACCGGTGGTGAATGGCGACGGGCGCCTTGTCGGGGTGATCACCATTGACGACGCCATGATCGTGCTGGATGACGAGGCCGAGGAAGATATCCTGCGTCTGGCCGGTGTTGGCGAGGGCAGCTTGTCGGATAGGGTTTTCGAGACCACCAAGCAGCGGTTGCCGTGGCTCTTCGTGAACCTGATTACCGCGATCCTCGCCTCGATGGTCATCGCCCAGTTCGAAGACACGATCGCGCAATTCGTGGCACTGGCGGTGTTGATGCCGATTGTTGCCTCGATGGGCGGGAATGCGGGCACGCAGAGCCTGACGGTCGCGGTGCGCGCGATCGCAACCAAGGACCTGACCGGGTCCAACCTGACGCGCGTGGTGCTGCGTGAGGCCGGTGTCGGCCTGGTGAACGGGCTGATTTTTGCGGTTGTGATGGGGGTGGTCGGGGTGGCGTGGTTCGGCTCGCCCGCGCTGGGGATGGTGATCGCGGCGGCCATGGTGATCAACCTGGTGATCGCGGGGCTGGCGGGGATTCTTGTGCCGGTCGCGCTGGACCGGCTGTCGATCGACCCGGCGCTGGCCTCGGGCGCGTTCGTGACGACGGTCACGGATGTCGTGGGCTTCTTCGCCTTTCTGGCCCTTGCCGCGGCGGTGCTGCTGTAGGCCGCCGGGCGATGGGAAGCATGCAATGTCGGATGGGTGTGCTTTGCGAAGGGTCGGGTTTGTGCCGTGTGATCGGTCACGCCAGAGGCATGCCTTTGGCATGACCCGCCCGGGCGGCCGGCGATTGGCGGTGTCAGCATGACTTTGACACCGGCGAGCGGGTGAAGTCCCGGAACTCGACCTGGTTGTCGTCGTTTCTGGCGGGATCGCCGCGCTTGCGCGCGCGGGGTCCGTGGCCTCTTCGCTGACGCTCATCGGCTGTGGCGGCGACGCGGGTCGGGCTTTGCGCGGGTGGATCGTGGGCAGGGGCTAATCCCCGTGGCCCTTCGGTGGCTCCTCAGAGGTATGCTTGCCAAGATGAAGGGACTTGGTTAATGATGCGTTAGCGGTCGTTGGTGGCGTTAACATATTGAAAGTAATAAACTTATTGACTTATCGAACGGTCCCGTGTACACCTTGTGACATGCTGGAAGACGTGGGCAAGCGGCCCCGGGGGTGACCTCGGCGGTCGCTTTTTCGTTTCTGCTCGTGCGGGATTTTCAAGCACGGGACTTTTTTCATGACCGATCAGATTGATGACATCACCGCGCGGGTCGAAACGATGCTGGCGCGCGCGATGAAGGTTTTCGACACGACCCAGGAGGCTCTGGAGGGGACACTGGAGCGACTGAAGGCGGAGGGGCCGGTGCAGGGCGCCGAGATTCCAAGGCAAATCAAGGAGATGAACAGCGCCCTGATGCTGGCGCTGCAATTGGAGGGGAAGGCGCGTGATGCAACAGGACAGCGGATCGGACAGGCGGGTGCCGGGCAGCTCGACCTCGACGCGGCGCGGGCTGAGATCGGGGTCCGCCTCGCTTGCCTGCGTGCCGCAGGAGGCGGTGGAGACGGTCCTGGCGGGGCTGAGTGACAATGCGCTGGCGGCGCTGCCGTGGCTCTTTGACTTCTGGGCTCTGCCGCACCAGTTGCCGCCCGAGGGCGGTTGGCGGGCCTGGGTGGTGCTGGGCGGACGCGGCGCGGGCAAGACCCGCGCCGGCGCCGAATGGGTACGCGCCATGGTCGAGGGCGCAACGCCGACGGCCCCCGGCCGCGCCCGGCGCGTGGCGCTGGTGGGCGAGACCTATGACCAGGCGCTGGCGGTCATGGTAAAGGGGGAGAGCGGGCTTCTGGCCTGCTCCCCCCCGGATCGGCGGCCGCGCTGGGTGGCGGGGGAACGGAGGCTGGTCTGGCCCAACGGGGCGGAAGCGCGGCTTTATTCCGCGCATGACCCGGAGGCGCTGCGCGGCCCGCAATTCGATGCCGCCTGGGCCGATGAACTGGCGAAATGGCCGAAGGCGCAGGACACGTGGGACATGCTGCAATTCGGGCTGCGGCTGGGCGATCATCCGCAGGTCTGCGTGACCACGACGCCGCGCAATGTCGGCGTGCTGAAGGATTTGCTGGGGCGCGAGAGCACGGTATCGACCCACGCGCCGACCGAGGCGAACCGGGCGTTCCTGGCCGACTCGTTCCTTGAGGAGGTGCGGGCGCGCTACGGCGCGACGCGGCTGGGGCGGCAGGAGCTGGATGGCGCGTTGATCGAGGAGGCCGACGGGGCGCTGTGGTCGCAAGGGCTGCTGGACGGTGCGCGGGTGGACACGGTGCCCGAGGGCGCGCGGATCACGGTGGCGGTGGATCCGCCGGTGACCGGGCATTCGGGATCGGATGCCTGCGGGATCGTGGTCGTGGGCGTGGTGCAGGCCGGGCCGCCGCGCGACTGGCACGCGGTGGTCATCGAGGATTGTTCGGTGCGGGGCGTGTCGGCCAATGGCTGGGCGGAGGCGGCCGTTGCGGCCTATCACCGCCACGCGGCGGACCGGATGGTGGCCGAGGTGAACCAGGGCGGCGATCTGGTGCTCGATGCGGTTCGGATGGTCGACTCGCTGATCAATGTGCGCTCTGTCCATGCCTCTCGTGGCAAGGTGGCGCGGGCGGAACCGGTTGCGGCGCTTTATGAGCAGGGGCGGGTGGCGCATCTGGGCGCCTTGCCGGAACTGGAAGACGAAATGTGCCGGATGACGATCACCGGCTTCGAGGGGCGCGGCAGCCCCGATCGGGTCGATGCGCTTGTCTGGGCGCTGACCGACGGGATGATTCTTCCCGCGCGGGGACAGGCGCGGCCGGGGATCCGGTCAATCTGACGGGACCGCTGGAACGGGGCGCTCATCCGCCCTTTCGGGGCGTCTTCGCAATCTGCGGGGGCGCCCTTTTCAATTCGGAAAAAAGGAGACACGCGGATGGTGTTGGATTTCTTGCGACGGGCCGAACCGGAGGTGCCGGAGGCCAAGGCCTCGGCGACCGGCCGGGTGGTGGCCTGGGCCGGGTCGGGCCGGGTGGCGTGGAGCCCGCGCGACACGGTTTCGCTGACAAAGACGGGATTTACCGGAAACCCGGTGGGGTTTCGCGCGGTCAAGCTGATCGCGGAGGCCGCTGCCGCGTTACCGGTGCTGTGCCAGGATGCCGAGCGGCGCTACGGGGTGCATCCGCTGCTGGCGCTGCTGGGTCGGCCCAACGGGGCGCAGGGGAAGGCCGAGTTCCTTGAGGCGCTCTACGCGCAATTGCT
>PFEX01000126.1:11287-11628 GCA_002783145.1 Rhodobacteraceae bacterium CG17_big_fil_post_rev_8_21_14_2_50_65_11 | reverse complement strand
ACAACGGCTCGGTCTCGGCGCATGTGCCACGGCCGGGCTCGGCCCCTTACACGATGTCGAAACACGCCGTCACCGGCCTGACCCGCAGTCTGGCGCTGGACGGGCGGGCGTTCAACATCGCCTGCGGGCAGATCGACATCGGCAACGCCGCCACCGCGATGACCGGGCGGATGCCCAAGGGCGTGCCCCAGGCCGATGGCAGCCTGCGCGCCGAGCCGGTGATGGATGTGCGCCACGTCGCGGATGCGGTGCTGCACATGGCGGGGTTGCCACTCGATGTGAATGTGCCGTTCCTTACGGTGATGGCGACCGCGATGCCCTATCTCGGACGCGGCTAGAGC
>PFEX01000126.1:8391-11280 GCA_002783145.1 Rhodobacteraceae bacterium CG17_big_fil_post_rev_8_21_14_2_50_65_11 | reverse complement strand
TAAGGCTGAACGCCGTTGAACAAGGGTGGTCGGGCACGGGCTGGCGGTTGGAAATCGGGCAGGAAGGGTTTGCGATTCCATTCGACCCGATCTTGCTCCGGCGATCCCGTCGCGGGGCCGGGGAATGCGCAGCGCAGGGTGACCGGGGCATCTGCCCCGGCTCAGAACCCGGTCCGGCGCAGGAAGTCTTGGCTGGCGGCGAGGTCAGGCAGGACCCCGCCCGCGTTGCGCGGGTCGCGTTCCTGCTCGATGGTGATGTAGCCGCCATAGCCGCGCGCACTCAGCAGGGCGCGGATGCCCTTGTAGTCGATCGCGCCGGTGCCGATCGGGCACATCACCCCGGTGGCGCAGGCGTCGAAGAAACGGATGGGCCGACCCATCACTTCGGCAAAAACCGCCGGGTCGATATCCTTGAAATGGATGTAATCCACCCGGTCCCAATACTGCGCAAGGGTCTGCACCGGGTCCATGCCGGAATAGGCCAGATGGCCGGTATCGAGGCACAGCCCGGCGGTTTCCGGCCCGATCCCGGTCACCAGCCGCGCCAGTTCATCGGCAAATTCGATATTGCCGCCGGCATGCGGGTGAATGGTGGCGCGCACCCCGTAACGGTCGCGCGCAAGCTCGGCGATGGCGCGGATGTTGGCGATCATGCTGGCCCAGCCATCCACTGACAGCCGTGGCGCGCGATCCGAGTGACCGGCAGCATAATCGCGCGCCTCGTGGCCCCAGTCCATCACCGTCAGGTAAGGCGCGGCAAAGCGTTGACCGGGCAGGGTCGGCGGTTGCGGCAGCGCGGTGATCAGGGCGCAGATTTCGGCGGTCTGGCGCAGCAGGCTGTCGCGGTTGGCCGGGGCGACCAGATTGTCGAAGATCGTGCCTGCCACAATGGCAAGGCCGCGCTGGCTGAGTGCCGCCCCCACCCGCCCCACATCGCGCGGCATGTAGCCGTAAGGCCCAAGCTCCAGCCCGCCAAAGCCCGCCGCGGCGGCCTCGTCCAGCACCTTTTCCCAAGGCGGAAGATGCGGGTTCCTGACGTCGTCCACGCCCCAGCAGCAGGGCGCGCAGGTCAGGGTGATCGGGTTCGGCATCGGTATCCCCCGGAAATGCCGGGCGCGGCGTTGCCGCCGCACCCGCCGGTTCAGCGGCTGATGGTGGCTTGCAGTGCGTCGATCGAGGACTGGATGCCCGCCTCGGTGGACATGGTGAAATCTTCCATCTCAAGCGACACCCAGCCATTGTAGCCGGTCATGCGGACCACCGAGAAATACTCTTTCCACCATTGCAGATCGTGACCGGCACCGACCGCGACATAGTTCCAGGCGCGGTTGGCAACATCGGTCACCTCGCGGGTTTCCAGCAAGCCATTCACATCAGCCAGCCCCCGTTCAATCCGGGTGTCCTTGCCGTGGCAATGGTGGATGGCGCTGCCCAGGGCGCGGGCGCTGGCGATCGGGTCGGCCCCCATCCACATGAGATGGCTGGGGTCAAGGTTCATGCCGACCATCGGGCCGACTTCAGCCCGCAGCCGGAACAGGGTTTCCGGGTTCCACACCAGCATGGCGGAAAAGTTTTCCAGCGCGTATTGCTCGACGCCGACCTCTTTCGCGAGCTTCACCAGCCCATGCCACAGCGGAAAGGCGCGGTCTTCCCACTGGTAACGGTCGCGCTCGGGCATCTCGCTGGGCCAGGATTTGGTATAGACCAGCCAGTTCGGCACGCTGTCGCCGGGGGCGGCCTCGGGCAGGCCCGACATGGTGACGATCTTTTTCACCCCGATCTCACCCGCAAGGCGGATGGTCTGCTCCATCTCCAGCCGGTGGCGCTGGCCCATCGGGCCGGGATCGAGCGGGTTGGCCGAGCAGTTCAGCGCCGCAATTTCAAGGCCGCGGGCCGAGATTTCCGTCAGTTTCGATTTCAGCAGGCCCTTGTCGGCCAGCAGCGCGTCGGCGCGAAAATGCGGCGCACCAGACCAGCCGCCGCCGGTCATCTCGACCCCCTCGACCCCCAGTTTCACGCATTTGTCCAACATCCCGGTGAACGACAGGTTGGCCATCACATCGGTGCAGATCGAAAGTTTCATGTCAGTGATCCTTCAAACAAAATCGACCCACGTCGCACCGGCGTCGGCCGAGCGCACGCAGTTTTCCAGCCAGCGCACACCCTCAAGGCCCGCCTTGATGCCCGGATAGTGGTGGGTGGAAAGGAACGCGGTGTCGTGGCGGTTGGCGGCGGCGATGGCCTGCGCGATCCAGAGGTAGATGTTGGCCCAACTGTCGCCCAGACCTTCGGTATGCAAGCCCCCCATCCGGTCGATCGCAAGGCTTTCAGGCTCGAGGTAAGCCATGCCGTGGTGCAGGATGCGGTTCGGCTCGCCCTGCACGTCGTAAAGCAACTGGTCGGGGTGGCTGTCGGACCATTCGATCGAGGCTTTCGACCCGACAAAGCGGTAGCGCTGCGACCCCATGTTGCCGGCGTTGACCGAAGTCACCCAAAGCCTGCCGCGCGCGCCGTTGTCGTAATGCGTCAGCACCGTGGCGTGATCCTCCAGCGGCGCGCGGGTGGCGATGAAGGAATGGCGGTCGCACAGCAGCCTTTGCACCTTCATATGCGGCAGCACCACCTCGGACAGGTAGTAAAGATGGGTGCCGATGTCGCCCAGAACAAAAGTCGGCCCCGAGGTCGCAGGATTGGTGCGCCATTTCACCGCCTCGGGCGCGCCGACATCATCGCCGGCGTTGAAGCCATGGGTGTATTGCAGGTCAACGATGCGAATCTCGCCCAGGCTGCCGTTGGCGACCATCGCTGCCATCTGGTGCACCAGCGGGTGGCCGGTGAAGCCGTAGGTCACGCCGACGATCAGCCCCCTGGCTTCGGCCAGGGCGGCGA
>PFEX01000126.1:6166-8346 GCA_002783145.1 Rhodobacteraceae bacterium CG17_big_fil_post_rev_8_21_14_2_50_65_11 | reverse complement strand
GCCTCGCCCGCGATCAGCGCCTTGTAGTCGTCATAGCAACGCTCTGGCGCCACCCCGAGGTTGACGCCGAAATCCCGGCCACGGGCGGCGTCGAGATCGAAGGCCCCCGCCAGCAACTGGTAGGTGCCGTCGCGCTGCGCCCCGGTGCGGTGCTTGTAGCCGACCTGTCCGGTGCGGCCACCCCCCACCATGCCCCAGCGCAGCGGGCGCGGGGTCAGTCTTTCTCCGTTCAGCATGTTCTTGATCCGTTGGTTGGCCCGATGGGGCGGTGGTGTCAGGCGTAAAGTGGCGGTTTGGTGATCATCGTGACCGGCTCCAGCAGGCCGGATTTGGCGGCGCGCAGGGCGGCGTCGGCGGCCAGGGTCGAGGCATAGCCATCCCAGCTAGACGGGCCGGTGGCGGTGCCGCGGCCTGCCGCCACGATCCATTCGCGGAATTCCTGATCGTAGGCCTCGATGAAGCGTTCGCGCCAGTCGGCGGGAATGGCTTGGCGGATGCCGTGCTGATCCGAGATCACCGTGGCCGGGCGGTTGGGCAGGGCTGCCACGCCGCGCTCGCAACTGACTTCGCCGCGGATGTCGTAGCCGTAGCCGATGTTGACCGAAATCTCGACATCGACCAGCGCCCCCGAGGCGGTGTGCAGCAGCACCACCACCGGGTCGCGCAGATCCTTGCCGACGCTGGAACGGCGCGGCACCCGCACCTCGACGCCGATGATTTCGTCCCCCAGCAACCAGCGCGCGATATCGGCATCATGCACCAGCGTGTCGTTCAAGGGCATGTCCGAGGTGTAGAGCCCCTCGGGCACCGACGCATTGCGGTGCACCGAATGATAAAGCAACGGCGCGCCAAGGCTGCCGCCGTCGATCACCGCCTTCAGCCTGCGGTAATCGGCATCGAACCGGCGCATGAAGCCCAGTTGCACCAGACGGCGGCCAAAACCGACTTCGGCCGCCATCACCCGCAGCGCCCCGGCTTCCGATGTGACCAGCGGCTTTTCGCAAAACACAGGCTTGCCCGCCGCAATGCAGGCCAGCAGTTGTTCTTCGTGCGCCGGGCCCCAGGAACAGATCACCACGGCCTGCACGGCAGCGGCATGGATCAGGTCGGTGGCGCGGTCGAATACCTCGGCCCCGGCGGGGGCGGCGGCTTTCGCGCGGGCGGCGTCGATGTCGGAAACCGCCACCACCTCGACCCCGGACAGCACCTGGGTCAGGCGGCGGATGTGGTCCGTGCCGATCATTCCCGTGCCGATGACGCCAACCTTGAGGCTCATTTCGTGCTCCAGTACTTGTTGATGTAGCGTTGCATTTCAGCGCGCATGAAAAGGCCCGACTGATCGGCCTTTTCTTCCCAGGCAAAGACGCAGGCGGTCATGATGCCGTCAAAGCCGATCTCGTGCAGGGTGCGGTAGAAATCATCCCACGGCACCTCGCCCTGACCGATGTTCAGGTGCTGGTGCACCCGCGCGGTCGAGCCCGGCGGGTTGATGATGTAGCGCAGGCCGGAACTGGCCTTGTGGTTGAAGGTGTCGGCGATATGGACATGCGCCAGCACATCGGCACATTGGTGCAGCATCATGACCGTGTCGTCGCCGAAATAGAAGGTGTGCGGCGTGCAATAAAGGAACTTGACGCGGGCGCTGTTGACGGTGCGGATCAGATCGACCGAGGGTTGCAGCGTCTCGGTCCAGTCTTCGGGGTGCGGCTCGATGTGCAGGTTGACGCCTTCGCGCTCCAGAATCGGCACCAACTCGTCCATGCTGCGCCACCAGGCATCCTCGCAGGCCTCGACCATGCTGCCCGACTGGCAGCAGAAACATGTGCCCTTGTCGGGATGCGGGCCACGCCCGAATTCGCTGTTGAGGGTATCGACCCCCAGCTCGACCGCGATCTCGATGGCGCGTTTCCAGTGCCTGACGGCGGCCTGACGCTCGACTTCATCGTTGGAGGCCCAGCGATACATCGGCAACAGGCTGGCAATGCCGACCTGCGCATCCTTCAGCGCCTTCTTGAACGACCTGATCCGGTCGGGAAAAACCCGCGGTGCCTTGAACCATTCCAGAAAATCACCGCGCGGGGAAAGTTCGATCCAGTCATAGCCAAGCGCCTTTACCTTTGCGGGCAGCGCTTCGAGGCTGAGATGGCGGTGCATGAACGGGTCGAGAGCGATTTTCATTT
>PFEX01000126.1:4453-6149 GCA_002783145.1 Rhodobacteraceae bacterium CG17_big_fil_post_rev_8_21_14_2_50_65_11 | reverse complement strand
TTCGATCTCGGCTTCCAGCTCGGCCATTGCCTCGCCTCCGGCCATCAGATCGGTGATTTCCTCGCGGGTTTTCTCGCCCTTGCGGAAATCGGCGGCCAGCGCGCCACGGATCAGCACCGCGAAATGGTCGCCCACCGTCAGCGCATGCACCACCTGATGGGTGATGAAGATCACCGCCAGGCCGCGCTTGCGCGCTTCCAGCACGATGCGCAGCACATGCGCCGCCTCCTTGACGCCAAGTGCGGCAGTCGGCTCGTCGAGGATCAAGACCCTGGCACCGAAATGCACGGCACGCGCAATGGCCAGCGACTGGCGCTCGCCGCCCGACAGACCGCCGATCAGCCGGTCGCCATCGTCGATCCGGGTGATGCCGAATTCGCGCACCGCCTTGACCGCCACCGCGTTGGCGGTGCGGCGGTCATAGATCGTGAACGGCCCGAATTTGCGGGTCGGTTCCTGACCCACAAAGAATGACCGCCCGATGCTCATCAGCGCAAAGGTGCCGCCGAACTGGTGCACGGTGGCGATGCCACTGGCGGCGGCATCCCGCGGGCTGGCGAAATCGACCGGCTGGCCGGCCATCTCGACGGTGCCGGAGGTGGGTTTGAACACCCCCGACAACAGCTTGATCAGGGTCGATTTGCCCGCGCCATTGTCACCCAGCAGGCACAGCACCTCGCCCGGATAGACCTTCAGCGAAATGTCGAACAGCACGTCGATCGGCCCGAACGACTTGTTGACATGGGTCATCGTCAGCAAAGGCTCTGTCATTTGCGTGCCTGCCTTTTTCCCGAGGAATAGCTGAGCGCCATGGTGCGGAAGGTGTTGTTCATCAACACCGCCACCAGCAGCAGGATACCGATGATCAGGCTGGCCCAGTTGGCGTCAAAGCCGGTGTAGAAAATGCCCTGACTGACGATGGCAAAGGTCATGGTGCCGAAGGCGATGCCCACCACCGAGCCGAACCCGCCGGTCAGCAACACCCCGCCGATCACCACCGAGATGATCGAGTTGAAGATGAACGAAGTGCCGGTGGAGACCTGCGCGCTGTTGTAAAGGATGGCCTGACACAGGCCGACAAAGGCTGCGGCAAAACCGCTGGTCATGAACAGAAGGATGGTCAGCCGGGTGGTCGGGATGCCGGCATTGCGGGCGCTGATCTTGTCGCCGCCCAGTGCGAACAGCCAGTTGCCGTAGCGGGTAAAGTGCAGAACGAAGCCCACCACGACCAATGCGGCCAGCCACCACAGGATCGTGACCTCGAACTTGCCGCCGATGAACTGGCCGAACAGCGCCTTGGCAACCGGGGCGGCCTTGATCGGAACCCCGGTGCTGCCGGTGATCAGCACCGAAATGCCAAGCGTCAGCCCCGCCACCGCAAACAGGGTGCCAAGGGTCACGATGAACGACGGCACCGCCGTGCGCACCACCAGCAACCCGTTGACCAGACCGATCACCAGCCCAAGCCCAAGCGCGGCAATCACCCCCAGATACATCGGTGCGCCATAAAAGCCCGAGACGATGGCGACGGTCATCGACGATGCCGGGATCACCGAGCCGATCGAGATGTCCAACTCGCCCGCGATCATCAATAGGCCAATCGGCAGGGCCACGATGCCGATTTCCGAGGCCACGTTCAGCCAACTGGCCAGGCCGCCCAGGGTCACGAAATTGATCCCGCCGAAGATCGCGAAGA
>PFEX01000126.1:1928-4432 GCA_002783145.1 Rhodobacteraceae bacterium CG17_big_fil_post_rev_8_21_14_2_50_65_11 | reverse complement strand
CTGTAACAGATGGCGTGGTGGTCATGGATGCCCCCGGATTTTACCGCTGAACGGATGGCAAGGCAGGGTCCGCACGATCCCGCCTTGCGATTCTGCCCGACCCCGAACGCAAGCGGGGTCGGACAGGGGTATCAGGTCGAGGTCAGGTGCCGCGGCTTAGCGCGTGCCCGCCGCGACCCCCGCCATCGTCGCATCGACGTTGGCGCTGTCAACGATTCCCGGCCCGGTCAGGATCTGGCGGGTCGGCACGGTCAGGCCGAAGGCGGCATAGCCGTTCAGCAGCGATACCGCGAGGTAGCCTTGCAGGTAGGGTTGCTGGTCGATGGCGAACATCTGCGCGCCCGACTTGATGTTGTCGAGAATGGTCTGATCCATGTTCACGCCGCCCAGCTTGACGGTTTCGGCCACGCCCGCCTGCATGATCGCGATCGAGGCCGAGTTGGCATCGACGTTGCCGATGGTGTAAAGCCCGTCAACGGTCGGGTTCTGCAACAGATGCGCCTTGACCGCTTGCGTCACCGCCGTCGGATCGCCAAAGCTGGTCATCGGCAGCGGCAGTTCCACCCCCGCGCCACCCGCCCCGGTGATGCCGTCGATCATGCCCTTGCACTGGGCTTGCAGGTTGGCCGCCCCCGGCAGGGTGTTGACGCACACGAGATTCTTCTGGCCGTGGGTGCCGAAATATTCGCCCGCCGCCTTGCCCGCCAGATAATCGTCCGAGCCGACATAGTTCATCGCCCCCAGACGGTCGGCGGCATCAAGCCCGCCGGCGTTGTAGATGATCAGCGGAATACCGGCATCGACCACGGCGTTGAAGGCCTCGTCCATCGCCTCGGGCACCCAGTCGGGGCCGACGATGGCGCTGGCGTTCTGTGCGATCGCGGTGCGGATCAGGTCGGCTGCGTCGGCGCCAAGATTGTCGTAGTTCTGCGGCCCGAGCCAGGTCACCGACCCGCCCTGTTCGGCCACCAGCTTGCCCGCGTCTTCGGCACCGCGCTTGACGATCGACCAGAACGGGTCGTCGGCCTTGCCGCCGATGACGAAGATGTTGGCCCCCTCGGCCAGCGCCGCGTTGGCACACAGGGCCAGTGCGGCGGATGCCAACAATCCCTTCAGGATAGTCTTCTTCGCTGTCACTTGTTTCTCCTCCCAAATGGTAAGCGTCATGATGTGCCGCCTCGCCGGCACGGCTCGCTCGGCAGCCTGAAGACGTGATAGACATTTACGTGTCAAAAAGAAATTGCTCTTGCTCTATAATGAACTTAATGTTCCAATTCACATCATGGCAAAATGAAACAGATCGGGGCCTGAAATGACAAAGCGGCCTACTATCGCTGACTTGGCCGATGCCGCCGGGGTCAGCATTTCGACCGTCAACCGCATTCTTGGCGGGGCCGGAAAGGTGCGATCGACCACCATCGAGCAGGTTCAGGACGCCGCCGCCGAGATCGGATTCTACGGCATCGGCGCGATCGCGGCGCGCAAGCAGGCTGCGCTGCCGCGCTACCGCTTCGGCTTTCTGTTGCAGCAATCGACCCGCGATCTCTACCGCCTGTTCGGCGAGAAGATCCGTGAGGCCGCAGGCCGCAGGCGCAGCGAAAAGGTCGATGCGCTGGTCGATTTCGTTGACCTGCTCGACCCGGCCAACATCGCGGCGCGGCTGGCGGCGCTGGGGCGGGAATGCGATGCGGTGGCCCTGATTGCGGCCGATCATCCGCTGATCAGCCAGGCCATCGAAAGCCTCAAGCGCCAGGGCAAGCCGGTGGTCGCCTACATCACCGACCAATCCGCCCCCGGAAGGGCCGGGTTTGTTGGCACCGACAACTGGAAACTGGGCCGCACCGCCGCCTGGTTCATCGAACAAACCACCTACGGGCCCGGTCGCGTCGCCGTCTTCATCGGCAACCACCGCTATCAGTGCCAGGATATTGCGGACGCGAGCTTTCGCTCTTACATCCGCGAACATGCGCCTCGCCTGATGGTCGATGACAGCCGCCCGACCCATGAAGAGCCGCAAGTGGCCTACGATATCGTCAAGGAACTGCTGGCCAAACAGGACGACCTGTGCGGCATCTACATTGCCGGTGGTGGCATATCCGGCGTGCTGCGGGCGCTGCGTGAAGCGCCTGCGGCCAAGCGCAGAGCCGTGCGGATCGTGTGCCGCGATATCGGGCCGGAAACCCGCAACGGGCTGAACGAGGGGCTGATCACCGCGGCGTTGTGCCACCCGCTGGAGCTGACCTCGGCCGAGTTGATCGCCACCATGATTGCCGCCCTGGAACCGAAGGACAGCCCGGCCATCATTCAACGGATCGTGCCGTTCGAGATCATCACCCCGGAAAGTGTCTGAAGCCGGTCGGTCACGCGCCGGTGCGTAAAATGGTCGCCGACCGACTTGCGCGGACCAGGCGGGGTTGCTAAACGGGGCGCGCGTAGCCCGATTAGCACAGCGGTAGTGCAGCGGTTTTGTAAACCGAAGGTCGGGAGTTCAATCCTCTCATCGG
>PFEX01000126.1:1176-1901 GCA_002783145.1 Rhodobacteraceae bacterium CG17_big_fil_post_rev_8_21_14_2_50_65_11 | reverse complement strand
GCCTGTGCCGTCGAGCTATGCTCGAAGGTATGGACCTTGGCCCCAGAATGGCCTAGTGCAGAAAAATCATGAGTCCCCGTGTCCGATAGGCGCGCGGTTTTGGTGATTCGACGCCGGAGGGTGCAGGCAGGTTAGCTGAGTGGTTCTGGAATGTTCTTTTCTGAACAAAACGAATTTCTGCAGACCTTCGCCTTGTCGTTCGGAGTCAGCGCTCTGGTGGTCTGCACAAAAAAGTATCACATCGCCCTGAGCGCGCGCCACTTTGATATCACGGCAGTGCAGAGGGCCCACCGATTTGCGACCCCGCGGGTTGGCGGATTGGGGGTCGGGTTGGCGATTCTTCTGATACTGCTGGTCCTGTTGCCTGACCGGCAAGGGCCGGGTTGGTCGCTGTTCGCCGTATCGCTTGCGCCGATCTTTCTGGCCGGCCTTGCCGAAGATCTGGGTTATGGCGTCAGTCCCTTGCGCCGGTTGCTGGCGGCCGCGCTGTCCAGCGCCATCTGTATCGTTCTGCTTGGCTTCTGGATTCCGCGCGCCGATACGCCGCTGCTTGATGGTCTTTTCGCCTTTGCGCCGTTCGCAATCGTGTTCACGATCTTTGCCGCCAGCGGTATCTGCCACGCTTTCAATCTGATTGACGGAGTCAACGGGCTGGCCGCCGGAATCGGGGTGATCGTCGCCGTGGGTCTCGCGGCGATTGCCGCCAAAGCGGGCGAAACGGAGAT
>PFEX01000126.1:0-1156 GCA_002783145.1 Rhodobacteraceae bacterium CG17_big_fil_post_rev_8_21_14_2_50_65_11 | reverse complement strand
CTCGCCATTGCCCTGCTTGCACGGGTCGAGGCGCTGACGACCTGGGCTGTCATGCTGGTGCTTTTCTGGCCGGTGGCAGATACGGTGCTGGCCATATACCGCCGCCGACATGCGGGCAAACCGATGGGCAGGCCTGATCGGTTGCACTATCATCAACTGGTGATGCGCGCGCTTGAAATCGGATACTTCGGGCGAAAACGCCGCCACATCGCCAACCCCGTGAGTGCGCTGGTGATCCTGCTGCTGGCATCCGCGCCAATCATCGTGGGCGTTCTGCTGTGGAACCGCCCGCTGGCCGCATTTACCGCGTTCGTCCTGTTTTCTGTTCTGTTCGTCAGCAGCTACCAGTTGGGCATGCGATTTGCGTATCGATCGGCAAAGCGGTTGAACAATGGCGCGCGCCGCCGCGGGCACAATTCCGTCGTGCGCAATGGTCGCGCACCGGCCACTGCCAAGTCGCGGTCGCCCGAGTTTGTGCCACCGCCTTGCGATGCCGCCACGGCATCGGCGTGGGTGAACGGTTTTGATCGCAGCCCGGACCGCGGCGATCAGTGACGGTCGGGTGCATCGGCAAGAGGCTCTGTTGCACAAATCCGATGAGGGATTCATCTTGTGAATCCAGTGTGGTAGCTGGGCGGCATGAGCAGCCCCCCCCGCCTACAAGACCAGGAACTGGCCTGACTACAACGCAGCGCTCAAGCGCCGCGGCTCGCTGGCGATCTGGTTCGATCCCGCCATGATCTGGGAGGCTGCGCCGACAGGCAAGCGCGGCCGACAGCCCGACTACAGTGGTGAGTATCCGTCTTGATCAAGAGCGTTTTTCGACCCGGATGCGGTCTGCTTTGACGAGTGCGTTCGCCGTTTCGAGCAGCTTGCGCATGAGGGCGACGATGGCGAGTTTCGCGGGTTTTCCGGCCGTGCGGAGCGCATTTTATTTGCTTTTCAGGTCTGGATTGAACTGTAGCGCGACGATCAAGGTGAGAGAGGCGCGCGACAATCTGGATGAGAAAGTGTCGTTGGTGCTGGAACGCCGGGAGGGCGTAGCCAGGGTGGGGTTTTCTGCTCGAAGAGGTTGAGCCCTTGCCTGGCCGTCATGTAACCGATCATCAGATGAGGCTTTTCATGAAGTATCGATCGACCGACACGACGCCCGTCG
>PFEX01000145.1:13539-14501 GCA_002783145.1 Rhodobacteraceae bacterium CG17_big_fil_post_rev_8_21_14_2_50_65_11 | reverse complement strand
CTGCCGGTCGTCGGGAAATGGATGTGGGAGTTGATCCGGGATGGACGGGGTCCGCTGATGTGACTTCGAGCGCGCAATGTGATTCCGCCAAATCGCAGCGCACCCTGGCGCAGCAGAAATACCGTCAGCGCAACAGCCAGCCGAAGGCGCGGCGCAACTCACCTGCTCCATCGCGCTCGAACCAACGCCCATGCGCGATAATCACCCGCTCCGGTGCCCATGCGAGCATCCGTTCGACCGCCTCACGCAGGGCCGCCCGGTCGCGTTGAAATGTCTGGCGCATGTCGCGCGGCATGGCACCATTTGGGGCCAGCACGCCGCCAAGCCAGGCCAGCGGAATGACCCACCAGCGCAGGTTGCGCGGCTCTAAATTCTCGATCAGGTCGGTCAGGATCAGCGTTGCCGAGGCGATGTGAAAGAACACCACCTCCTGATGCACCGCGCTGCCTTGCACAATCATCTGGTCGATCTCGCCCCGCCACTCGGTCTCTGGTGCGTCGCTCAGGTCGCGGTCGAAGCGCACTGCCACGCCGCGTTTCGCCGCCCGCGCGCGCACGTTGGGCGCGGCCCAGGTGACGGCATCTGGGAATGCCGCCTGCCAGCCCGGAATGCCCGCGTAGTGGATCCAGTTCGGCGAAACCAGATGCCGCACCCGCCCCAATGCCGCCAGTTCATCTGCAAGCGCCTGGCTGAAAGCGATCGGCGAAAGCAGCAGCAGTTCGCCGTTGTTCAGCCGGATCACCACCATCCGGGTCGGAAACGGCATGCCGTAAAACCTGACCTGAGGCCCGTCCACAAGCCAGATTTCCGGTGCCACCGGCTTCAGCGTCGCAAGCGGCTCGTATCCGGTCATCGGTCCCCTTTCAGGCGACAAACTCTGCCGCCAGTTTCTTCGATTCGGTCAGAATCTGACTCATAATTCGGATCGGAAGCAACGCCTGTGCGAATGTCATCGCCGTCAG
>PFEX01000145.1:0-13517 GCA_002783145.1 Rhodobacteraceae bacterium CG17_big_fil_post_rev_8_21_14_2_50_65_11 | reverse complement strand
GAGGTCCGCTGACGGGGCTTCGAGCGCGCAAGGTGATACCGCCA
The DNA here is from genome assembly GCA_002783145.1 of Rhodobacteraceae bacterium CG17_big_fil_post_rev_8_21_14_2_50_65_11. Lineage (GTDB taxonomy): Bacteria > Pseudomonadota > Alphaproteobacteria > Rhodobacterales > Rhodobacteraceae > Nioella. The sequence continues at coordinate 13,473 of PFEX01000145.1, read as the reverse complement.
AATCGCAGCGCACCCTAAGGTAGCAGTAATGCCAAGGCACGGAAAAGCAGAAAGCGGCCTGACTGCGGCCTACGCCGGATGGTTACTTCGTGCATCGGACCCGCGCGCCGATCCGCAACAGGGAAAGCCAGACGCCGGTCGGGCGTTGTGTTTGCCCCGCAGATCACGCCGCTTCAGATTTCCACCAGCTTCGCGACACGACCCGGTCGGGCGCCGGAAGCTTGGCCGATCAGAGCCTGGTGCCGTCCGCGCCGAACAGCTTCTGGTGCGCCTCTGCCCAGATCAGACCGACATCGCTGCCTTCGGGCGGCGTCGGCGCGGTGCCGTCCTGGCGCACGGTCGCCAGGGTTCCGTCGGCAAGGCGGACATGCACCAGGGTTTCGGCACCCAGCGCCTCGGCGTAGACCACGGTGCCGTGCAGCCGGTCGCTGCCGGATACCAGTTCGACATGTTCGGGCCGGATGCCGAGCACAGTTCCTTCCGGCGCGCCCAGACCGACGAGACCGACCGGAACGAAGTTCATCGGCGGCGAGCCGATGAAGCCGGCAACAAAGGTTGTCGCCGGGTTTTCATAGACCTCCAGCGGCGGACCGATCTGGTCGGCGCGGCCTGCGTGCATCACGACCATCCGGTCGGCCAGCGTCATCGCCTCGACCTGATCATGGGTGACGTAGACCGCAGTGACGCCGAGGTCGCGCTGCAACTGCCTGATCTCCAGCCGCATTTGCACACGAAGCTTGGCATCGAGGTTGCTGAGCGGTTCGTCGAACAGGAACACTGCCGGCTTGCGCACGATCGCCCGGCCCATCGCGACGCGCTGGCGCTGGCCGCCAGACAATTCGCGCGGCTTGCGATCGAGATAGGGTTCGAGTTGCAGAAGACGTGCGGCACCGGCGACCCGCTCGGCGATCTCCGCCCGTGGCTTGCCGGCGATCTTCAGCCCGTAGGCCATGTTGTCGAACACGTTCATATGCGGATAGAGCGCGTAGTTCTGGAACACCATCGCGATGTCGCGATCCATAGGCTCGACGTCGTTCACGCGGCGGCCGCCGATGCGGACTTCGCCAGAGGTGACGGTTTCCAGCCCGGCGATCATGCGCAGGAGCGTGGACTTGCCGCAGCCGGACGGGCCGACGATGACGATGAATTCGCCGTCCGCGATGTCGATATCGACGCCGTGGATCACGTCGGTCTTGCCGAAGGACTTGCAGATGTTTTCAAGCGTGACGGTCGCCATTCAGTGTGTGTCCTGTTTCATGGAGCATTGATTATTCCGACATGGCACCAAGGCAGCGTTTGCGCAGCCAATGCGGTCGAGACCGGGGCGGAATGCGTTTGAACAGCCTGCTCACTTCTCGCTTTCTACAAGTCCACGGATGAAAAGCCTTTGCATCCCGATCACGACGAGGACGGGAGGGACCATCGCGAGGATCGAAGTCGCCATGATCACCGGCCAGTCGGCAATGTCGTCGCCGCTGGGAAACATCTGCTTGATCCCCATCACGATGGTGTTCATCGCCGGATCGGTGGTGATGAGCAGCGGCCACAGATACTGGTTCCAGCCGTAAATGAACAGGATGACGAACAGCGCGGCGATGTTGGTGCGGCTCATCGGCATCAGGATATCGAGGAAGAACCGCATCGGGCGGGCACCGTCCACCCGCGCCGCCTCGGCCAGCTCGTCCGGAACCGTCATGAAGAACTGCCGGAACAGAAACGTCGCCGTGGCCGAGGCGATCAGCGGCAGGATCAGGCCGGAATAGCTGTTGAGCATCCCGAACCCGGCGATGACCTCGTAGGTCGGCACGATCCGCACCTCGACCGGCAGCATCAGCGTCAGGAAAATCAGCCAGAAGAACAGCTTGCGCCCGGGAAAGCGGAAATAGACAATGGCGAAGGCCGACAGCAGCGAAATGGCAATCTTGCCCAGCGCGATGCCGATGGCCATGATAGCCGAGTTCATCAGCATCAGCGCCACCGGCGCATTCACGCCGGATGCCAGCGCTTTGCCGTAGTTTTCCAGCAGGTGGTCGCCGGGCCATAGCGGCATCGGCGGTCGCACGATCTCGGTCTGGCTGACGGTCGAGGCGACGAAGGCCAGCCAGATCGGGAAGAACACGAAGGCGACGCCCAGGATCAGCCCGGCATGGCTCAGCCAGTAGCCCCAGCCGCGGCGTTCCACCATGCCGTCGCGCCGGGACATCAGTAGTGCACCCGCCGCTCGATGAACCTGAACTGGACCACGGTCAGCAGGCTGACGAGGACCAGAAGGATAACCGACTGCGCCGAAGACGAGCCGAGATCCTGCCCGACGAAGCCGTCGGCATAGACCTTGTAGACAAGGATGGTGGTCGCCTGCTGCGGCCCGCCCGAGGTGATGGTGTGGATCACCCCGAAGGTTTCGAAGAAGGCATAGACGATATTGACCACCAGCAGGAAGAAGGTGGTGGGCGACAGGAGAGGGAACACCATGGTGCGAAAGCGGGTCCAGAAGCGCGCCCCGTCGATCGCTGCGGCTTCGATCACGCTGCGCGGGATTGCCTGAAGCCCGGCGAGAAAGAACAGGAAGTTGTAGCTGATCCGCCCCCATGCGCTGGCGGCGACGACCAGACCCATCGCCTCGCCCTCGTTCAGCACATGGTTCCAGTCGTAGCCGAGCAGGCCCAGATACCACGTCACCACGCCGACGCGGGTGTTGAACATGAACATCCACAGCACACCGGCCACCGCCGGCGCGACGGCATAGGGCCAGATCAGCAGCGTCCGGTAGACGCCGGAGCCGCGGATCAGCCGGTCGGCCAGCACCGCGAGAAATAGCGCCACCCCCATCGAAACCGAAGTGACCAGGATCGAGAACACTGCGGTCGTGGCGAAGGAGGCGCGATAATAGCGGTTCGACAGCAGATAGTCGAAATTGCCCAGGCCGACCCATTGCATCGACAGCCCGAAGGGATCCGGGATGAACAGCGACTGCCAGATCGCCTGTCCCGCCGGATAGAAGAAGAAGACAGCCGTCACCACGAGCTGCGGCAACACCAGCAGCAGCGGCAGCAGGACACCCTTGAAACTAACGCGCTTTTCCATCGGTTTGGTCGCGCGCCCCCGACCGACAGGGGCGCGCGGTCAGGTTCAGCGGTTGGCCGCTTCGAACCGGCGCAAAAGTTCGTTGCCGCGTTCGACGGCGCTGTCGAGTGCGGCCTGCGCGGTCTTGTCACCGGCCCAGACCGCCTCGAGTTCTTCGTCGATGATGCTGCGGATCTGGTCGAACGACCCCAGCCGCAGTCCCTTGGAATTGCCGGTCGGCACATTGGCCGTCATCTGCTCGACCGCGATGTCGGTGCCGGGGTTGGCGTCGTAGAACCCTTGTGCGCGGGTCAGGTCGGCTGCGGTGGCAGTGATCGGCAGATAGCCGGTGTCCTGGTGCCACTTGGCCTGGATCTCGGGCGAGGAGAGGAAGTTCAGGAATGCCGCGACGCCCTTGTACTCCTCAGGCGTCTGACCCGCCATCACCCAGAGCGAGGCCCCGCCGATGATGGTGTTCTGCGGCGCGCCCGCGACGCCCTCCCAGTAGGGCAGTGGCCGCACCGCGAAGTCGAACTGCGCTTCCGTCTTGATCCCGGCGTAGCCAGCCGAGCTTTCGGTAAAGAGCGCGCAGGTGCCGGCGCGGAAATCGGCACCGCCCTCGTTGCGGCGGCCCTTGTAGACGAACTTGCCGTCGCGGGCCCAGTCGCCCATCGCCTGGATATGCGCCACCTGCACCGGCCCGTTCAGCACCAGTTCGGTGTCGAGGCCGCCGAACCCGTTGTCCTTCGTGGCGAAAGGCACGTTGTGATAGGCCGAGAGGTTCTCGAGATGGATCCAGCTCTGCCAGGCGGTGGTCAGCGGGCAGGTATGGCCCGCGGCCTTCAACTGGTCGAGCACCGCGCCCACCTTCTGCCAGGTCGAAAGATCGGTGTCCGGGTCGATGCCTGCGGCCTTCAGCGCGTCGCGGTTGACCCAGAGCACCGGCGTCGAGGAGTTGAACGGCAACGACAGCATCTCGCCCTCGGTGGAGGTGTAATAGCCCTTGACCGCGCCGATAAAGGCATCCGGGTCGAAGGCGGCACCGGCATCGGCCATCACCTGGTAAACCGGCTTGATCGCTCCCTTGGCAGCCATCATCGTGGCCGTGCCGACCTCGAACACCATCAGGATATCGGGCTGTTCGTCGGCCCGAAAGGCGGCGATGCCGGCGTTCAGGGTCTCCGAGTAGTTGCCCTTGTTGTTGGCCACGACGACATAGTCGCTCTGGCCGGCGTTGAAGGCGGCCACCTGTTCGGCCACCAGATCGCCCAGGCGCCCGGTGAAGGCGTGCCAAAAGTCGATCTGGGTCTGTGCCACGGCGGGCGCGGCGATGACGATCGCCGAAACGGCCGTGGAGAAAAACGAACGCAGCTTCATCTGGAAGTCTCCCCTGTTTTCGAATTTTGCCCGAACAATAGGCACCGCGAAGCCATCGAACAAGCGAAACCTTCACCGTCCGCATTCAAGCCGGATCGAGCGGATGATCCGCTGTTACGGCCCGCATGTAACAATCCGATGTCCGTTGCCGGGCAAACTGCTCTCGCCGCCGCGGGTAATGCGAGGCCGCCCGTGCCGCGCTGCGGTCAGGATGTCTTGCGCCGCCCCTTTTCAGGATGCCTTCAGCCCGGTCACGACCAGCATTCCGCGCTGCTTGCCGGAAGCCAATTCGACCACCAGCGCGTTGTCGAGGTCAAAACGCGACACCGGCCCGGCGTAGAAGTCTGCCGCCAGCGCACCCATCCGGGCGCGCGTGCCAAATGTTGTCAGCAGCGTAAAACCATCCATGGCCGGGTTGCGGAATAGGGCGATTTCGCCCGGCCAGGGCATGGCATAGGCGGCGGCCAAGGGGCGGTGCGCAGGTTGGTCTTCCAGCAGTTGCGGCGGTCGAGCAGCACGATGTCAGGTGCCCCGAACACGGTGGGCGTCGCCATTGAAACCGGGCGTGGCTCGCTTGGTGGCAGATCATGGACCGCCCGGTCCTGATGCACGGCGTCGATGCTGCGGGCGTCCGAGTCGGCGATAGACACCAGCCGCATCTCGGTCAGGCGGCCTCAAGGGCTCGGGCCATGGCCGCGAAGGGGTGCGTATCGCGCTGCGCGAAATGAGCGAGACCCGGGTGGCGATCGGCTGAGCCAGCCCCGGCGGCGGCTCAGGCCGGGGTACCCGGCCCAGCCGCGCCGCGAAACGGCACCGCGCGCAGCGGCGGCGCGGGCGGCAAAAGCGCGCGAATATCGGCGAAGGGAAAGCGCGGCTCGAACCTAAAGGCTTCGGCGCGGGCTGCGGGGCCGCCGTTGCATTCGCCCGCGCGAAACGCCGCCAGCCGCGTCACCGCGGGCAGAAACCGCTGCGACTCCTGGCTTTCGTGACACAGGATCGCCTGGCATTTCAGCGCGAAATACGCGGTCGCATCGACCCAATGGGTCGGCGTGAAACCGGTGCCGTTCAGCGTGTCGGCTTGCAGCAATGGCACCTTGAAACCGGTCGCCTGCAGCAGGGCGGCGGCCAGTGCGCGGTGGTCGGCGTGGTAGCAGTTTGGCGCATGCGTCACCACGAGGTCGGGCTTCTCGGCACCGATCAGCGCCGCCAGCGCCGCCACCAGCGCCGCGTCGTGCATCAGTCGGCCATCGGCAAAGTCGAGGAAAACCGGCACCGCCCCCAGCAAGGCGGCGGCGCGTTCCGCCTCGGCGCGGCGCGTCAGGCGCAGCGTCGCGGGGTTTTGCGTCCCGCCCGCGGTGCCATCGGTGGCGATGGCCAGCACCAGCCCGGCCCCCGCCACGCGCCACGCGGCAAGGCTCGCAAACATGAATATTTCCAGATCATCAGGGTGTGCGCCGACCGCCAGAACCTTCATGCCTGCTCCATCGCCAGAAATTCGAGCACCATCGCCGCGGTCCATGTGAACCGGTCACCGCCCAAGGGGGCACCGCTGATCGGGTCGTAATATTCGGCAAAGCCGTTTTCGTGGATCAGCTCGAGGCTTGAGCGGGTAATCGCCGCCGCTGCCGCCGCAAGCCCCGCGCGCGCCAGCCCATCGGCGATCATGTAGTTGACCACCAGCCAGACCGGTCCGCGCCAATAGCGCTTGGCGTCAAACCGGGGGTCGGCGGGGGCGTGGCTCGGCACCCGAAAGCGCGTGCCTTGCGCCTCGATGCTGGCCGCAATGCGCGCCGCGCGGGCGGTCGGAATGGCGGCGAAGGCGGCCAGCAGCCCGCCCACTGAGGCGCTGTCGATCAGCCTGCCGGTGATCCGGTCGCGGCAAAGGTATTGGCCATGCCGCTCGCTCCACAGCCGCTCCATCGCCGCCAGCCCGCGCGCCACGAAACGGTGGTTTTCGGCGGCGATTTCCGGCGCGTCAAGGCGCTCGGCCAGATCGGCCAGATCGGCAGCGGCACGCAACAGAATGGCGTTGAAGCCGGGGTCCACCACCTGAAACGGCGAGGCATCGTGCAGCCGCGCGGTATCCCAGCCCAGCTCGCGAAAATGTTCGACCAGCCACAAATAGCGGTCGTATTGCGCCTTGGTCGGGCGGTGTTCGGGGTCGGCGTGCTGGGTGTCGCGGCGGGTGTAGGGGGCAATGCCCGCCGTCGGCACCCGCTCGAGTGCCGCATCCCAATCGATCGAATTGTCGCGCCCCGATTCCCACGGGTGGATGATCGCTACCAGCCCTTCGCCACCGGGGTCGCGGGTGGCGAAAAACCAGCGGTGCCACGCCGCGACCTTTGGCAGCAGCGCGCGCACCCGCGTCGCAGCCTCGGCGCGATTCTGCGCACGGTCGTAAAGGCGGCGCAGCGCAAAGCCCGCAACCGGCGGCTGGGTGATGCCCGAGGTCGGCACCGGCCGGCCGGTGGCCCAGACACCGGGGCCGGGAAAATAGCCGTCGTCGGGAACGTGAAAGACGATGTGCGGCACCATTCCGCAGGGCCATTGATGCGCGAACAAGGTCTCGATCTCGGTCCAGGCGCGGGCCTCGTCGTAATGCCGCTGGCCGAGCGCGGTCAGGCAACTGTCCCAGTTCCATTGGAACGGGTAAAGCCCCCTGGTCGGCACGGTATAGCTGCCACGGTCGTTTTCGCGCAAAATGTCCTTGGCGATCTCGGCAAGCGGGGTCGGGGCGTTCATGTGATGGCCTTCTGGGTTTCAGGGTCGAACCAGCGGATGCGGTCGGCAACCGGTGCCAGCGAAAGGTGATCGCCCGGTGCCACCACCAGCGTGCTCTCGAGCACGGCGCGCAGCATCACCCCGGCGACCGTGGCGGTGACCAGCGTATGCGGCCCCAGCGGTTCCACCACCCGCACTTCGGCCACCAGCCCGTGCTCGGCGGGGTGCAGATCTTCCGGGCGGATGGCGAATTCGATCTGCGGCGCGGCGCTGCGGGGGCCGACGAAGTCGTGCCCGGCCACCTGCCAGCGCCCTTCACCCAGCGCCCGGGCGGGCAGAAAGTTCATCGGCGGGTTGCCGATGAAGCTGCCGACAAAGCGCGCCGCCGGGTTGCGATAAACCTCGACCGGGCGATCGGCCTGCACGATGTCGCCGCCGTGCATCACCGCAATGCGGTCGGCCAGGCTCATCGCCTCGACCTGATCATGGGTGACATAGATCGTGGTGGTTTTCGAGGCCGCCAGCACGCCCTTCAGTTCGGCCCGCATTTCCAGCCTGAGCAGCGCATCGAGGTTCGAGAGGGGCTCGTCCATCAATATCACGTCGGGCTCCATCGCCAGCGCGCGCGCCACCGCCACGCGCTGCCGCTGACCGCCCGACAATTGGCCGGAATAGCGTTTCAGCAACTGCTCGATATGCATCAGTTCGGCGGTGCGGGTGACGCGCCGCACCACCTCGGGCTTTGGCAGCCTTTGCATGCGCAGCCCAAAGGCGATGTTCTCGAACACCGTCAGATGCGGAAACACCGCGTAGTTCTGAAACACCATCGAAATGCCGCGCGCGCGCGGCGGCAGCCGGTCCACCCGCCGCCCGCCGATCCAGACCTCGCCCGTCGTCGGCACCTCAAGCCCGGCGATGATGCGCAACAGCGTGGTCTTGCCGCAGCCCGAGGCGCCCAGCAGCACGACGAATTCCTGATCGTTGATCGTCAGGTCGATCGAATGCAGCGCGGTAAAGGCCCGGAAGGTCTTGCCGACGCCCTTGATTTCGATTTCGGCCATGCCGGGCTCCTATCGGTTGGCGATGCCCCACATCGCAAAAAGGTATTTGCGCACCGCGAAGATAAAGACCAGCGCGGGCACCACCAGCGCAGCACCCCCTGCAAATTTCAATGGCAGCGGCGAGACGTCGAGGCTTTGCAGCAGAAAGGCGGTCAGCGTGCGGTGCTCGATGGTCAGCACCGCAGCCGCAAAAACCTCGTTCCACGACACCACGAAGGCGAACACCGCCGAAGCGGCAATGCCCGGCGCGGCCAAGGGCATCACCACTTTGAAGAACGCCTGCACCCGGTTGCAGCCCAGCGTCAGCGCCGCCTCTTCCAGCTCGTAAGGAATGCCCGAGAACAGCGAATAGGTAATCAGCACCGCAAAGGGCAGCGCCAGCGTGGTATGCACCAGCGCGAGGCCGAGCACGGTATCATCAAGCCCGACGCGGATGAACAGCACCGCCAGCGGCAGCGCCAAGAGCGGCAGCGGAAAGGCGCGCGTCATCACCACCAGAAAGCGGAATACCTGCTTGCCGGGAAAATCGAACCGCGCCAGGGCATAGCCCGCAGGTGCCCCGGTGCCGATTGCCATCACCATCGTCAGCACCGCCACCTGAACCGAGCTCCAGAGCGCCGCGGTGACCCCCTTGAAGCCGAGAAAGAAGCGGATCGAGGCAAGGTCGAAGCTCGGCCAGAACCATTTCGGAAAGCCGGTGACCTCGGCGGGGGCCGAAAGCGCGTTGATCAGCAGCAGATAGATCGGCACCAGCACCCAGACGCAGGCCAGCACCACGGCGGCCAGAAACAGCCGGTTTCCGGCGTGGTGCACGGTGGTTTTGCTCATGGCCGCGCCTCCTTGGGCACATGCAGCAGGCGCAGGATCAGCACCGTGAAGCCTACCGAGATGGCGAGAATGACCATCGCATAGGCGGCGGCCACGCCGCGCTCCTGCATCGTGAATTGCCAGTTATAAGTCTCGCTCATCAGCACCGGCAGGTTGGTGCCGCCCAGCGCCAGCACCACGGCGAACACCTCGAAGGCCATGATGACGCGCAGGATCAGCGCGGTCTGCAGGCTGGGTTTCAACAGCGGCAGCGTGATGCGGCGGAACCTTTGCCAGCGGCTGGCACCAAATACTTCGGCGGCCTCGCCGTATTCCTTGGGTATCAGGCCCATGCCCGCCACCAGAATCACCATCATGATCGCCGTGGCGCGCCATAACTCGGTCAGCACGACCGCGGTAAAGATCACGCCCTTGCTCTGGTAGCCAAGGAACAGTTGCGGCGTGTCGATCAGCCCCAACCCGCTCAACGCCGAATTGAGAAAGCCCGACTGCTCGAAGATAGCGAGCCACACCAGACCCGCAGCCAGATCGGAAATGCCCAGCGGAATGGCAAAGATATAAAGCACCATGCCGCGCGCCCGATCCAGCCGCGTGACCATGCTGGCCATCAGCAGCGCCAGTGTCAGCTGCAGCGGCACCACGATCGCGGCCAGCAGCAGCGTGTTGCGCAAGGTGGGGCCAAATTTCCAGTGCCCTGCCATGCGCTCGAAATTGGCGAGGCTCCAGGTGCCGTCGCGCGTCAGGCTGTCGATCGCCACCAGCGAGAACGGGTAAAGGAAGAACAGGCACAGAAAGGCGGTGGCGGGCGCCAGCAGCAGATAGGGCAAGAGGCGCGGCATGGGCTGGCCTTTTCGCTTGGGCCAGGCGGGTGCGCGGCTGCGCCGCAGCACCCGCCCGAGGCGGGCTCATTTCACCGGGCAGGGTCCGTCCGAGGCGAGGTCGGGTGCCCAGCAGGGCGCATTGGCCTCGACCATCAGCGCGCGCAGCACGGCCGCCTCTTCATCGAGCACGGCGCGCACCGGCTGGCCGTTCAGCACGATCCGCTCGAAGGTGTCGGTGTAGATCTGGCTGAACTGGCCGCCCTTGTCGCCCAGCCCCATCGGCAACAGTGCCGGCAGCGCATCCGGGGCGCCGGTCATCGCCGCAATCGCGGCTGCCGAAGCACGCACCGAGGGCGGCATGTCGGCGGGGATCTCCGTGGCGATCACCGGGAAGAAGTTGGTGGCGCGCAGCGTCGCGATCTGCGTTTCGGGGCGCAGCATGTATTCGATCAGCGCCAGCGATTGCGCCTGATCGGGTGCCGTGGTCGGCACCGCGATACCGGCCAGAACCGGCATGAAGGCGCGGCCTTTTGGGCCCGCGGGGGCGGGGAAGGCGACAAAATCATCTGGGCGCTGGTTGAATGCATCGGCAATGCGCGCAACGTGGTCGAACGCCACCCAGACCTCGTCAGTCAGCAACTGTTCCTGCATGAAGCCGTAGCCGGTCGAGGCGGGGTTGGTGTATTTCCACAGCTCCTTGAAGACATTCCACGCCCCCTCGGCCTCGGCCGAGCGGAACTCGGTCACTGTCGAGCCGGTATAGGCGGGCAGTAGGAAGCCTTGGAAAAAGCGATGCTTCAGCCCCTTCGGGCCAGCCGGAAAGCCGAACTTCGGCCCGCCCGTGCCCTCTGCAAGGGCCTTCGTCCAGGCGATCATCTGGTCGTAGGTCAGCGCGTTGAGATCGGCACCCGCGGGCAGATAGGGCAGCGCCTTCTTGTTGGCGACCATCAGGTAGGTGGCCTGCATCCAGGGAATGTATTTCTGCTCGCCGGTGCCAAGCTGGCCAAGTTCCAGCATCGCCGCGCCTACAGCCGAGGTGTCGATGCTGCTCAGATCGACAAGCATCGCGCCGAGCGACGAGAGGTCGCCATGCAGCCCGCCCAGCACCGCAATGGTGCCCGACCCGGCCTGCGCCTCGGCCTGGATGCGGGTGATCCACGGGCCTTCGTCCGAAGGCTGGTAATCAACCCCGCCGGGAAAACCCGCCATCACCTGCTCGCGCATGCGCTGGGTTTCCTCGACCGGTTTGGCCTGAGTGGACCAGAACAGCGGCTCGGCCAGGGCCGGACCCGCCATCGTCAGCACAGCGGCTGCCAGTGCCGCCGAGCGAATGTGATCGAATGTCATTGTCGTGCTCCTCTCCCGTTAATTTCGGTTGAACTGGTGCTATCCACGCGGCGTCTGCCGCACGGCTCCGTGGCTGGCCCGCAGCACGAGCTTTGGGCGGATCAAAAGCGATTCCGGCAGGGCTGGCCGGGTATCTGCAGACATCTGCGCCACCAGCATGCGCGCCGATGCGCGGGCGCTCAGCGCGGTTTGGGCGTCGAAGGTGGTCAGGCCGGGGCGCGCCAGTGCGGCCGAGGTGATGTTGTCAAAGCCGATCACGCTCAGATCGTCGGGCACGCTCAGGCCCAGCGCCGCCGCCTCTTCGAGCACCGTCAGCGCCAGCCCGTCGATCAGCGCCAGCACCGCAGTGGGCCGCCAGGGGTGGCTCAGCAGCGCGCCAATCGCGGCGTGGCGGCGGGCACCGTCGTAGCGCGGCGAGGTGGCGATCTGCAGGCTTACCTCGGGGTCGCCGCGCCGGGTAATGGCGCGCAACAGTCCCTCGGTGCGGTGCATCCGAAAGGTCATCGGCTCTTCGATCGTCACCAGCCCGAACCGGCGGTGGCCGAGCGCGTAAAGCAGATCGAAGGCTTCGGCAAAGGCCGCAGCGCCGTCGCTATCGACCCAGGCGTGGCGCGGCACCTCGTCGGCGGTACGCCCGTGCGTCACAAACGGAAACCGGGCGGCGGCAAGAAAGTCGATGCGCGGATCGACCTCGGCGGTGCGCGCGATGATCAGTCCGTCGGCGCGGCGCGTTCCGACGATGTTGCGGATCACTGACAGTTCCGATTGCTGCTCCGGGATCGCTGCCAGAAACAGGTCAATGCCGTGCTCTGCGAACCCGGCGCCGAGCGCGCCGATGAATTCGCCCAGATAACTCGCTTCGCGGCCATAGCCGGGGTCGGTCAGGATCAGCCCGACAAAGCCGCTGCTGCGCCCCGCTACCAGCGATTGCGCGGCGCGGTTGGGCATGTAGCCCATCTGCCGCGCGGTCTGTTCGACCCGCGCCCGCGTTTCGGGCGAAATGCGCGAATGTCCCGCCAGCGCGCGCGACACCGTCGCGGCAGACACGCCAAGTGTGCGGGCGACGTCCTTGATCGTCTTGCGGCCTTCCGGCATCGGCCCTCCCCAAGTCCACGTTCAGGCATCCGGGTGCGAGTATGCACTGATTCCCCAGTTGCGCAAACGTTTACGCAAACAGCGCCGCCATGCAAGATCGCGGCAGGCGCGGTGCGTGCTGCAGGTCAGGGTGCCGTGGCAGAAAATGTCTCAGCCGATGACGCGGTCGAATTGCGCCTCGTAAAGCGCGCGAAAGGCGCCCCCGCGCGCCAGCAATTCGGCGGACGGCCCGGCCTCGATCACCTCGCTGTCGCCGATCACCACAATCGTGTTGGCACCAGGCACGGTCGAAAGCCTATGCGCGATAACGATCGTGGTGCGCGCCTCGGTCAGGTGCTGCAGCGCCTCCTGCCCCAGCGCCTCGGACTGGCTGTCGAGCGCGCGCGTGGCCTCGTTCAGCAGCAGGATCGCCGCGCCGCGCAGGATCACCAGCCCGGTGGCAAGGCCGCGCACGGATAAGTCGGTTGCCGCCAGCGCGGCCAAGCTTGCGTGCAGGCGGCGCAATAGCGCTCGCCCCCGCCGAAGGACCACTCGGCAAGGGCGCGAAGCCGTTTTTTTCCGCGTCCAGAAACAGGCCGCGCGCAACGCATTCGGTCAGGAGCGCCTCGAATACCGGCCAGATTTCCAGCAGGGCGTCGATACCTTCGGGGCTGACCGTCAGGATGTTGCCTGCGGCATCGCCGACCCCCTGCCAATCGAGCACGGCGCGGCGGGCGATGGCCTTGGCCATGACCAGCGCCAGTTCCGCTGGTGTTGCGGTGCCCGGTAGGGCCTCGATGGCCGGATCGGTGCGGGCGGCTCTCCGTCTCGTCGATCTCGACCAGGGTTTGCAGCAGGCTTCGCCCAGGGTCGACCATGGCGCGTCGGAGCTTGTGGAGCAGCAGTCAGGCGGTCTTGTAGCTGCCGATGCCCAGCTGGGCCTGCAGCTGCAGGGCCGAGATGCCGCCCGAATGCGTGGCGGCACCATGCGCGGCGAGGAACCAGGTCTTCAGCGGCAGGTGGCTGCGGTGCATGATCGTGCCAGCCGTCACCGAGGTCTGCCGTCGGCACGCCGCGCATTCCCACGTCGGTCTGCCCCGATCCAACGCCCACCCCTTCCGGCCACCGCAGGCCGGGCAGACAAAGCCGTCGGGCCAGCGGCGTTCGGCGAGATACCGGGC
>PFEX01000092.1:3067-5993 GCA_002783145.1 Rhodobacteraceae bacterium CG17_big_fil_post_rev_8_21_14_2_50_65_11 | reverse complement strand
CGGCACCCGCACCGCCATCCCGTCTGCAAAGGTCCGGGCGGTGTTTGTCTCCACCATCGCGCCAGCCTCGACCGACAGTTTCGCCGTCTGCGCGTGTTCCGAGACGACGCCGACGATCTCCGTCTGCAATCCGAAGGCATCGCGCGCCAGAATTGTCCCGCAGATCCCCGATCCGCAGCCGATCGGAACGTAAACCGTGTCGAGATCCCGCAAGGCCGAAAACAGTTCATAACCATAGGTTGCCACCCCGCGCACCAGTTCGCGGTGAAAGGGTGGCACCACGGTCAGCCCCTCGGCCTCGGCCACGCGCACCGCCTCGGGGCGGGCGGTGTCGAAATCGTCGCCGAATTCCACCAGTTCCGCGCCATAGCCGATCATCGCTGCGTTCTTCTCGACCGAATTGCCCTTCGGCACGTAGATCAGCGCGCGCAACCCCGCCGCCGTCGCCGCCCGCGCCTGGCTTTGGCCGTGATTGCCTCGGGTGGCGGTGCAGATGCCGGGGCTGGCGGGGTTATCGCGACCGAGCCAGTCCATGAAGGTGATGCCGCCGCGCACCTTGAAGGCCCCGGTGGGGGCGTGGTTTTCATGCTTGACCCAGACCTCGGCCCCGGTTGCGGCCGAGAGCCCCGGCCATTCGTATTGCGGCGTCGGCGCCATGTGCCGGTGCACCAGGTCCGCCGCCGCCTCGAGTTCGCCACGTGAAAACCGCATCGCTCCCCTCCTCGCAGCATTGTTGCAGTGCCAGCTCGTGCTTGACACCTGTAAAACGCATACCCTGCGGCGCGTATCATCAGTCGCAAGGGTCAGCAATGTGGGACGTTGCGGACGGTCGGGCGGTGCGCCCTCGCGTCAAGGCCCGCAACGCGCCCCTGTCCATCAGCGGGTCTGGTCTGTGACGCGCACGCACATCCACCGCAAAAGAGGGCTGCGCAGCGAGCGGTCAGTCGCTATGACCCTGTCCCGAACCCGCATGTCATGGAAAGGCCCGCGCCGATGCTCGACCAGAAAACCATCGCCGAATACATTCGAACAATCCCCGATTTCCCGCATCAGGGGATCCTGTTTCGGGACATCACCACATTGTTCCTCGATCCGCGTGGCTTTCGACTCGCCATTGACCAGTTGCTTGCGCCGTTCGTGGGCCAGCGCATCGACAAGGTGGCGGGGCTGGAGGCGCGCGGTTTCATCCTTGGCGGCGCGGTCGCGCATCAGCTGTCGGTCGGCTTCGTTCCGGTGCGCAAGAAGGGCAAGCTGCCGGGCGCGACGGTGCAGCAGGATTACACGTTGGAATACGGCACCGCGACGGTGGAGATCCATGACGATTGCCTCGTGCCCGGCGAGCGCGTGCTGCTGGTCGACGACCTTCTGGCCACCGGCGGCACGGCAGAGGCGGGGATCCGGCTGGTGGAACGGCTTGGCGCAGAGGTGATGGGGACGGCCTTCGTCGTGGATCTGGCCGACCTTGGCGGGCGCAAGCGGCTGGAGGACATGGGGCTTGCGGTTCACGCGCTCTGCGCCTTCGCGGGCGACTGACAGCGCCTCACAGCCGCTTGCTGCGGCGGATGACCTGCCAGATCTCTGGCGCCGTGCCTTGACCGGTATCGATGATTTCCCCGTCAAGCGCGACACAGAACAGCGCCCCCGGCGCGGCAAGCCTGTTTCGCGCGTCCTGCGCACTGTCGATCCTGTCCAGCCGCGCGGCAAGACCGGCCTCGCGGGCGTGCGACACCAGCGCCTCGGCGCGCGCGGTCTGGTCCGGGCAATGGCCAGCGCTCTGGATCACCAGTCCGGGGCCAAGCGCCGCCGCCCGCGCACCCCAGTCACGCGGCAGGCGCGGCAGCGCCGTGGGGCCTTGAAGAATCCGCGCACAAAGCATGACTCCCGCGTCGCTATCATCCGCGATGCTATATCCGCGGGCATGCAGATCGGCCTCTGCACAGCGGTCGACCCCCTGACCGATCAACGCCAGCACCGCCCAGAACCCGTAGTAGCGCGCCCACTCCTCGGCCTCGGTCAGCAGCAGCGCCACCGAATCGTTCACAGCCTCGACCCAAAGCCGCTGCACCACCACGCACCGATCAGCGCCGAAGACCGGCCACCAGGAGGCACGCCCGGGCGCGAACGCGATGAACCCCTTGCGCGGCGCGCGCAGCATGCGGATCTGAAACCCATCCCGCAAACGGTCGAGCAACCAGTCCCGGCTGGTCAACCCTGCGCCCCCGTCAAGCCGGTTGTCGAGCGACAGGAATCCCGTCCGGTCCAGATTGGGCGGGCAAACCGTGATGATGTCGCGTGCCCTGTGCATCTTTGCAGACGTTCCCTCGATCCGTGCCATCCTGCCGATCAGCATAGGCGCGGGGCACGCGCATGGTCCTTGATCTGCCGCAAATCCCGTAAAACCGCCTCGGCGTTTACCACCGGTTAACCCATGGCGCGCTAAACGGGGGATGTTCGTCACTCACGAACAGTGTTGCTTGCACAACCCAAGACCCAAAGGCGTCCCGCCACCCCCGGCGGGGCGCCGATCCGTTCACGGATCGGCGCGCAGCACCGCGCCAGGGTTCATGATGCCGTTGCGGTCCAGCGCCACCTTGATCGCCCGCATCGCCACCAGCCCTGCCGGATCGCCGAAGCGTTCCAGGTCGCCGACCTTGAGGCGCCCGACGCCATGTTCCGCCGACACCGAGCCGCCCATTTCGTGCACAAGGCCATGCACCCGACCCTTGATCTCCTCGCGCCGGTCCAGCCAGTCGGCGCGCGCCTGCCCCTCTGGCGGAAAGACGTTGTAATGCAGGTTGCCGTCGCCCAGATGGCCAAACGCGTTGATCCTGAGCGGCCCCAGATCAGCCAGTCGCCCGGTGCGCGCGCCAGGAAATCCGGGATCGCACCGATGGGAACGGATATGTCATGGCTGGAAATCGCGCCG
>PFEX01000092.1:0-3055 GCA_002783145.1 Rhodobacteraceae bacterium CG17_big_fil_post_rev_8_21_14_2_50_65_11 | reverse complement strand
ACTCCCGCCGCTGTCCTTCGGATTGCGAGATCAGCCCGTCCTGCACCAACCCCGCCGCCGCCGCCGCCTCGAAGAGGTCCAACAGCCCGGCCTCGGCGCTTTGGCCCTGCGCGACGCCAAGCTCTATCAGGCACATCCAGTCGGGTTTCTCCGTGAAAGGCTGGCGCACGTCCGGGCCGACCGCGTCGAGAAACTCCAGCCCCGCGCGCGCGATCAGCTCGAACGCCGAAAGCGCATCACCGACGCGGTGCCGCGCCATGTCGAGCAATTGCAGCGCGGCCTGCGGGCTTTGCACCACCATCAGCGCCGCCGCGCGGTCGCTTGGTCGCGGGTAAAGGCGCAGGCAGGCCGCCGTGATGACGCCAAGCGTGCCCTCCGCCCCGATCAGAAGGTGCCGCAAGTCATAGCCGAGGTTGTCCTTGCGCAACCCCTTCAACCCGTGCAGCACCTGCCCATCGGGCAGCACCGCCTCGATCCCGAGGCACAGGTCGCGCGCATTGCCGTAGCGGATCACGTTGACGCCGCCCGCGTTGGTCGCCAGCAGCCCGCCGATCCGGGCCGTGCCCTCGCTGGCCAGCGACAACGGAAACAGCATGTCCGCGTCCCGCGCCATCGCCTGCACATCCGACAGGATCGCGCCCGCCTCCACCGTCAGGGTGCCGGCCAGCCGGTCGATCGCGCGCTGCGCAGTCATGCGTTCAAGCGACAGGACCACCGGCACCAGCCCCTCGCCGACCTGCCCGCCGACAAGCCCGGTGCCGCCGCCATAGGGCACCACCGCCACGCGCGCGGCATTGGCGCGGGCCAGAAGGGTGGCGACCTCGCCGGTCGATCCCGGTGCTACCACCACCCCGGCGCGGCCCCGAAAGAGCCCACGGGGTTCCTCAATGTAATGCGGCGCCGGATCGCGAAAACAGGCCGGCGGCAGGACGGCCCGCAGCCCGGCAAGGAAGGTCTCGTTCACCGGATTGAGCATCGCGCCCCCCTGTCAGCCCGCGCCGATCCGCCCGCGCCGGTCATGGCGCAGCATCGCGTAGAGCACATGATTGCGCCAGCGTCCGTTGATCTGAAGGTAGCTTTGCGCCACGCCTTCGTACTTGAAGCCGGCCTTTTCCAGCACCCCGCGCGAGGGCTTGTTTTCCTCCAGGCAGGCCGCTTCCAGCCGGCTGAGGTCGAGGTCGCGGAAGGCGTAGTGCGCAAGCGCCGCTATCGCCTCCAGCATGTAGCCCTGACGCTGGAAGGGCGATCCGATCCAGTAGCCAAGCGTCCCCGACTGCGCCGGGCCACGGCGGATATTGTCAAGCGTGATCGCGCCGACCAGCGTGTCATCCTCGCGCCGCACCAGGAACAGCGGCACCGCGCTGCCAGTGCCAAACGACCGCTGCGCCCAGTAGACGCGGCTGGTAAAGCTTTTCCGGCCGAGGTGATCCTGCGTCCATGTCGGCTCCCACGGTTTAAGGAACGCGGCGGAATAGTCCCGCAACGAGGCCCATGCGCGAAAATCCGAATGCATGGGCAGGCGCAGCGTCATGCGCTCTGTCTCGATCCGAAGTCTCTTTCTGCGCGCGATCATCAGGCGGCCAGACGCTCCACCATCTGCGCCACACGGGGGCTGTGTTCCACCGGGCCGTAAAGCGCAAGCGCCGCCTGCCCGGCGCCGACAAGCCCGGCGGCGTGGTCGCGCACGGCGGCACGGTCCACCGCGTCGATGCGGGCGACGGTTTCGGACAGCGGAGGCACCCGGTTCCAGATCGCCACCAGCCGCGCCAGTCGTTCGGCGCGGGCAGAGGGGCTTTCCAGCCCCATCAACATCCCCGCCTTTATCTGCGCACGGGCGCGGTCGATCTCGGCCTCGGTGAGACCATCGACCGAGCGGCGCACCTCCTCGATCGTCAGATCGCAGAGCGCCGCCAGATCGTCGCCGCCGGTTCCGGCGTAGATCGTCATCAACCCGGTATCGTCATAAGCCCCGACCTGCGAAAAGATTGTATAGCACAGGCCGCGCTTTTCGCGCAGTTCCTGAAACAGGCGCGAGGACATGCCGCCGCCAAGCGCCGTGGCGTAGATCTGCGCGGTATAGATATCGTCCGAGCGGTAACCCGGCGCCTCCAGCGCGAGGGTGAAATGCGCCTGTTCAAGGTCTTTGAACACGCGCCGTTCACCGCCCCGGAAGCGGCCTGGCAGGGCAGTGCTGACCGGGGTGGCGGGAAGGTGGCCGAACGCGGCCTCGGCCAGGCGCACGATCTGGTCGTGATCGACCGCGCCCGCCGCCGACAGGATCATCTGCCCCGGCCCGTAATGCTGCGCCATGAAGCGTTGCAGATCCGCCTTGTCGAAGGCGCGCACCCGCTCGGACGGGCCAAGGATGGTGCGGCCAAGCGGCTGTTCGGGATAGGCGACCTCTTGCAGCCAGTCGAAGACGATATCGTCGGGCGTATCGAGCGCTTGCCCGATCTCTTGCAGGATGACACCGCGTTCGACCTCGATCTCGCGCGCATCGAAAACGGGGTTGAGCAGGAAATCGGAAATCAGATCGACCGCCAACGGCACATCGTTTTGCAACACGCGGGCGTAATATGCCGTCACCTCGCGGCTGGTATAGGCGTTGATGTACCCCCCGACATCCTCGATCTCCTCAGCGATCTGCAAGGCACTGCGCCGCTTGGTGCCCTTGAAGGCCATGTGTTCGAGGAAATGGGCGATGCCGTTCTGGTCTTGCGCCTCGTGCCGCCCGCCCGCACTCACCCAGACGCCGATGGCCGCGGATTGCAGCCCCGGCATGTGTTCGGTCACGACACGCAGGCCGTTTTTCAGGGTATGAAGCTGCACGCTCATGCCGTTCTCTCCTTGCGCACCAGCGCCTGCAATTGTGATAGGTCATTTTCCACCCGCGTGATCCGCTCGGCACGGTCAAAGAGGTCAGCCATGCGCGCGGGCAGCACCGGGCGGATACCGCTGGCCTGTTCCACCGCGTCGGGGAATTTCGCCGGATGCGCCGTGGCCAGCGTGACCATCGGCGTGGTCCCGAGGTGATCCTGCGCGACATGCACGCCGA
>PFEX01000195.1:3517-4951 GCA_002783145.1 Rhodobacteraceae bacterium CG17_big_fil_post_rev_8_21_14_2_50_65_11 | reverse complement strand
GGGAGCGGATTGTCTTTTCCGGTGTCGGCAAGACGCGTGCGGAGATGCGCGCCGCCCTCGAAGGTGGCATCCGTCAGGTCAACGTGGAAAGCGAGCCGGAGATGCGCGCGCTGTCGCAGGTCGCGACGTCGATGGGCGCCACGGCGCCGATCACGATCCGGGTAAACCCGGACGTGGACGCACGCACGCACGAGAAGATCGCCACCGGAAAGTCGGAGAACAAGTTTGGCGTGCCGCTTGCCCGCGCGCGCGAAGTCTATGCCGAGGCCGCCCGCCTGCCGGGGCTGGAGGTGGTCGGCATCGACGTGCATATCGGCAGCCAGCTGGTGGAGCTGGAGCCGTTCGAGCAGGCCTACCTGAAGGTCGCGGAGCTGACCCGCGTGCTGCGCGCCGATGGCCACGATATCCGGCGGCTCGATCTCGGGGGCGGGCTTGGCATTCCCTACACCCGCTCGAACGAGGCGCCGCCGCTGCCCACCGATTACGGCGCGCTGATCAAGCGCTGCGTCGCCGGGCTCGACGTGGAGGTGGAGATCGAGCCGGGACGCCTGATCGCCGGGAATGCGGGGCTGCTGGTGGCGTCGGTGATTTACGTGAAAGAGGGCGAGGGGCGGAATTTCGTGATCGTGGACGCGGCGATGAACGATCTGATCCGGCCCTCGATGTATGGTGCCTATCACGATATCGAACCGGTGGTGCAAGCTGCGCCGGGGGTGGAGCGCGCGCCGTTCGACATCGTCGGGCCGGTCTGCGAAAGCGGCGACACCTTCGCCAAACAGCGCGACGTGACGCCGATGCGCGCGGGCGACCTTTTGGCGTTCCGGTCTGCCGGGGCCTACGGCGCGGTGATGGCGTCGGAATACAACACGCGCCCGCTGATCCCGGAGGTTCTGGTCAAGGGTGATCACGTCGCCGTCATCCGGCCGCGTCCGACATTTGACGAAATGATCAATCGCGATATTGTTCCACATTGGGTGTAACGCTTTGCCAAACCTCTTCCGCTTGATGAGCGTCATCGGCAGGAGGCGCAACGAACCCCGCCCGCAACAGGCGAAAGGCCAGATGACAGATCGCCCCGCCCTGACCGAAGCCACGTTCCAACGGCTTGCCTGGCCCCTGCGGCTGACCCGCCTTGGGATCGGTGCGGAGCGCGCCGCGCGCGCGTTCTGGCCGATATTGACGATCCTGCTGCTTGCCATCACCGCACTGGCCTTCGGGATTGCCGATGTGCTGCGCTCGCCCGCCCTCACCGGTGCCCTGACGCTGACCGGGCTGGCGTTGCTCTGGGCGCTGGTCCACGGGCTGCGGCAGTTTCGCCTGCCGACGCGGGCCGAGGCGATGGACCGGCTTGACCGGACGCTGCCGGGTCGTCCGCTGACTGCGCTGACAGATCATTCCGTGATCGGCGAAGAGGACTCGCAAACGCTGGCCGTC
>PFEX01000195.1:3114-3502 GCA_002783145.1 Rhodobacteraceae bacterium CG17_big_fil_post_rev_8_21_14_2_50_65_11 | reverse complement strand
CTATGCCCTGCGCTTCGTCGCCGTGACGGGTTTTGCCATGGCGCTGCTCTTCGGCACCCTGTGGCGGGTCGCGGATGTCAGCGACGCGGTGGCCGGGGCGCCGCAATTGCCCATCACCGGCGGGCCAAGCTGGGAAGGCTGGGTCGAGCCGCCGCTTTATACCGGGCTGCCGTCGCTTTACCTCGGCGATATCATCGCCGAGGCGTTCGAAGCGCCGGCCGGGTCGCGGATCACCCTGCGGCTTTATGGTGATCCGTCGCGGATCGACATCACCCACAGCCTGACGCGTGACAGCACACCGGACGATCCCGAAAGCCTGTCGCGCCAGATCGTCTTGGACCAATCGGGGACGCTGGAAATCAGCGGCGGCGCGACGCGAGCCTGGTCG
>PFEX01000195.1:0-3053 GCA_002783145.1 Rhodobacteraceae bacterium CG17_big_fil_post_rev_8_21_14_2_50_65_11 | reverse complement strand
GCGGTGCTGACCCTGAACCCCGCCGCCGCCGACCGCCGCTATGGCCTTGCCATTGCCCCCGAACCGCGCGATCCGCTGGTGCTGGACCTGCCGCTGCCTTTCAGGGGGGACCGCGACGTGTTCACCGAAGTGCTGGTCGAAGACCTGTCGCAGCACCCCTTCGCCAACCTGCCCGTGCGGCTGGAACTGAGCGTCGAGGATGACGCCGGCCAAACCGGCCAGACCAGCCTTGAGATCGACCGCCTGCCGGGGCGGCGGTTCTTCAACCCGGTCGCCAACGCGCTGATCGAGATGCGGCGCGATCTTCTGTGGTCGCGCGAGAACGCCGCGCGCACGGCGCAGCTTTTGCGGGCGATCACCCACCGCCCCGACGACAGTTTCGACAACGAGGAGGTTTACCGGCAGGTGCGGGGTGCGATCCGGCGGCTGGAGGCGGCGGTGGACACGTTGTCCGCCGAAACCCGCGACGAGGTTGCGGCGATCCTGTGGGAGGCCGCGATCACGCTGGAAGAGGGCGACCTGTCAAGCGCGCTGGACCGGCTGCGTCGGGCGCAGGACCGCCTGGCCGAGGCGATGCGCCAGGGCGCCAGCGACGCCGAGATCGAGCGGCTGATGCAGGAATTGCGGCAGGCGATGCAGGATTACATGCAGCAGCTTGCCGACCAGTCGGAACCGGGCGATGGCACCGATGAGCCGGACAATCAGGGCGAGTCCATGGAAATGACCATGAACGACCTTGAGGAGATGATGCGCCGCATCGAGGAGTTGATGCAGCAAGGGCGCATGGCAGAGGCGCAGGAAATGCTCGATGCGCTGCGCCAGATGATGGAAAACATGCAGATCACGCAAGGTGGTGGCGACCCCAACGGGCCGAGAACACCGGGTCAGGAGGCGATGGAAGGCCTTCAGGATACGCTGCGCGACCAGCAGGGGCTGGCCGACCGCGCGTTTCGGGATTTGCAGGAGCGGATGAACCCGAACGCCCCGCGCCCCGACCAGCCGGGGCAGGAGGGCGACCGGCAGGGCGACGCGCAGGGTGACGCGCAGGGTGGCGAGAATGACGAGGGCAGCCTTGCAGAGCGTCAGCGCCAGTTGCGCGAACAATTGCGCGAACAGGCCCGGACCCTGCCGGGGCGCGGCCCGGCGCAAAGCGAGGAAACGCTGCAACGGCTGGAAGAGGCCGGGCGCGCCATGCGCGAGGCGTTCGAGAATTTGGAAAGTGGCGATCTGGCTGAGGCGCTCGACAGCCAGTCACGGGCGATGGAGGCGCTGCGCGAGGGGATGGAAGCTCTCGGGCGCGAGCTTGCCAGTGACGAGGGCGCAGACCCCGGTCAGGGCCGCGCGCAGGGAAACATGCAGGCCGAGCGCCCGTTGCAGGACCCGCTTGGCCGACAGGCGGGCAATTCCGGTGCCCTTGGGTCCGCGGAAAGCCTTGCGCGGCGCGAGGAGGCGTTCCGCCGGGCGCGCGACTTGATGGACGAGATCCGCCGCCGCAGCGCCGAGCAGGACCGCCCCGATCTGGAACTTGACTACCTGCGTCGGCTTCTCGACAGGTTCGCCGCGACCGAATAGGGTCCGGCGAAGCTACTCTGCCGCCCGGAAACGTGCCGCGCGTCAGCCGCCGGGATGTGGCGCCGTCTCGGTCCCTTCTGCGCCCCCGGTGGCCCAGTCGCGGGCCCTCTGGCCCACTTTCCGGAACGTGTTGGCCCCCGAGTCGCGCTTGGCCACCCAGTCAGCGTTTGGCGCCTGCCCCTCGAAGAGCACGTGTGCGAAAGGAGAAATCCGTCATGAGTGAAATCCTGTCAGTGCCAAAGCACCGGGTATTCTGCGTGATCGGGCGTAATCCGCACCGATCGGGCCGCAATGCGCCGCCGTCAGCAAGATTGCGCGGTTGTGGGGGTGCCTGTCACATCCCCGCCAGCGCACCCAGTCGGGCGACCAGCGATTGGACCGCGTCGTCAAGCCGAAAGCGCAAATCATTGACCTGCGCCACGTAAGTGGTCGCTACCGGCTCGGCTTGCGGTAATGCGGCGGTGATTTCTGGCGCGTAGGAATAGGCGGCGATGGCCGCTGCCGCGAGAAACACCATCAGGAAAAAGCCAATCCGGAAGCCGCGCTTGCGGCGCGGGCGCCGGTCCATCGTCTCGATATCGGAGGTCGTTTCCTCACCGGCATTGCGGTCGCTCGTGGCGCGCAAGGTAGAGTTGATCTGCTCGATATCCGGGAACAGCTCCCGCCCGCCATGGCGTCGGGAGGCCTCTGGCGCCTGAGCCTCCTCGACCATCTGGCGGATCGCAGCGGCCTCTGCATCGGCCTCTTCGGGCGGGTTCGGGCGTCGGTCTTGCGCGCGCGGTGCCGGGGCCTGGTCGAGCGCCATTTCCTCCTGCTCTTCGACCGTCGCGGCGGCGCGGCGCAGCTGTTCTTCGCGCTCGCGTTCCTCGCGCAGGATATCGCGCAGCGCCGGGTCGAGATCGCGGCGCGGCGCGGTCGGTGCGGTGCCAGAGTCTTCCGGGTCTTCCCTGCGGGTGCGTTTGCCAGGCTGAAACCATGTTGTCGCGCAATTGGAACATTGCACATCCCGGCCTTCGGGCGGAACGAGGGAGTCGTCCACGTCGTACCGGGCATTGCAATTGGGACAGGTCAGGCGCATCGGGTTCCCCGTTCAGACGACATTCGGCAGAGTCTAGCAATGCCCCCCCGCCTTTCCAAGCTATTGCATGGGCTGGCGATTGCAAGAAGCGCGCGGGTGAGGCATGACAGACGCACGCGATACGGGACGGAGCAGGCCGGTGATCGAGTTGAAAGAGGCCGCCTACGGATACGGGGGTGGGCCGCTGTTTTCGGACATGACGCTGCGGTTGGCGCCGGGGTCGTTCCATTTCCTGACCGGACCCTCGGGTGCGGGCAAGACTACTTTCCTCAAACTGTGCTACGCCGATCTGCGCGCCACCGGTGGCAACGTCACCATCTTCGGACAGGACAGCGCCAGCATGTCGCGAGACGAGATTGCGCAGGCCCGGCAACGCATGGGGGTGGTGCATCAGGATTGCGAA
>PFEX01000228.1:3747-13592 GCA_002783145.1 Rhodobacteraceae bacterium CG17_big_fil_post_rev_8_21_14_2_50_65_11 | reverse complement strand
GGTGACGGTCGAGGATGTGATCTGGTCTTACGAGACGCTGGGCACCGAGGGGCATCCGCGCTACCGCAACGCCTGGAACCGGGTCGAGAGCATCGCGGCGGTCGGCGAACGCGGCGTGCGCATCACCTTCAGCGAACCGGACCGGGAACTGGCGCTGATCATGGGGCTGCGGCCGATCCTGCAAGCGGCGCAATGGCAGGGGCGCGATTTCACCGACAGCGGCATCGACGCGATCCCGGTGTCGAGCGCGCCCTACGTGATCGACAATTTCGAGCCTGGCCGCTACGTCTCGCTGCGCCGCGACCCCGATTACTGGGGCCGCGACCTGGGGTTCCGGCGCGGCACCAACGTGATCGACGAGATCCGGCTGGAATTCTTCGGCGACGGCACGGCGATGCGCGAGGCCTTTGTCGCCGGCGAGATCACCACGATCCGCGAGAGCAACGCCGCCGACTGGGAAACCAACTACGATTTCCCGCGCGTGCGATCGGGCGAGGTGGTGCTGTCGGAAATCCCGCATCAGCGGCCCACCGGCATGTGGGGCTTCGTGATGAACACCCGCTCGCCGCAATTCGAGGACTGGCGCGTGCGCGAGGCGATGATCCAGGCCTTCAACTACGAATTCATCAACCAAACCCAGAATGGCGGGCTGGCGCCGCGCATCACCTCCTATTTCTCGAACTCGGTGCTTGGCATGCAGCCCGGCGAGGCCACCGGCCGGGTGCGCGAATTGCTGGTGCCCTTCGCCGATCACCTGCTGCCCGGTGCGCTGGAGGGGTATGAATTTCCCGTTTCGAACGGGCGCGAGGCGAACCGGGCGGGCATCCGCGCCGCCATGGGATTGATGGAGGCGGCGGGCTACAGCGTCGAGGACGGGGTGATGACCGGCCCGGATGGCGCGCCATTCACCTTCGAGATCGTGCTGCAACAGGGCTCGGCCGAGAATCAGGCGATCATCAATATCTACGTGGAATCGCTGGCCCGCCTCGGCATCGCGCCGAGGGTGACGACGATCGACAGCGCGCAATACCGCGAACGAACGGATGCCTTCGATTTCGACATGACCTGGCTCGCGCGCGGCGTGTCGCTGTCGCCCGGCAACGAGCAATACCTCTACTGGGGCTGCGAGATGGTCGACGTGGAGGGCAGCCGCAACCTGATGGGGGTCTGCAACCCGGCGATCGACGCGATGGTGGACGAGATGCTGAGCGCCGAGAGCCAGGACGATTACCGCGCCGCCGTGCGGGCGCTCGACCGGGTGCTGACGGCGGGGCGCTACGTGATCCCGATCTGGTATTCGCCGGTGAGCCGCATCGCCCATGTGCGCGAGTTGCACTACCCGGAACGGTTGCCGATCTACGGCGACTGGCTGGGCTTCCAGCCCGATGTGTGGTGGTACGAGGCGGAGTGAAGGGGTCGTCGCGGCGGCGCCGCGCCGATCCGCGCGCCTCTTCGCTGCCGCTCATCGGCGGCGGGCGCGGGGCGAGCTATGACGAGGCGGCTTGAGGGGGGCGCGGGGCAGAGGGGGCGCTGCCCCCGTCGCCTCGCGGCGACCCCCCGAAGTATTTGTGCCAAGATGAAAAGCGGGCGTTAAGGTTAATGCAAGGGCAGGGCGGTCGCACGCGCCTGCGAAACGCTGCCGGGCGGATCGTGGCAATGGGGTCGGGCGGGGGACCGGGAGGAAAGCCATGGACGGCGCGGACGGGCTCGCTTAGGGAAGGGCGCATGACCAATCGTCCCGATATCCTGTGCATCGGCTCGGTCCTTTGGGACATCATCGGCCGCACTGACCTGTCGATGGCGCCCGGCAATGACAAGCCGGGGCAGATCACGCGTCTTGCCGGCGGTGTGGCGCTGAACATCGCGGTGACATTGCGGGCGCAGGGGCTGCGACCGGTGCTGCTGTCGGTCGTGGGGGAGGATGCTGCGGGGGCGGCGCTGTTGGCGGAATGCGGTCGCATGGGGCTTGACGTGGCGCATGTTCTGGTCGACCGCGCCCTGTCGACCGATCAATACGTGGCGATCGAGGCGCAGGGGCATTTGCTGGCCGCGCTGGCCGATGCCCGGTCTCTGGAGGCCGCCGGGGCACGCATTCTGGCACCGCTGGAAGATGGGCGGCTGGCCAGTCCGGGGGCACCGTGGCAGGGGCCGATGGCCATCGACGGCAACCTGACGCCGGACGTGCTGGCTGAAATCGCGCAAAGCCCGCTCTTTTCGCTGGCCGATCTGCGGGTGGCCCCGGCCTCGCCCGGCAAGGCCGAGCGTCTGCGCGTGTTTCTGACCCACCCCGGCGCCACGATCTACGTCAATGCCGAAGAAGCCGGGCTGATCGCGGGCCGCGCTGTCAGTTGCGCCGAATCCGGGGCGGAGGCGCTTTTGGCGGCGGGCGCGCGGCGGGTTCTGGTCACCGATGGCGGGCGGCTGGCCGTGGATGCGCGCGCCGATGGCTCCGTTTCGTTCGCGCCGCCGCCGGTCGCGCCGCGTCGCGTGACCGGGGCGGGCGATACCTTCATGGCGGCCCATATCGCCGCCGAGACGCGTGGTGCGGCGCGCGCCGCCGCGCTGACCCATGCCCTTGCCACCGCCGCCGCCTATGTTGCCGGAGACAGCCGATGACCCGAGATATCCTGACCGTCTCGCCCGAGGTGACCGAGGCGCGGGCCAATGGCGCGCCCGTCGTGGCGCTGGAAAGCACCATCATCACCCATGGCATGCCGTGGCCGAGGAACCTCGAGACGGCGCGCGCGGTGGAGGCGGAGGTGCGGGCGGCGGGCGCGGTGCCTGCGACGATCGCGGTCATGGGCGGTCGCCTGCATATCGGGCTGGACGATGCGGCGCTTGCGGCGTTGGCGCAGGCGGACGGCGTGATGAAGCTAAGCCGCGCCGACCTTGCCGTCGCGCTTGCCACCGGCAAGACCGGGGCGACCACGGTCGCAGCCACCATGATCGGCGCGCATCTGGCCGGGATCGGGGTGTTTGCCACCGGCGGGATCGGTGGCGTGCACAAAGGGGCCGAGGACAGTTTCGACATTTCCGCCGACCTTGCGGAACTGGCCCAGACACCGGTGACGGTGGTCGCGGCGGGGCCGAAGGCGATCCTCGATATCCCGAAAACCCTGGAAGTGCTGGAAACCCACGGCGTGCCGGTCATCGCCTTCGGACAGGACGAGATCCCGGCCTTCTGGTCTCGGCGCTCTGGCTTGCCGGCACCGCTGCGCATGGACGCGGCCGATGAAATCGCCGCCGCGGCTGCGATGCGTGCCCGGTTGGGCCTGCCCGGCGGGCAGCTTGTGACCAACCCGATCCCCGAGGCCGATGAAATCCCGGCAGAGCGGCTGGCACCGATCATCGCGCACGCCCAATCCGAGGCCGGGGCACGGGGAATCACCGGCAAGGCCGTCACCCCTTTCCTGCTGCAACGCATTTTCGAGCTGACCGAAGGCCGGTCGCTGGACGCCAATATCGCCCTTGTGCTGAACAACGCCCGGCTGGCGGCGGCAATCGCCTGCGCTGCGCGGCGCGGCTGACACGCTGATCCCTTGTTTGCGGGCGACGCCGCCCTTAATGAAGGGATATCCGAGCCACGAAGGATCAACAGAACCCATGGAACTGCCCGAGCCGCCCCCGCCGCCAAAGCGCGGCTGGATCTCGTCCTTGCAGGCGAGTTTTTTCACCGGTTTGATCGTGATCGCGCCCATCGGGCTGACGATCTGGCTGATCTGGACGGTGATCGGCTGGATCGACTCGTGGATTCTGCCGTGGCTGCCCGCAGACTATAACCCGGCGATCCTGATCCGCGACTATTTCAACATCGCGGTCGATATCAGGGGTATCGGCGTTGCGATCTTCCTGTTGTCAACGGTGATTGTCGGCTGGGTCGCCAAGGGGCTGATTGGCCGGTCGCTGATCCGCACCGCCGAATCGCTCGTGCTGACGATCCCCGGCGTGCGATCGCTTTATTCGGGGCTCAAGCAGATCGCCGAAACGGTGCTGGCGCAGGGCAAGTCGAGCTTTGAAAAGGCCTGCCTTGTGGAATACCCGCGCAAAGGGATCTGGGCGATTGCCTTCATCTCCACCGATGCCAAGGGCGAGATCGCGGCGCGCCACGACACGCACATGATCTCGGTTTTCCTGCCGACAACGCCGAACCCGACCTCGGGCTTCCTGCTGTTCTTGCCGCTGGAGGATGTGCAGATCCTGAAGATGTCGGTGGAGGATGCCGCCAAGCTGGTGATCTCGGCCGGCCTGGTCTACCCCGGCACCGGCGACGTCAACCACGACCGCGTGCCGGACGAGGTCGAAACGCTGGAAATCGAGGGCAGCGCGGCGGATCTGTTCGCCCCCGCCGACGATGATGAGAGCTCAGGCCGCGACACCCGGCCCGACAGCCGGCAATCGGAATCGGCCTGACCTGCCTTGCCCCCCCCCCTGTCCCCTGACCTGTCCCCTGACGCTGCCAAAGTCCGGGCACATGGGTCGCGGGCCGGGTGCCCCCCCCGCGGGGGCTTTCTGCGGTCTTCGCGTGCCGGCCGCGGCGCGTCGTTGGGGGCGGTCCTTCCTTGGCTACCGCCCAAAAAGTTCTATGACGGGGCCACAGATAACCAAAGAGGTGCAGGCGCCATGACACAGCGGTTTTCCTTCGACGTCACCGCAACCAGCGGCAAGGCGCGGCGGGGGGTAATCTCGACACCGCGCGGGCAGATCCGCACGCCGGCCTTCATGCCGGTGGGAACGGCGGCCAGCGTCAAGGCGATGCTGCCCGAGAACGTCGCCGCGACCGGCGCCGATATCGTGCTGGGCAATACCTACCACCTGATGCTGCGCCCCACGGCGGAACGGATCGACCGGCTTGGCGGGCTGCACCGCTTCATGAACTGGGACAAACCGATCCTGACCGATTCGGGCGGTTTTCAGGTGATGAGCCTCGCCGACCTGCGCAAACTGACCGAGGAGGGCGTGAGTTTCAAATCGCATATCGACGGCTCGCGGCACATGCTGACTCCCGAACGCTCGATGGAGATTCAGCGGCTTCTGGGCTCCGACATCGTTATGGCCTTCGACGAATGCCCGGCGCTGCCCGCCGACCGGAACCGGATCGCAGAGTCGATGCGCCTTTCGATGCGCTGGGCGGCGCGCAGTCGTGCGGCGTTCGGATACCGGCCGGGTCACGCGCTGTTCGGGATCATGCAGGGCGGGCTGGACCGCGACCTGCGCGCGGAAAGCGCCGAGGCGCTGCGGGCGATCGGCTTCGAGGGCTATGCCATCGGCGGGTTGGCGGTGGGCGAGGGGCAGGCGGCAATGTTCGACTGCCTTGACTACGCGCCCGACCTTCTGCCAAAGGACCGCCCCCGCTACCTGATGGGGGTGGGCAAGCCCGACGACATCGTCGGCGCCGTCGCGCGTGGCATTGACATGATGGATTGCGTACTGCCCACCCGCTCGGGCCGGACCGGGCAGGCATGGACGCGGCGCGGGGTGGTCAACCTCAAGAATGCGCGCCACCAGGACGACCCGCGCCCGCTGGACGAGGACTGCACCTGTCCGGCCTGCACCGGCTATTCCCGCGCCTACCTGCACCATGTCTACCGGTCTGGGGAACTGATCAGCGCGATGCTGCTGACATGGCATAACCTGCATTACTACCAACAGCTTATGCAGGAGATCCGGGATGCAGTTGCACAGGATCGCTTCGCTGCGTTCGAGACACGCTTCCATGCGCAGAGGGCCGAGGGCGATATCGGGCGGCTGTGACACGGAACTGGTCGCACCCGGCGGTGCGTGGTAAGCGTAAGACTTTCGCATTCGGAACGGACGCGATGGCAGAGCGGCAACCGGGCAGCATTCTGGAAACGCGTAGCGACCGGCTTTTGCCGCTGTTGTCGCTGCTGTTGATCGCGCTGATCTACCTTCTGACCTTCCCGCAGAATTTCACCGAGGCCGAGGACGCGGTCTACTACGTCGATCGCGTTGCGGGCAGGGTGCCGCAGTGGCACCCCAATCACCTGCTTTATGAGCCGTTGATGCTGGGCCTGACGCGGGGCGCACAGGTCGTCTGGCCAGGGGCGAGCGCGCTTGTCGTGATGCAATTGGCCAGCCTTGCGGCGTTGATCTGGACATTGGCGCTGGTGTGGAAGATCGCGCGGGTTGCGGGTGGCGGATTGTGGGGGGCGATGGCGTCTGTCTGGCTGCTTGCGGGCTGTTTCGCGGTCTGGCTTTACGGCATGTATCCCGACACTTACACGGTGCCCTTGCCCTTCGTGCTGGCCAGTTTCCTGGCGCTTTGGCAGGTCGGCTGGGAGCGCGGCGGGGCGCGGGCGGCGACGCTTGCGGCGTTTCTTGCCGCGATTGCCACGTTGCTGCACCAAAGCCATGTGTTCCTCGCCGTTCCGGCGCTGGTTTTGCTGTTGGCGGCGCGCCAATGGCGGCTGACGGCGATCTGGCTCGCGGTGTTCGGGTTGGTCGTTGGGGCGGTGTACCTCTGGGTCGGCTGGGGACTGCTCGGGCACCGGTCGTTGCCGGCGTTGTTCGACTGGGCGCGCGGGTATGCGGCCGACGGGCTGTGGGCGCCGTTGTCATGGCTCGCGCCGTTGAAGGCGCTGATCGGGCTGGGCGGCGCGATCTGGTCGAGCCTGTTCCTGTTTGCCATTCCCGGCCTTCCCGAGATCGTCGATGCCGCGTTTCCCGGCCACCAACTGGTCGAGGAGATACATTTCGCCGCCACCGGTCTGATGCTGAACGCGGGGATTCTTGCCGGGCTGACGGCGATCAGCGTCGGCGCGGTGGTGGCGGTGGCGCTGCGTGCCGCGTTCGGGGTGGCGCCGTTGCTGACCTATGGCTTCCGCCCCCTTCTGATGCTGCACGGCGCGACCTACGCCACCGTGACGACGATCTGGGAACCCACCAACAAGGAGTTCTGGATCGCGGCACTGCCCTTCCTCGTGCTGCTGGTCGTGCTGCGGCTCGACCCTGCGCGACGCTGGGTCCGGCGCGCGACGGTTATCGCGGCGCTGTCGCTGTGGCTGGCAAATTTCGCCGGGGCGATGCTGGGCTTTGCCGAGGCTCGGACCGATCACTGGCGTGTCGTGCACGCCGGTCTGCTGGACGAGGTGCGGCGCGGCGACGTGGTCATTGACGATTGCGGCTATATCTGTACCGGATACCTGCTGTTTTTCTCGCCCGCCGAATTGCTGCCCGTGTCTGGCCTTGGTGCGGCGGCGGACACCGGGCCGGGGCGCATCCTGCTGACCTCGCGCGCGATTGTCGCGCTTGACGCGGAGGCGCCGGAAGGCTGGCCGGCGATGCGCGCGACGCTCTCCCCGGTCATCGAGGGTGCGCGCCTGTCGCTTTACGCCCTGCCACGGTGATCCGTATCAAGCCTTCGTTCACTTTCCCGGCAGAACCCGTCTTGCCCCCGGCGGCGGTGACGTGCAGACAGGACGGCGCGGCAGGCGGCTGTCCGGCCAGCTTGAAATTGGAGTGGCTTCGCCCCATTTTGTTGAGTTGAACCCGGAGAGGGACGCGGCCGCTGCGGCGTCGGGGCCAGGGCCCTCTTGCCAAGAACGAGGAAGGCAACATGCCAGAGCAAATGACCACCTATCCTGTCCTTCCGCTGCGCGATGTCGTGGTGTTTCCGCACATGATCGTGCCGCTCTTCGTCGGACGCGAAAAATCCGTGCGCGCGCTGGAAGAGGTGATGCAGGATGACAAGCAGATCCTGTTGAGCAGCCAGATCGACCCGGCGGTCGATGATCCCGATACCGACGGAATATACCGCGTTGGCGTGCTGGCCAACGTGCTGCAACTGCTCAAGCTGCCCGATGGCACGGTGAAGGTGCTGGTCGAGGGGCAATCGCGGGTGCAGATCACCGGCTACTTCGACAATCCCGATTTCTTCGAGGCCAGTGCCGAGAACCTGCCGGAGACAGAGGGCGACCCCGCCGCCGTTCAGGCGTTGCTGATGCCGGTCGCCGAGGAATTCGAGCGCTATGCCAAGGTCAAGAAGAACGTCCCCGAAGAGGCGCTGACCAGCGTCGCCGAAAGCACCGAGGCCGCCAGGCTGGCCGATCTGGTGGCCGGTCATCTGGGCATAGAGGTGGGCCAGAAGCAGGAGCTTCTGGAAACGCTCGACGTGGCCGAGCGGCTGGAAAAGGTCTACGGGCTGATGCAGGGCGAAATGAGCGTCCTGAAGGTCGAGAAGAAGATCAAGACCCGCGTGAAATCGCAGATGGAGCGGACACAGCGTGAGTATTACCTGAATGAGCAGATGAAAGCCATTCAGAAGGAGCTTGGCGACGGCGAGGACGGCGAAGGCGAGGTTGCCGAACTGGAAGCGAAGATCGCCAACACCAAGCTGTCGAAGGAAGCGCGCGACAAGGCCGAGGCCGAGGTCAAGAAGCTCAAGAACATGAGCCCGATGAGCGCCGAGGCCACGGTGGTGCGCAATTACCTCGACTGGATGCTGACCATTCCCTGGGGGGTGAAATCCCGCATCAAGAAGGATCTGGGCCGCGCCGAGAAGATCCTCGATGACGATCATTACGGGCTTGTAAAGGTCAAGGAACGGATCGTCGAATACCTTGCCGTGCAGCAGCGCTCGAAGAAGCTGAAGGGTCCGATCATGTGCCTTGTCGGGCCGCCGGGCGTCGGCAAGACCTCGCTCGGGCAATCGGTGGCGCGGGCGACGGGGCGCGAATTCATCCGCATTTCGCTTGGCGGCGTGCGCGACGAATCCGAGATCCGCGGCCACCGGCGCACCTATATCGGCTCCATGCCCGGCAAGATCATCCAGGCGCTGAAAAAGGCCAAGACGACCAATCCGCTGATCCTGCTCGACGAGATCGACAAGATGGGGCAGGATTTCCGCGGCGATCCGGCTTCGGCGATGCTGGAGGTGCTGGACCCGGAACAGAACTCCACCTTCGTGGACCATTATCTTGAGGTCGAATACGACCTCTCGAACGTCATGTTCCTGACCACGTCCAACAGCTACAACATGCCCGGACCGCTACTGGACCGGATGGAGATCATCCCGCTGGCGGGCTACACCGAGGATGAAAAGCGCGAGATCGCAAAGCAGCACCTTCTGGAAAAGCAGGTCAAGAACCACGGGCTGAAACCGTCCGAATTCTCGCTGACCGATGAGGCCCTGACCGATATCATCCGTTATTATACGGGCGAAGCGGGGGTGCGGAATCTGGAACGCGAGATCGCCAAGATCGCGCGTAAGGTGGTCACGAAGATCATCAAGAAAGAGGTCGAGACGATCACCGTTACCCCCGACAACCTTGCCGATTTCCTCGGTGTTCGGAAATACAAGTTCGGTCTGGCGGAGGATGCCGATCAGGTCGGCGTGGTGACCGGGCTGGCCTATACGTCGGTCGGTGGCGAGCTTTTGAACATCGAGGCGCTGCGCCTGCCTGGCAAGGGCCGGATGAAAACGACGGGCACGCTCGGCGACGTGATGAAGGAATCCATCGACGCCGCGTCAAGCTATGTGCGTTCCATTGCGCCCGAGATCGGGGTGAAGCCGCCGAAGTTCGAGAAATGGGATATCCACGTCCATGTTCCCGAAGGCGCCACACCCAAGGACGGGCCAAGCGCCGGGCTTGCCATGGTGACCTCCATCGTATCGGTGCTGACAGGCATTCCGGTGCGCAAGGATATCGCCATGACCGGCGAGGTCACGCTGCGCGGCAATGCCCTGCCGATCGGCGGGTTGAAGGAAAAGCTGCTGGCCGCGCTCCGGGGCGGGATAAAGACGGTGCTGATCCCGCGAGAGAATGAAAAGGATCTGGCGGAGATCCCGGACAACGTGAAGGAAGGGCTCAAAATCATCCCCGTCGATC
>PFEX01000228.1:0-3731 GCA_002783145.1 Rhodobacteraceae bacterium CG17_big_fil_post_rev_8_21_14_2_50_65_11 | reverse complement strand
GGCACAGGCGCTTGTCCGCCAACCGGAGCCGGTGGAGTGGGACGAGGAAGCGGAAGAGGCGGCGGCGGCTGCTGCGGCGGCCAAGGCGGTTGCGGATGCCGGCAAGGGGGCAACCGCGCACTGACGTTCGACTTGGAGAAATGCAAAGGCCGCGCCCTGTCAGGGGGCGGCCTTACGCAGGCTTCGGCGTGGCGTCAGCTCGCTGTCAGCGCCATGAACGTCATCATCAGGATCGGAACAAGCACATCGGCTTGCGTCGGCTCCACGCTTGTGTTCTGTGTCACGATCTCGATATCCATGACCGGCGCGGCCTCATCGGCGAGCGCGGGCATGGTCGACACGATGGTCAGGGCGGTCGCAGCCGCGGTAAGTTTTTTCATCGTTTATTCCCCCTTGGATCCGGGACAATGGCAGTCGCCCGGTTCATATTTCCCAAGTTCAAGCTTGCCCGTCGCCGTATTTCTGGCAAGGGGAGGGGCGCAGAGACCTGGCTTTTCGAGTCGGAATCGTGTCTTGCCTGCAACGCGCCCATTCCGGGCCGGATGAGACGCATTTGCAACGCAAATTCACCCTGTTGGGGTGCAATGACTTGATTCGAAACCAAGTCGCGGCTTCTATATGTGTTGTTTACCCGAAGCTGCCACTTTCCGGGACCGAATCATGAGCGTTTTGACGCGTCGCCATTTCGCGGGGGGGTTGTCCGCGTTGCTTGCCGCGCCGGCCCTTGCCGGTCGCGCCTTCGCGCAGGCGCGGTTCGATTTCACCATTCCACAAGGCGTCACGCAGGGCGGGACGACAACCATTTCCCGCGTGCCGACCGCGCAGCCTATTGTCGCCATGACCTTCGACGACGGCCCGCACCAGAGCCTGACACCGCAGTTGTTGGACATCCTGCGCGCGCGCAACATCCGCGCGACCTTCTACCTGATCGGCCGCCGCGTTGCGATGTATCCCGACTTGACCCGTCGCATTGCCGCCGAAGGCCATGAAATTGGCAACCATACCTGGACCCATCCACGGCTGACCTCGCTTGGCAACACCTCGTTGCTGCGGGAACTCGACCGCACGTCTGCCGCGATCAACGCGGTCGCGGGCCGCCCGCCGGTCACCATGCGCCCGCCTTACGGTCTGCTCTCGCCGCGTCAACGCGGGCTGATCTATGCCGAACGCCGCCTGCCGACGGTGTTGTGGTCCGTCGACCCGGAGGATTGGCGCCGTCCGGGCAGTTCCGTCGTCGCCAGCAGGATCGTCAGCCACGCGCATACCGGGGCGGTGATCCTCTCGCACGACATCATCGGCGCGACGGTGCACGCGATGCCGGCTGCACTCGATGGGCTTACGGCGCGCGGCTATCGGTTCGTGACCGTATCGGAGCTTATGGGATGGCCCCGTTGGGACAGCCGCACGATGGGGTTCACGCCGGCCTTGGGGGCGCCGGGCTAGAGGCGGGGCAAGAATGCGCTGGTGAGGGGACGCCAGGACCGCTAATGTGTTTCCATGTAGGAAACAATCATGTTTGAAGTGGTAAATCAACCGTGAAACGCAGCAAGAAGACCGGTGAGTCGGGGACGTCAAAAGCGAATAGCTCCGATTCGCAAAGCGCGGAAGGGATCGTGCAGCTTGCCGCCGGTCCTGGCGCATCCGAAAGCGCCGAGCCGCCGATCTACAAGATGCAGGACCTGATGCAGAACATCGCGGAGCGGGCGGATCTGAAACGCTCCGACCTGCGCGCAGCGGCCGGTCTTGTCTGCGCGGCGCTGGGCATCGCGTTGCAGGACGGGCGCACCGTCAGCCTTCCCGGTCTGGGCAAGATCACCCCCCGGAAACGCACCGTAAAGCCAGAGGGCGACATCCTGACCGCGCGGATAAAGCTGCCCACGCCAGTGCTTGACCGCAGCGATGCGCTGGACCCGGAGGCAGAAGATCACAGCACCGAAACGAACGACGAGAAAGCCTGACAACCCCTCTTGCGCCTTCTGATCCCCACGGCTAAAAGGCGCGCCACGGAGGGTGATTAGCTCAGTGGTAGAGCGCTTCGTTCACATCGAAGATGTCAGGAGTTCGAATCTCTTATCACCCACCATTGCACGCCAGGGGCGCCGCGGGTCACCTGCTTGGCGCCCTTCGTGTCTTCAGATAGGTGCACCCGCAAGGCCCGATCATGCCCGTTGAACCGCCGACCATGCCGGAACTGTGGATCCTGCGCCACGGTGAAACCGACTGGAACGCCGAGGAACGGCTGCAAGGCCGGCTGGATTCGCCGTTGACATCGCGCGGGCTGGATCAGGCGCGTGCGCAGGGCCGTATCCTTGCCGCTTGCCTGCCGGGACGCGTGCGGGTGATCGCCAGCCCGGCGCCTCGGGCGTTGCGCACGGCAAGGCTGGCACTTGACGGGCTTGGTCTGACCATCGAAACCGATGAACGGCTGCTGGAGCTTGACCTCGGTCGCTGGGCCGGACGCACCTTGACGGACCTGCGCACCGAGAGTCCGGACCTGCGCAAGGCGACCGACCCGCATCTGTGGAAATTCCTTGCCCCCGGCGGCGAGACCCTCGGCCAGATGGCGGGCCGGGTGCGGCCGGTGCTTGCAGGGCTTCATGAACCCACGGTGATCGTCACCCATGGCGTCACCTCGCGCCTTCTGCGCTGCATGGTGCTGGGCCGGCCGCTGACCGATCTGTCGATCGTTCCGGGCGGGCAGGGCAACGTGCACCATATCCGCAACGGAAAGGCCCGCGTGCTGACGGGATAGGGTGTGTCGCACTCGTTTGCAGTCATGCAATACGATTGGTCTGTGCCAGTCGCCCGAACGGGACGCGGGTCCCGGTTTTCGCCTTTTGTGGACGGTTCTCCCGGTGCCCTTCGCGCGGAGTAAAGGCATGCTTGCACGCCGACGCGCCGCACCGGATCGCCCGCGCGGGCTGGCGATTTGGGGAAGTGAGCACGACACAGACAAGTGTCGCGGATGTTGCGCGATAAAGCACCTTGCACGACCGGCGTATCGCCATCCCGCGGTCTGGCAATCGCGCGGCGCGTTACCCGCCCAACCGTCCCCTCCGTCCCGCATCGCTGACCTGCTTGAGCGGTGCAGTCTGACGCAAAACGGGGTCTTCGCGTCAGTTGACGAACACCGGGGCTTGCGCTTGGCGCGACAGCCGCGCTATCAGTCGCGCCGACCGGGTGGTTAGCTCAGTTGGTAGAGCGTTTCGTTTACACCGAAAATGTCGGGGGTTCGAGCCCCTCACCACCCACCATGATTCCGCTTCACCGCTTCACCGCTTTCCAGATCGACGATTGCGCGATAGGGCTGGTACGGACGCAGGCAGCGGCACGACGCCACGCGCCGGCATCACCCCTACAGGATGTCTGCCATGGCCGGTCGCCCGATCCCGCCCGATGAAACCCCGCCGCTCGCGATCGTGCTGATTATCGCGGGGATGGTGCTCATAACGGTCAACGATTCCACGATCAAGGCGCTTGGCGGCGACTACCCGCTGCACCAGATGGTGTTCATCCGCTCCATCATCGGGATCCTGATATCGCTTGCGATCCTGCAATTCGAGGGTGGGTTCGCGGCATTGCGCACTGCAACGCCGGGCCTGCACCTGTTGCGCGGCCTGTTTGTGGTGATCTCCAACCTGCTGTTCTTCGCCGCGCTGGCCACCATGCCGCTGGCCGACGCGGTGGCGCTTTTCTTCATCGCGCCCTTGATGATCACGCTGATGTCGGCG
>PFEX01000046.1:2793-5411 GCA_002783145.1 Rhodobacteraceae bacterium CG17_big_fil_post_rev_8_21_14_2_50_65_11 | reverse complement strand
AACCGCGCCAGCAGGTCGGGCGGCAGGTGGGGGTCGTCGGGATTGAAGCCGACATCAACGGTATCGACATGAAGGCCGAGCCGATCTGCTGCCCGGTGCACCAGCGCCACGGCATCGGCATCGAAGTATCCGTATTCGGGCGATTCACAGGCGATGAGCAGACGATCCCCCGCCGCCGCATGAGCGCAGTTTTGCAACAAGTTGAGCGCGCCTGCTTCGGGTGACGGGATCGGCATTTGAAAGGCTTCTTTCTTGCTCCGACGCGTTTGTGTAGGATTTGTAACGGCAGGGTAGCGCCCTTCGGTTGCATGCTGCTATTTGATTCCCGTAATGGGTTTCATTAGACTGGCTAATATGATCATCAACCTCCCCTTTTCCGCCCTGCGCGCCTTCGAGGCAGTGGTGCGCTTGTCCGGTTTCTCCGCTGCCGCGCAGGAGCTTGGCGTCAGCCAGAGCGCCATAAGTCAGCATGTCAAAACGCTGGAGGAGTGGCTGGGTCATGCGTTGCTGATCCGTGGCGCCCGCAGCTCTCGGCCAACGCGAGAGGGTGACCAACTGGCCCGTGCGATTGCCGACGGGCTGGGCCGGATATCGGATGTCTGCGCCCAGATGCGTGACCGGACGAGGTCGGAAAACACCATTGTCATCAGCTGCCTGCCGGGATTTGCCTTTACATGGCTCTTCCCCAGGCTGCTCAATTTCGACACCCGGAACCCACAGCTGGCCGTTTCGATCGCAACGGACACCGGCCAACACCCGTTTTCCGCCGCCGATGCAGATGTCGGTATCCGCTATGGGCTTGGCGATTACCCCGGCTTCCATGTCGAGCACCTGATGCATGAAAGCCTGACACCAGTCTGCGCGCCCTCGCTTTTGAAAAGGTCTCCGGGCTTGCACCAGGTGGAGGATCTGCGCAACCAGACGCTGCTGCACGACGAGAACGAAAGCTTCGGAAATGCCGCGCCGACATGGGAGTTCTGGGCGCGCAATTGCGGTCTGACCCTGCCACCGCCCGCAAAATCGCGCCGCTTCGGGCAGTCGAACCTTGTACTGCAAGCGGCCATCGAAGGGCTTGGCGTCGCCCTTGGCCGCAAACCGCTGGTAATCGACGCGCTTTTGGACGGGCGGCTGGTACGACCGTTTCCGCAGATCACGCAATCGCCGTTGTCCTACTGGCTGGTGCTGCGCCACGACCGGATGGACAGCGCCAAGGTGCAAAGCTTCTTGTCCTGGATAAGGTCCGAGGTCGCCGCGGAACCCGACCTTCCCGATCCAATGCCCGGCTCTGATTAGTCGCACTAATGGTGAGATTACCGCTTGCCGATGGCGGCGATACCCCCGATGCGGCAAGATGCGGAAAAGCCCCGGACCCGATGAAGGAAACCCGCGCCATGTATCTGAGAAATTGCTGGTATATCGCCGCTTGGAGCAACGACATCGGCCGCGACCTCAGGGCCGAAACCCTGCTTGGCGAGAACATCGTTTTCTACCGGCAGGAAGATGGCAGCCCCGTCGCACTGGAGAATGCCTGCCCGCACCGCAAGCTGCCGCTGTCCAAGGGCAACCTGAAAGGCGATCACGTCGAATGCGGCTATCATGGGCTGACCTTCGACTGCACGGGCACATGCATCGACAGCCCGACGCAGCGCGGCATGACCCCGCGCCGGGCGGTTGTGAAATCCTACCCGGTGGTGGATCGCTACCGCTTCCTCTGGATCTGGATGGGCGACCCCGCGCTTGCCGATCCAGACAGCATTTTCCCGATCCCGAACTTCGACGACCCGACATGGGGCAAGACCGATGGCGGTGTTCTGGATATCGACTGCCATTACCTTTGGGTCTGCGACAACCTGCTCGACCCCAGCCACGTGGCCTGGGTCCATGTCACCTCCTTCGCGGGGGCGGGCACGGATAACGCGCCGCTCGATATCGACCGCCACGACACCGGCGTCGTGGTGTCGCGCTGGATCGCGGACCAGCCGCCCTCGCCCTATTACGCCCGGCTGCTGCGGTTCGAAGGCAATTGCGACCGCCTGCAACACTACGAAATGTGCCTGCCCGCCATCGCCGTGAACAAATCCATCTACACCCCCGTTGGCACCGGTGGATACGACGCGCCGCAGGTAGCGGAAACGCTGGTCAACATCTCTTACAATTTCATGACCCCCATCGACGCCGATCGAACCCGCTATTTCTGGTTCCAGCACCGCAACGACCACGCGGATGACCGCGAGGTCTCGGAGTATATGAACGCCGGCGCCCGGATGGCCTTTCTCGAAGACAAGGAGGTTCTGGAAGCGGTGCACACCGGCATGAAGCATCCGGCGACGCCCCATATCGACCTCGGGCTCGACGCGGGGGCAAAGGCCTTCCGGCTGATGCTGGACCGCGCCATCGCCGAGGAAGGCACGGGGCCGACGGCTGCAAGATGACCGGGGCATCATCGGGATCAAGCC
Organism: Rhodobacteraceae bacterium CG17_big_fil_post_rev_8_21_14_2_50_65_11; assembly: GCA_002783145.1. Classification (GTDB taxonomy): domain Bacteria; phylum Pseudomonadota; class Alphaproteobacteria; order Rhodobacterales; family Rhodobacteraceae; genus Nioella. Next base: position 2,955 of record PFEX01000046.1, on the reverse strand, counting down.
CCGGAGCGGCGCGAGCGGGGTCGCTGGTCTCGTGGGTCGTGGCCGACAGTCCGCTTTGGGGAACACCTTGTCGGTCGGCACCCACCTTTGACCCGATACTTGCAGGCACCGTCATGCCGCCGGACTTGGCCTTCCCGTTCTGGAAAGTGCCTTCCGACATGC
>PFEX01000046.1:2434-2743 GCA_002783145.1 Rhodobacteraceae bacterium CG17_big_fil_post_rev_8_21_14_2_50_65_11 | reverse complement strand
AGGGTGCCGCCTCTTGGCAGCATGTTGTGCATGCGCCTGCCGGGCAACGGATGATCTGTTCGTCCGTGACTCTCGTTCGCTTCATTGTCCGCCCTCAGGATGGGCCGGACTCAATTCGACGGTGGAGGAAAAATCCCGTGACAGGTCAGCGTCCGGGCCGCGTCGCAGCCCTTTCCGCCCGCTCACTTGTTCTGCGCTTGAACAGACTTCATGCGACCAACGTGCGGCCAAGCCGCCGCTCTCTATCGCTTCAAAATGTCCAACTCGTTGATTTTATTGGTGCGCTGGGGAGGATTCGAACCCCCGGCC
>PFEX01000046.1:0-2402 GCA_002783145.1 Rhodobacteraceae bacterium CG17_big_fil_post_rev_8_21_14_2_50_65_11 | reverse complement strand
ATCGGGCAGGAAGATTTCGAAGACGGTTCCCTCTGCCCCGGTTTCCACAAGCTCCAGCCGCCCGCCGTGACCGCGCACCAGTTCCTGCGCGATGGCAAGGCCCAGCCCGGTGCCGCCCTTTCGCGCACCGCCCTGAAAAGGCTGAAACAGGTGGTCGAGCGCCTTCTTGGGCAGCCCCGGACCGGTATCGGCGATGCGGATGATCCAGCCTTCGGACGTTTCGCCGGCGCCCAGGGTGATGCGGCCAGCCACTCCCTTGGACATGATCGCCTGCCGGGCATTGCGCACGAGATTGCCCAGCACGCGGTAAAGCTGTTCCGGATCGCCGCGCACGACCAGCCCGGAGACGCAATCGCCCGAGATCTCGATCGGATCATCGCCAATCGCCATGCGTTCCTGTTCCACCACGTCGGCGATCAACGGCGCCAGATCGAAGCGTGACAGTTTCGGTGGCGGCTCCTCCGCGCGCCCGAACGCGAGCGTCCCCTCGCACAGACTGACCGCACGCGCCAAAGAGGACAGCAACTTGGGCGTCGTGCGCTTGACCGCCGGATCCTCCGACCCTTCCAGCCGGTCGGCCATCAGTGTGGCCACGGTCAGGATATTGCGCAAATCATGGCTGATCTTGGCCACTGCCTCGCCCAGCTGAGCCAGCCGTTCACGTTGCTTGAGCGACGCGGTCAGCTGCTTCTGCAACTCGCACAGCGTAACCTCGGCGTCGCGCAATTCGGTAATCCGGGCAGCGGGCTGAATGATCCGCGTGGAATCCTCGGGGGCCTCCGAATAGGCGCGCATTGAATCGATGACCCGCCGGATCGGACGCACCACGACATATTGCGCAGTGTAGAAAAGAAGCGCGGCGGTGATGATCGAAATCACCGCAGACAGCAGAAGGATGCGTAGCCCGTAGTCAACCATCGCCGCACGCATCGGCGCGGTCGGCAAGGTCACGTCGATAACCAGCCCCGCCCGTTGCACAGGGTTGCCGATGACGCGGATCACCTCGTCATCGGGGTTGAGAAGTCGCATCATCGCGTCGCGGATCAGAGCGAGGGCCGAGGTGTCGCGCAGGTCGAACTGCGCCGAAATCGGCGGGATGCGATCGACCGACAGGATAAGCTGACTGACCTCATCACGGCGCAACACGACGTTGAGGACACCTGCATTGTCCAGAAGCTCCTGTTCCAGCGCGTCATTCAGCATCATCGACGCATCGGCCAGCAACGCCAGAGAGGCGATCTGCGCCCGCTCGATCCGGGCCAGCAGGTAGTCTTCCCGGAACCGCGCCACGGACGGCACGAAAATCATGATCTCGGCCAGCATCACGAAGATGAAGGTCAGGATGAGCAATCGACCGGAAAGCGAATTGAGCACGCTGTTGTCTACCTTCCCTGCCCCGGTCAAAACCGCTGCACGAGGCGCACGATCCGCTTGACCATAGGGCTATCGAACAGTTTCGGGCTGAAATAGGCGCCCGCAACACGTTTGTTGATCTCCCCGAGCGTCGGGTAGGGGGCTACCATCGCCGCTATCGCGCCCATTTTCAAGCGGTTGGCAATGGCAAGCGCCCAGACCTGGATCAACTCGCCCGCCTGCGCCCCCACGATAGAGGCGCCGACAGGCCGCCCTTTGACCACCATCACCTTGATCAGCCCGGTTGTCTGGCCGGAGGTGATGGCGCGATCATTCTCCGCGTAGGGAAATCGCACAACGGTCAGCTTGTCGCCATGCGTCGCCTTGGCGTCTGCCTCGGTCAAGCCGACCTGCGCCAGTTCCGGGTCGGTATAGGTGACCCACGGGAAATGGTCGGTGCGGGCCTTGGCCGGCAGACCCATCAGCATCTGCCGCACGACCACCCCCGCATGGTAGCCCGCGACATGGGTGAATTGCATGCCCCCCGCGGCGTCGCCGACGGCGTAGATCCGCCGGTTGGTGGGGGATCGCAAGGACGCATCGACCTTGACCGCACCGCGCTCGACCTCCACGCCGGCCTTGTAGAGGTCGAGACCGTCTGCATTCACCTTGCGACCGACAGCGACCAGCAGGTGCGAGCCGGTGACTTGACCGCCGTCCCTTGTGGAAACCGTGATCTCGCCTTCCCGGCCCGAGACGCTGGCGACCATGGCGCCCTCGATGATCTCGATGCCCTCTTCGCGCAGTTTCTCCAGCGCTATGGCGGCAAGCTCCGGATCGTCCTTGCCGAAGGCTTTCATGCCTTCCAGCACCGTCACCTCGCAGCCCAGACGCCGATGCGCCTGCGCCATTTCCAGCCCGATGGGACCGCCGCCAATGACGATCATGTGGCGCGGTTTGTCGCGCAGCTCGAAGATGGTTTCATTGGTCAGGTAAGGCACATCCCCAAGCCCCGGAATTGGCGGCACCAACGGACGCGACCCGGTGGC
>PFEX01000047.1 GCA_002783145.1 Rhodobacteraceae bacterium CG17_big_fil_post_rev_8_21_14_2_50_65_11 | reverse complement strand
CCGCGCGCGCGCACATCCTGGATCAGCTCCAGCACCTTGCGGCTTTCCTTTACGCCAAGCGCCGCCGTCGGCTCATCGAGGATGATGACCCTGGACCCGAAGGCCGCGGCGCGAGCTACCGCGACGCCCTGCCGCTGACCGCCCGACAGCGTTTCCACCGCCTGGTTGATGTTCTGGATCGTCATCAGGCCGAGTTCCGACAGTTTCGCCCTGGCGAAATCCTCCATCGCCTTGCGGTCGAGCAGGCCCATGTATTTGCCCATGAAACCCGGTTTGCGAAGTTCCCGGCCAACGAACAAGTTGTCGGTGATCGACAGGGCGGGGGACAGCGCCAGCGTCTGGTAAACGCATTCGATCCCGGCCTCGCGGGCTTGCAGCGGGGAGGTATAGCTGACCTGCTGCCCGTTCAGCGTGATGGTGCCCTCGTCTGGCACCACCGCGCCGGAGATCGCCTTGATGAGAGAGGATTTTCCGGCCCCGTTGTCGCCGATCACGGCGAGGATTTCCCCCGGCATGAGGTCGAAATCGGCATAATCCAGCGCGGTGACCCGGCCATATCGCTTGACGATGCCGCGGCCTTGCAGAATGGGTTGTGTCATGCCGAAACCTTTCTGATCCATTGGTCGACCGCGACCGCGATGATGATGAGCCAGCCGATGGCGAAGACCTGCCACAGCACGTCCACACCCGCCAGCCGCAGCCCCGACTGGAACACGCCCACGATCAGCGCGCCGAAGAGCGCCCCCATGATCGAGCCGCGCCCGCCGAACAGCGAGATTCCCCCGATCACCACGGCGGTGATGCTTTGCAGGTTGCCTTCGTAGAAGCTTTGCGGGGAAATCGAGCCGACGCGGCCAATCGAGGCCCACGCCGCCAGTGCGCAGATGAAGCCCGCCAGCATGTAGACCTGCCGCAGGGTGCGGTCGGTGCGGATACCGGCCAGTTCGGCGGCGTCCTTGTCATCGCCGATCATGTAGACATGGCGGCCCCACGCGGTCTTGTTCAGAAGATACCAGAGCGCCACGAAGATCACGACCATCAGAACCGAGCCATAGGTCAGCCGGGCGGAGCCGATGGTGAAGTTTGCCCCGAAAAATTTGAGCAGCGGCGCCTCGACGTCGATATCGGCGCCGCGGATCGATTGCGCACCCGAGAGCCACAGGTTCAACGCGAAGAAGATGTTCCAGGTGCCAAGCGTGGTGATGAAGGGCGGCAGCTTGACCCGGGTGACGAGCACGCCGTTCATGTAGCCTGCCCCGATGCCGCCCGCGAAACCGACCAGCAGGGCCAGCGGCGCCGGCACGCCCATCTCGACGGCGAGCTTGCCGGCGATGACGCTCATCAGCACCATGATCGCGGCAACCGACAGGTCGATGCCCATGGTGATGATGACGAGGCTTTGCGCGGCTGCCAGCATCCCGATGATCGAGACCTGCTGCATGATCAGGGTCAGGTTGAAGGGTGTGAAAAAGCGATCCCCAGCGATCAGGCCGAAAACGCCGATCGCCACGGTCAGCACGATTACCGGCACCAGCGTGGGATTGCCGTGCAGGAGGTGCTGCACCTTGCCGACCACCCCGGCATGGATGTGGTCGAATTCCGCTACAGTGGTTTCACTCGCGGCGAGGGAGGTTTCATAGTCCTGTCCCTTGGCGTTGGTCGGGTCGGCCATGTCATCCTCTTCGGGCATGGATGCACCGCCCTTCTAGCACGGGTGGGCCACGAAGGCGGTGCGAAATCTGTCGGGGGTCGGTCTGGCCGGGGCGATCCGATGGGCCGCCCCGGCCGGGTCGTCAGGCGGGCGTCAGCCCCAGCACAGGTCCAGCGCCTCCTCGGAACCGATCGAGTCGATCCCCTCGACGGGGTTGTCCGTCACCAGCTGCACGCCGGTGTTGAAGAAACCGAGACCGGGGGTGTTCTCGGGCAGGCTGCCATCCTCGGCATATTGCGCGATCGCCTCGACCCCGAGCGACGCCATCAGCAACGGGAATTGCATCGAGGTGGCGCCGATCACGCCCGCAGCCACGTTCTGCACGCCGGGACAGCCGCCATCGACGGAAACGACGATCGCCTGATCGTCCAGCCCGAAGGCGGACAGCGCCTCGTGCGCGCCGGCGGCGGCGGGTTCGTTGATCGTGTACACGACGTTGACCGAAGGGTCGATCTGGAGCAGGTTCTCCATCGCGGTGCGCCCGCCTTCCTCGTTGCCGTTGGTCACGTCATGGCCAACGATACGCGGGTCGTCTTCGTCGCCGATACGGGTGGGGTCGTTGATCTCGATCCCGAAGCCCGACATGAACCCCTGGTCGCGCAGGTAATCGACCGACACTTGGGACGGGTTGAGGTCGAGCAGCGCGATGCGGGCATCGGCCGCGTCTTCGCCCAGCGTCGCCGCCGCCCAGGCGCCGATCAGGCGGCCGGCCTCGAAATTGTCGGTGGCGAAGGTGGCGTCGGCGGTATCGGCCGGCTCGAACGGGGTGTCGAGCGCGATGACCAGCAGCCCGGCGTCGCGCGCCTGGGTGATCACCGGTTCAAGGGCGCGGGAATCCGACGGGGTGATCAGGATGCCCGAAGCGCCCGCGGCGATGCAGGTTTCCACCGCGGCGACCTGGCTTTCGACGTCGCCGTCAATGGCGCCCGCATAGGTCAGCAGGTTGATGCCGGCGGCCTCGGCGGCCTCGGTCGCGCCTTCGCGCATCTTCACGAAGAACGGGTTGGTGTCGGTCTTGGTGATCAGGCAGGCGGTGGCGTCTTGCGCCTGCGCGGCGCCTCCCATGGCAAGCGCGGCGGCACCGCCGAGCAGAACGGCCTTCAAGGTCTTGGTCATTGTCTTCCTCCCAACAGAATATCAAAGGGCGCCTCATCGCCCCGGTATCCCCTTGATGGGCCGAGTCTGCCCGCTGTGTCAATAAATAAATCACTCTTATTTAATTATTGACCTCTTGCACCGCGCCACCCATTATTTCAAGGGGAGGGCAGCATGACCGACAGCATTGACAAGACACCGCAGACCCCGCCCGCGCGCGAGACGCTTGGCAGCAACCAGACCGGCCTGCGCGCGCAGAACGAGCGGTTGGTGCTTGCGATGATCCGGCGACACGGGGCGCTTGCCAAGGCCGAGATCGCGCGGCTGACCGGGCTGTCGGCGCAGCCCGTCTCGGTGATCATGCGCAGCCTCGAAGAAGACGGCCTGCTGCTGAAGGGCGAGCCGCAGCGCGGCCGCGTCGGGCAGCCCTCGGTGCCCATGCGGCTGAAACCGGAGGGGGCGTATTTCCTCGGGCTGAAGGTCGGGCGGCGGTCGATCGAGATGATCCTGACCGATTTTCTGGGCCAGATCTTGGCGCGCCGAAAACAGATCTACGCCTATCCCGATTTCGACGCGGTGCTTGGCTTCGCTCTCCGCTCGGTGGAGGAGTTGAGCGCACAATTGCCGCACGAAAAACGCGCGCGGATCGCGGGCCTTGGCATCGCGATCCCGTTCCAACTTTGGGACTGGCCGCGGATGATCGGGGTGGAGCCGGGCATGATGGATGCCTGGCGCGACCGCGATATCCAGGCGGAACTGGCCGCAAGGGTCGATCTGCCGGTCCTGTTGCAGAACGACGCAACATCGGCCTGCAGCGCGGAGCTTGTCTTCAGCACCGGCGCGCTACCGGCAAATTTCCTGCATGTCTTCATCGCCTTCTTCATCGGCGGCGGCGTGGTTCTGAACGGGACGCTGTTTACCGGGCCGGGGGGCAATGCGGGCGCGATCGGCCCGATGCCGGTGCGCGATCTGGCAGGCAATCCGCGACAGCTGATGGATCTTGCCTCGCTCGTCGTGCTGGAACGGCGGATGCTGGAGGCAGGGCTGGACAGCAACCGGCTGTGGGACGATCCCGAAACGTGGGACGTGCCGCAGGACTTGCTGGACGACTGGACCGCCGAGGCCGGCAACGCCATCGCGCAGGCCGCCCATGCGGCGGCGGCGCTGATAGATTTCGAGGCGCTCTGCATCGACGGCTGGATGCCGGAGCGCCTGCGCGCGGCCTTGGTGGCGCGGGTGGAAGAGAGCTTCGATCGGCTCAATTTCACCGGTCTCGACAGGCCAAGGGTTCTGGCGGGCACGGTCGGCCCCGATGCCCGCGCGCTTGGCGCGGCCAGCCAGCCGCTGCTCAACCGGTTCCTGATCGGCTACACCCCGTAGCGGCGGGGATCCGGCCTAGCCTTCGCCCCGGTGATGGGCTAACCAGTCGCCCCGTGGACCCGCTGGGGTCGTTGGCAAGAGGGCGCTTTCCCCGTGACATCCGAAACCAAATCCCCGTCCGACACGATCATGGCCGCCGCCCGGCGCACCCTGTTGACCGAGGCCGAGGCGCTTGCCCGGCTGGCGGACGACCTGCCCGCCGATTTTCCCGACGCGGTGCGCGCGATGCGCGAGGCAAACGGCCGGGTGATCGTATCGGGCATCGGCAAATCGGGGCATATCGGGCGCAAGATCGCGGCAACGCTGGCCTCCACCGGCACGCCGGCCATGTTCGTTCACAGCGCCGAGGCCAGCCATGGCGACCTTGGCATGATCGGGGCCGGGGATGTGTGCCTGCTGATCTCCAATTCCGGCGAGACGGCGGAACTGCGCGACATCATCTACCACACGCGGCGCTTTTCGATCCCGATGATCGGCGTGTCGTCGCGGCCGGGCAGCACGTTGATGCAGGCCGCCGATTACCGGCTGCTGCTGCCCGACCTGCCCGAGGCCTGCCCGATCGGCATGGCGCCCACCACCTCGACCACCTTGACGCTGGCGCTTGGCGATGCGCTTGCCGTGGCGTTGATGGAGGAACGCGGCTTCATGCCGGAGGATTTCAGCGTTTTCCACCCCGGCGGCAAGCTCGGTGCGCAGATGCGGCGGGTCGGCGAGATCATGCATCGCGGCGACGCGGTGCCGACCATCGACAGCCGCGCCGACATGGACGACGTGTTGCAGCTCATGACTTCCAAGGGCTTCGGCATCGCGGCACTGGTGGAAGACGGGCGGCTGTTCGGGGTGATCACCGATGGCGACCTGCGCCGCCATATCGGCGGACTGGACGGGGCCGAGGCACGCGAGATCGCCACCCGCGATCCCTTGAGCGTGACCGGCGACATGCTGGCCGCCGAGGCGCTGGCGCTGATCCAGCAACGCGCCATCAGTGCGCTGATCGTCGTCGATGACGAGGACCGCCCGGTTGGGGTGGTGCATTTCCTCGACTTCCTGCGCGAGGGCGTGGCCTGACGCCCCCAGTGTTCTGCACCGGCAGGCAGGCCCTGAGGGACGCATGGCCTTCGGGTCGAAATTGTGAAAGCTGACCTTCGCTGCGCTGGTCGCGAACTCACACAATGCGGACGGAGCGGACGATGGCGCGTGACGGTGACATGGTCCGGGTCTGGCCTGAGGCCGCCATTCGCCACCCGTCCCCCGCGCGAAATCAAAGCGTGCTTGCACGCCGCCGCGCGAGCGCCCGTCCGCCCCCTCGGGCGGGCGCTTTTGCAACGTCCAACTCCTTACAATCGCTGCAGTAAGTGTCACCATCAAGCGCGCCGCCCAGCCGTTGCAGCGCCCACCCGGCGGACGGGCGCTCGCGCGGCTCTTCGCTTCGTCTTCAACCGTCCGCTCAAGCCCGGTTCACGCCCCCATCCCGCCAAGGCCAAACAATCGCATAGGGTTTTCACCCCTCTCCCTGCACATGGACGACGCTTGGCCCTTCGTTCAAACGACACAAGCGGACCAGAGGCAGACCGGGAAACTTGCGTCAGGTGCAGAATCAGGTGCAGAACATGAGCGGGGTCAGTGGAAATCCCGGCTGGGAAACAGCCGCTTGGCCTGGTCGCGCGGATGCATGGCGCGGGCGGGTTGCCGCCTTGGGCGCGGTGCCTCGTCGGCCTGCGGGGCGGTGACACCGACGGCCTCCTCCATCGGGTGGCCCAGCCGTGATAAAAGCGGCGACAGGTCCTCTATCTGCTGCGCGATCAGGTGCACAACGGGGCCTTCGCGTTGCAAAGAACCCGTCACCTTCAAAAGCCGCCCGCCCATCACCGCGCGGCGGAACCGATCATGGACCTTGGGCCAGACCACCACGTTGGCGACCCCGGTTTCATCCTCCAGCGTCAGGAAGATCACGCCCGAGGCGGTGCCGGGCCGCTGCCGGGTGATGACGAGGCCGCAGATAGCGGTGCGCACCAGCGGCGCTGCGGGCAGGCGGCCATGCGGGGTGAGGCCGGGGATATCGGGGCGCAAAAGCTCCATCGGGTGGGCGCGCAGCGTCAGGCGCAGGGCGACGTAATCCTCCACCACCTCCTCGCCCAGTTGCATCGCGGGCAGTCTGACCTGCGGCTCTGCCACCACCTCGCCGTCGATCGGGTCGCCGAACAGGGGCAGCGGCGCGGGCGCCCGGATCGCCTTGACCTGCCACAGCGCATCGCGGCGCGTCAGCCCCATCCCGGCGAAGGCGTCGGCCTCGGCCAACCGTTCCAGCACGGCGGGCGACACCCCGGCGCGCAGCCAGACCGATTGCGGATCGCGGTAGCCATTGCCGCGCGCCGCAACGATCCAGCCTGCATCCGCTTCGCGCAAGCCCTTGATCTGGCGAAACCCGAGGCGCAGCGCCAGCGCCCCGTCGGCGCGGCGCTCCAGCGTGTTGTCCCAGTGGCTGGCATTGACGCAGACCGGGCGCAACTCGATCCCGTGGTCGCGCGCGTCGCGCACGATCTGGGCCGGCGCGTAGAAACCCATCGGTTGGGAATTGAGCAGCGCGCAGGCGAAGATCGCCGGGTGGTGGCATTTCAGCCAGGCCGAGACATAGACCAGAAGGGCGAAGGCGGCGGCGTGGCTTTCGGGAAAGCCGTATTCGCCGAACCCCTCGATCTGGTCGAAGCAGCGTTCGGCGAAATCGGGCGCGTAGCCGCGATCCAGCATCCCCGAGACGAAGCGGTCGCGGAAGGTGCCGATGGTGCCCATCTTGCGGAAGGTGGCGAGCGAGCGGCGCAGGCGGTCGGCCTCCTCGGGCGAGAACCCCGCCGCCACCACCGCGATCCGCATCGCCTGTTCCTGAAAGAGCGGCACGCCAAGCGTCTTGCCCAACACCTCCTGCAATGCGGCGGAGGGGAAGCTGACCGCCTCCTTGCCCTGTCGGCGGTTGATATAGGGATGCACCATGCCGCCCTGGATCGGGCCAGGGCGGACGATGGCGACCTCGATCACCAGATCGTAGAAGGTGCGCGGGCGCATCCGCGGCAGAAAGTTCATCTGCGCCCGGCTTTCCACCTGGAAGACCCCGACCGCATCGGCCCGGCACAGCATGTCGTAGGGGGCCGGGTCCTCCTGCGGGACATGTTCGATGGACAGGCGCTTGCCCTCGTGGCTCTCCAGCAGGTCAAAGGCCTTGCGGATGCAGGTCAACATGCCGAGGCTGAGGATATCGACCTTGAGAATGCCCAGCGTGTCGATATCGTCCTTGTCCCATTCGATGATCGTGCGCCCGTCCATCGCTGCGTTCTCGATCGGGCACAGCTCATCGAGCCGCCCCTTGGTGATGACGAAGCCGCCGACATGCTGGCTGAGGTGGCGGGGAAAGCCGATGATCTCGCCGATCAGCCGGACGGTCTGGGCCAGCCGCCGGTCCTTGAGGTCGAGGCCAAGCTCGTGCAGGCGCTCGGGGTCGGCGCCGCCCGACCCGCGGCCCCAGATGTGGCCCGACAGGCTGGCGGTGACGTCCTGGGAAAGCCCCATGACCTTGCCCACCTCGCGGATCGCGGCGCGGCTGCGGAAATGGATCACCGTGGCGCAGAGCCCGGCGCGGTGGCGGCCGTAGCGGTCATAGATCCACTGGATCACCTCCTCGCGCCGCTCGTGTTCAAAATCCACGTCGATATCGGGCGGCTCGCCCCGGTATTTCGAGATGAAGCGTTCGAACACCATGGAGATCTGGTCGGGGCCGACATCGGTGATGCCCAGAAGGTAGCACAGGATGGAATTGGCCGCCGAGCCGCGCCCCTGGCACAGGATGCCGATAGAGCGGGCATATTGCACGATGTCATGGACGGTCAGGAAATAGGCGGCGAAGCCAAGCTCGCCCACCATGGCCAGTTCCTTTTCCATCAGGTCGTGCACCCGGCGCGGCGCGCCATGCGGGTAGCGCTGCTTGATGCCGGCCCGCGCCAGCCGGTCGAGCCGGGCCTGCGGCGCCTCGCCTTGCGCCACCTCGTCGGGGTAGTCGTAGCTGAGCTCGCCAAGGCAGAAGCTGCAACGCGCCGCGATCTCCTGCGTGCGGGCGAGCGCGGCGGGATGGTCGCGGAAAAGCCGGGCCATGTCGGCCGCGCCCTTCAGGCGGCGTTCGGCATTGGGCAGGGCGCGGGTGCCGATGCGGTCGATGGCGATTCCCTCGCGCAGGCAGGTCAGCACATCGGCCAGTTGGCGGCGCGCGGCGCGGTGCATCAGCACGTCCCCCACCGCCACCATCGGCGTGGCGCAGCGTTGCGCCAGCCGCGCACAGGCCCGCAACCACGCCTGGTCGGAGCCGTCGTAGCGTGGCGCGGCGCCCAGATGCACATGGCCGGGAAAGCGTCGCGCGAGGCGTTCGAGATGCGCCGCCGCCTTGCGCAGCGGGCCTTGCGGCAGGGCGATCAGGATCAGCCCCTCGCCGCCGTCGATCAGGTCTTGCAGGTGCAGATGGCAGTCGCCTTTCGCCGCCCGCCGCTTGCCCAGCGTCAAAAGCCGGGTCAGCCGCTGGTAGGCAGCGCGGTCGCGCGGCAGGGCGATCCAGTGGGCGGGGCTGTCCTGCAGCACCAGCCGGCAACCGACCAGAAGCCGGGGCAGGCGGGGGGTCGCGGGCCGGGCCAGCGGCGTGGGGTCGTCGGTGCTTTGCCGTGAACCGGGGTCGGTCTGCTGGCGCGAGCGCACCGGCAGCGCCTCGCCCGTGTCGCGCTGCAATTCCTTCAGGGCCGCGTAGGCGCGCACCACGCCGGCCAGCGAATTGCGGTCGGTGATGGCGATGGCAGGCAAGCCAAGCTCGGCGGCGCGGGTAACCATCTCCTCGGGGTGGGAGGCGCCGGTGAGGAAGGTGAAATTGGTGGTCACGCAAAGCTCTGCATACGCTTCGGTCGGCTTCGTCATGCGAATTCCCCCTGCACGAACCAGCCGGGATTTTGCGGCGTGTGAAACAGCCACAGCCGCCGCCCCCCGGTCGTTTCCACCTGCCAGTAATCGCGCAGGCCCGACCGCCAGGCATCATCCTCCAGCCACCATTCCGGGGCGATGCGTTCCGGCCCGGTGCCCCGCGCAACGCTCAGCGCCATGCGTCGCCAGCGGAAATGATGCGGCGGGCGCGCGCCCTGCCCGGCGATGGGTTCGGGCGGAAACAGGCGCAGGGGCCGGGGGCGCAGGCTGACCCAAGCGCCTTCGGGGGTGGAGAACGCGGCGGGCGCGATCAGGAAGCCGCGTTCGGGAATATGGCTGTCGGCAGGCAGGAACCGCTGGATGTTTTCCAGCCCGATCCGGGTGCCGAGGCGCGAGATCAGGTCGTCCAGCCGGTCGCCCCGGTCGGAGGCGACGTGGCTGACCTGCTCGACCGGCAGCGGCTCCACCTGCGTCGCTTCCAGTCGCAACCGGTCGATGCCGAAGCCCGCGTCGATACCGGCGACGCCACGCTCGAAGAGGGGCAGGATGCGGGCGGGGTCGCGCGCGGGGCGGGCAAGGCGCACCTCCACATCCTGCGCGCCCTGATCGACGCGGCGCAGGGTCAGGGTCAGCGCCCGCGCGCCCGCCTCCTGTGCCTTGAGTTTCGCGCACAGCGTCTCCAGCAGCCGCGCCAGCCCCGCCATCACGTCGCCTTGCAGGCCAATCGGGTCGGGCAGGGTCAGGCGCACGCCATAATGCGGCGGCTCGGCGCCTGGCGTGATCGCCTCGGGCACCGCGCCAAGCGCCTGGTCCAGCCGGTGCAGCACATCCGGACCGAAGCGGCGGGCGATCGGCGCGCGCGCGGTCGCGGCCAAGGCGTTGATCGTGCGCAGGCCAAGGCGTTGCAGCGCCACGGTGACCTCTGGCTCCAGCCGCAGGGCGGCGATGGGCAGATCGCCAAGCGCCGCCAGCCCGGCGCCCGGCGCTGCCGGCCCCTCGCCGTAGCGCGCCAGGGCCCAGGCCGCGCCGCGGGTGTCGCCCAGCCCGAGGCGCACCGACAGCCCCGCCCGCGCCAGATTCTGGCGCATGTCGGCCAGCATCGCGCCCTCGCCGCCGAAAAGATGCGCCGCGCCGGTGATGTCGAGGACCAACCCCGCGTCCCCGTCCAGCCCGACCCAGGGGCAATAGCGGGTCGCCCAGCGGCGCAGCACGTGCAGGAATTGCGCGTCGCGGGCAGGATCGGCGGGCCGGCTGAGCAGGTCGGGGCAGAAGGCGCGCGCATCCGACAGCGGCATGCCGCGCGCAAGGCCCTGCCGCTCCGCCGCCGGGTTCAGGCAGTGCAGCCGGTCGGCATTGCCCTGCCGCAGCACCAGCGCGAAGGGGCCGGCGACGGGATGCGCGCGCAGAACCCGGTCACTCGCCAGCCGGGGGAACCACATCGAGACGACGCGCCGCCCAATCCCATCGAACATGCCAGGCCCCTAATGTTCCTGATTTGTTCTTTATAATTTCCCAAGATTGCAGAGTCGAGTCGCCCGGCCCCGGATCGGCGTCGAATACCGGGGCGCAGCGCCAGCGGGTTTCGGCCGCGTTGCTGCCCATGCCTTCGGGGATCAGGCACAGCCCGGTGCTGTTCCCCGCCTTGGCCGCCAGTTGCAGCCGCCGCCCCGGTGTCAGGTCCAGCGGCTGGCCAAGCTCGATCACCACCAGCGGCACGGCGCCGTCGCGCAGCGCCTCTTCCATCACCGCCAGCCCCTCGGTCTGGTCCCTGACCTGCGCCACCAGCACGCGGGCGGGGTCGAGGAAGGCGGCAAGGCCCACGGGGTTCAGCGTCTCCGCGCGCCAGCCCTCGCGCAGCCACAGCACCGGCCCGGACAGGTGCGCCGCCATGATCGCGGCAAAGCCGGTGGCGCCGGCGCCGCAGGCCTCGTGCACGCGCGCCTTGCGCAGGGGATAGCAGGACGGGACGTCGGGTTTCATGGCCGCAAACCTACATCACATGACGCGGGTTTCAATTCGCATAGGCGCGGGCGGGCGCGGCTCAGATCCGGGCCAGCCGCCAGTCGGGCACGATGCCCGAGGCGCGCTCGAACGGGTCGGTGTCCTGTCCGGCGAAAAGCCCGTCCGCGGTGACCAGCACCGTTTGCCACCCCTCTGCCGCGGCGCCGAGGATATCGGTGTGCAGCGTGTCGCCGCACATCACGATGCGGCCCGGCGCGATGCCGGGCAGGGTGGCGCGAGTCAGGGCGTAGACCTCCGCATAGGGTTTACCCAAGAACCGCGGCCGCCCCGGCAGGCGGTGGCCGTAATAGCCCGGTTCCAGCGTCAGGCCGGTTTCGCGCGGCGCGACGAGATCGGCATTGCCGATCAGCACCGGGCGCGGCTGCGCGGCGAGGCTGCCCGCAAGGCGCTGCTGGCGCGTCTCGTCCCATGCGGCGGTGGAAAGAAACACAAACCCCTCGGCCCGGTCATGCGCCTCGGCGCTGTCATCGAGACGCAGCCACGCCCCCGGCAGGTCGCACAGCGCATCCTCCGGCGCGGCGATGACGCCCCACAGGCGCGCATCCATTGCCGCGAGGGTGGCGTCGCGGCTGGTGATCAGCTCTGCTCCGGTCAGCGGAATCCCGAGGCGGCGGAACTTGTCCAGCGCGGCGGGCTTGTCGTAGCTGGCCGCGTTCGACAGCACCCGCACCGCCTTGCCCAAAGCGCGCAATTGGCGCAGGCGCTCCGCCGCGCCGGGGATCGGGGTGGCGCCGACATTGAGCACCCCGAACGCATCGAAGACGACGGCATCGGCCCGCTCCGCGATATCGAGAAGCGAGCCGATCTGCCGTCCCGCCCCCGGCGCGGGCATGGCGGGCAGCTTGGGCCGAAGGGCTTGGTAGGCGTCGAAGACGGCCTTCACATCCTGCATGTCGGGGGTCCCGGTATCGTTGGCGCGGCGCGCAGGCCATAGCAGCGATCCGGCCCGCTGTTCAATCGGTGTTCAATCGGTCACGCCGGCGGCGGTGCAGCACAGGATTTCAGACAAGGTGCCGGTCGCGGGCGATCATCGCCGCCTGAGTGCGGTTGCGCGCGTCAAGCTTGCGGCACAGCGTCTTGACATGCAGCTTGATGGTGACCTCCTGCAAGGACAGGTCAAGTGCGATTTCCTTGTTCGACTTGCCTTCGCAGATCCCGCGCAGGACATCGGTTTCGCGTCTTGTCAGGTCGGCGACGCGCTGGTCTTGTGTTTGCTGTGTCAATCCCACGGGAAGATAGGTTTCGCCCGCCACCATGAAGCGGATCGCGCTGACCATGGATTTTGCACCTATGGTCTTGGGAAGGAACCCGGCTGCGCCCGCCGCGATGGCGGCATTGGCGACCGAGGGCGGCGCGATGCCCGAGAGGATGGCAACCGGCGTATCCGGTGCCACGGCCTTGATCCGGGCGATGCCGTCAAGCCCGTTCATGCCCGGCATCTTGTAGTCGAGCAACACGAGGTCGAACCTCTCACCGCGCTCTACCGAGGCAACGGCCTCTTCAAGGCTGCGCACGGCCACCGTGCCCACCGACCCTTCGGATTGCAGGAACAGGGACAGGGCGTCCCGGACCATGTCGTGGTCGTCGGCCAGAAGAATGCGCATCCGAATCCTTTCCAAATGGGTGGGCCACCAGTCTAGCCAAGCGTGCGCTGGCCGGAAACAAACCTAAAAAGACAGGCGGACGGACTGTTGCAAACGCTTGCTATGCTCTCGGTGCGCGGTTTCGGGGAGGGGGGGCGTCAATCGGGGCGAATCTGTCACATGCGCCTGGCGACCTCTTCCAGCATCACCTCGGTGGCGCCGCCGCCGATCGCCTGCACGCGGGCGTCGCGGGTCATGCGCTCGATCGGGGTGCCGGTCATGTAGCCGGTGCCACCGTGGAATTGCAGGCAGTCATACATGACCGCGTTGACCAGTTCGCCGCACAGCGCCTTGATCATCGAGACCTCCTTGACCACCTCCTGCCCCTGTGCGTCACGCATCGCGGTCGCGTAAACAAGATGGCGCGCCGCCGTCACGCGGGCCTGCAACATCGCCAGCCGCTGACGGATCGCCTCGCGGTCCCACAGCACGCCGCCGAAGGCCTTGCGCGATTTCACGAAATCCAGCGTCAGGTCGAGCGCGGCCTGCGCCTCTCCCATGGCCATGGCGCCCAGAACGATGCGTTCGTTCTGGAAATTCTGCATGATCGCGTAAAAGCCGCCGCCTTCCTGCCCAAGGAGATTCTCCGCCGGGATCTCGCATCCGTCAAAGCGCAGCTCGGCGGTGTCGGAGGATCGCCAGCCGTGCTTGTCAAGCTGCCGGGTAACGGTGAAGCCGGGCGTGCCCTTTTCGACGAGGACCATGGTCACGCCCTTCGCCGGTGGTGCGTCCGGATCGGTCCGCGCGGCGATGCAGTAGAGATCGCCCAGAACCCCGTTGGTGATGAAGATCTTGGACCCGTCGAGCACGAAGCAATCGTTGCCCCTGCGCCGCGCGGTGGTGCGGATCGCCTTCACGTCGGACCCGGCGCCGGGTTCGGTCACGCCCACGGCGGTGATCACCTCGCCCGAGACGATCCCCGGCATCCAGCGGTCGCGCTGCGCG
>PFEX01000238.1:14149-15423 GCA_002783145.1 Rhodobacteraceae bacterium CG17_big_fil_post_rev_8_21_14_2_50_65_11 | reverse complement strand
CAATGTCTTCATCGAGATCGACGCCGAGGCGACCGCGGATGTCGTAGGCCTTGAAGCAAGTGAGAGCGCTCATCCTTTCGCCCCTTGTCCGCGGGCGTAGACATCTTCGTAGCGGATGATGTCGTCCTCGCCCAGATAGCTGCCAGTCTGCACCTCGATCAGAACCATCGGCACCTTGCCGGGGTTCTCCATCCGATGCACGGCACCTAAGGGAATGTAGACGGACTGGTTTTCGGTCACCAGTTTCACCACGCTGTCGATGGTTACCTTCGCAGTGCCCTCGACCACGATCCAGTGCTCGGCGCGGTGGTGGTGACTCTGCAAACTCAGGGCGGCACCTGGATGGACGACAATGCGTTTCACCTGGAACCGCCCGCCCACGGCGAGGCTTTCGAACCAGCCCCAGGGGCGGTAATCGCGCGGCAGCGTCTCGGCCTGCACCGCGCCTTGCGCTTTCAGCGCCGCGACCGCCAGTTTGACGTCCTGCGCGCGGTCCTTGTGGGCGACCAGCACAGCGTCGGGCATGGCCACGACGATGATATCTTCAAGCCCTATACCGACCAGCGCCTGCTGGCCGTCCTCGGCGCGCAACAAGCTGCCGGTGCAGTCGATGGCGATGGCCGGGCCGGCGGTGACGACGCCCGCCGCATCCGGGCCACTTTCGCGCCAGACCGCGTCCCAGCCGCCGAGGTCTGACCAGGCACCGCCAAAGGGGACGACTGTCAGGTTTTCGGCTTTTTCCATCACCGCGTAGTCGATCGAGATATCGCCGCACTCCGCCCACGGATCAGGCGCAAGACGAAGAAAATGCAGGTCACGCTCGGCATCCGCGATCGCTTGTGTCACCAGCGCCAGCATCGCGGGCTGATAATTCGTGAACGCCGCAAGGATCGTGTCGGTGGAAAACAGGAAAATGCCCGCGTTCCACAGGTGCAGGCCGCCGTCCAACATCGCCTTCGCGGTGGCGGCATCAGGTTTTTCGACAAAGCCCTTGAGCGGTTGCGGCACGGGAGAAAAATCGGCGTCCGGCATCTGCGACAGCGCCAGCCAGCCATAGCCCGTCTCGGCCCGGTCGGGGCGGATACCAAAGGTCACCACCTGCCCCGCCTCGGCCGCCGGGATCGCCGCCTGCACGGCGTCGCGGAACGCCGCCGCGTCGGGGATGACGTGATCGGACGGGGCTACCAGCATCAGCGCACCGGGGGCGCGGGCGTGCAATTCCAGCGCCCCGGCCAGGATCGCGGGCGCGGTGTTGCGCCCCACGGGTTCGATCA
>PFEX01000238.1:0-14119 GCA_002783145.1 Rhodobacteraceae bacterium CG17_big_fil_post_rev_8_21_14_2_50_65_11 | reverse complement strand
TCAGTTTGGTGAACTGCTTGGGGTAACTCTTGCGCGACAGCGGCCAAAGCCGGGTGCCGGAGCCACCGCAGAGCAGAAGGGGGTGAATTTCCCGAGCCATTTTAAGACCTCCCTCTGCGGGCTCTACCGCGAAAATCGTCCTGGTGATCAAGGAACCAGCGATAGGTTTCCGCGACCCCCGTCTCCAGCCCGATGCGCGCGCGCCAGCCCATGTTGGTGAGGCGGCTGACATCCATCAGCTTGCGCATGGTGCCATCGGGTTTGGTGGGGTCCGTGGTGATCCGGCCCTGAAATCCGGTCACCCCCGCCACCAATTTTGCCAGATCGAGGATGGTGATATCCGTGCCGGTGCCGACATTGATATGGCTGAGCATCGGCTTGGTGTTGGCCTCATAGGTCGACTTGTCGAGATCCAGCACGAAAAGCGACGCCTCGGCCATGTCATCAACATGCAGAAACTCGCGCCGCGGCTCACCGCTGCCCCAGATCGTGACGGTCTCGTGTCCCGCTTGCGCCGCCTCGTGAAATCGGCGGATGAGGGCGGGCAGGACATGGGAATTCTCGGGGTGAAAATTGTCGCCCGGCCCGTAAAGGTTGGTCGGCATGACCGAGCGGTAATCGGTGCCGTATTGCCGGTTGTAGCTTTCACACAGCTTGATGCCGGCAATCTTGGCGATGGCATAGGGCTCGTTGGTGGGCTCCAGCGGACCGGTCAAGAGCGCATCCTCGGTCATCGGCTGCGGTGCGGCCCTGGGATAGATGCAGGATGAGCCCAGAAACAGCAGGCGACGCACCCCCGCCGCGTGGGCCTGATGAATGACGTTCGCCTGCATCATCAGGTTTTCATAAATGAATTTAGCCGGATAGGTGTTGTTGGCGTGAATGCCCCCCACTTTCGCGGCGGCGAGAATGACCGTATCAGGACGTTCGGCGGCCATGAAGGCGCGCACCGCCGCCTGATCGGTGAGGTCCAGTTCCGCATGGCGGCGAGTGACCACCCGGTCGCCCCGCGTCTGCAACCGGCGCAGGATCGCCCCGCCCACCATGCCACGATGACCGGCTAGAAAGATGCAGGATGTTGAAGTCATTGTCTCACCGTTCAAGGATTTGAGATCTTATTCTGATCAGGGATGTCGGGCACTAATCACGAAACCCGATGCAAATAAACGAAGTCGAAGCAGATTGCACAGGTTCTCTAACAGGCTCACAAGCACATAGGCGGGAACGAAGAAGGCAAAATAGTCATTGGCCCTGTAAAACGGCTTTACCGAAATTTTGGTGAAGCCAGTTTGGCGAAACAACCTCTCCATCGCAGCGGGTGTGCATTTATCGAAAAAGGCCGGATAGCCGGTAATACCTTCCGTCCCGGGACGCAGCAGTGGGATCAGCTTGCGCTGTAGCTTTGGGCCTATCAGTCGAAGAGCGATCGAATAGGGATGCAGGCCTGACGGGATATAGTGATAGGTGCGCCCCGATGGGTTCAACGAAGCAAAGATCGCAGCGACGGATTTGGTGTTGTTTGGCACATGTTCCATCAATGTGATTGAGACGATCATGTCGGACTTGACGGGCACGGGGTCTTCTATCGATTGCACCAGAAACTCATCATAAACGTGGCCGCACTCAGGTCGAAATTCGATGTCCAAACCCACATAATGGTAGTTGGGCGAGCGCGCCAACATGGGTCGATCTACCCCACCCGCTTCCAGAACCACCGCCGGTCGTGTTGATAAAATGCCGCTGTTGATTTCGGCCAACAAGTAGTCAACGTAGCTGGGGCCAGCGAAAATTCCAGGAAACCATTTCAACAGATTTTCAGACCAGGCCCGGTTTCTCCTTAGAAACCATCGAAGAAGGTTGTTCATAGTCACGCCTTTCTTTGCTATTCGGTCATCGCGTTGGCCGTTGGCACCTAATTTTCCAGAGATACCGGCACCGCCAAACCGTGCTCCTTCAACAGCCGGTGGCGGCGGGCGGTCTGCAGGTCGGAGGCGACCATCTCGGCGCACATCTGTTGCGTGGTGATCATTGGCTCCCATCCCAGCTTGCACTTGGCTTTGCTGGGGTCGCCCAGCAGGGTTTCCACCTCGGCCGGGCGGAAATAGCGCGGGTCGATGCGCATCACCACGTCGCCCGGTTTGATCGCCGGGGTCATGTCACCCGTGACGGAGGCGACAGTGGCAATTTCCTCCACCCCCGTGCCGGAAAATTCGAGCGTCAGGCCGAGCTCTGCCGCCGTCCAGGTGATGAACTCGCGGACCGAATATTGCTTGCCGGTGGCGATCACGAAATCATCCGCAGTTTCCTGCTGCAGCATCATCCACTGCATGCGGACATAATCCTTGGCATGGCCCCAGTCGCGCAACGAGTCGATGTTGCCCATGTACAGGCGCTGCTCCAACCCTTGCGCGATGTTGCAAAGGCCGCGGGTGATCTTGCGCGTAACAAAGGTTTCACCCCGGCGCGGGCTTTCGTGATTGAACAGGATACCATTGCAGGCATACATGCCGTAGGCTTCGCGGTAATTCACCGTGATCCAGTAGGCATACATCTTGGCCACGGCATAGGGGCTGCGCGGATGGAATGGCGTGGTCTCGGTCTGCGGGATCTCCTGCACCAGACCAAAAAGCTCAGAGGTAGAAGCCTGATAGAAGCGGGTCTTCTTATCCAGTCCCAGAAAGCGGATCGCCTCCAAAAGCCGCAAAGTGCCCATGGCATCCACATCGGCGGTGTATTCCGGCGCTTCAAAGCTGACCGCAACGTGGCTTTGCGCGCCAAGGTTATAGACCTCGTCCGGCTGCACCTCGCCCAGAATGCGCGTCAGGTTGGAACTGTCGGCCAGATCGCCGTAATGCAGCTTCAGCTTGGGGTTCGGCGCATGCGGGTCCTGATAGATGTGGTCGATCCGCTGGGTGTTCAGCGACGACGCCCGCCGCTTGATGCCATGAACCTCGTAGCCCTTTTCCAGCAGGAATTCCGCCAGATAAGAGCCGTCTTGCCCGGTGATACCGGTAATGAGTGCGCGTTTGGTCATGTGTTCAATTTGCCTTGCCGAAGAATTGGTGGAGTTTGCTGAAGTTCTTCCAGAACAGAGTTCCCAAACCTCCCATTCCGTTTTTTTTTAGCGCGCGATAGTCTTCGCTGCTTTTTCGAATGATACGACGAAGTGACTTGTTGCTTTCGCCCCCAACGCGCATTTTGACGAGCACTTCGGGGATGTAGGCGGACCGGATCTCGCCCTTGCCAAAGTAACGCAAGATCGCGTCATAGTCAGCCGCGATCCGGAAAGATGTGTCGTAAGTGCCGTATTTCTCATATACTTGTCGGCGCAGGAACAGCGTCGGGTGCGGCGGCATCCACCCCTTTTTCAGGAGTGTCGGATCAAAACGACCGGCGGTCCAATGCCGAATGACGCGGCTGACATCGTTGGCTGCTACATATTGCAGATCACCGTAGACCGCGTCAACCTTGGGGTCGGAGAACTGAGCGGCCACTTTGGCTAGTACGAGAGGCGAAGCGAACAGGTCATCGGAATGTAACAGGCCGATAACGTCACCCTTGGCAAGGGCGATTCCCTTGTTCAAGGCGTCGTAAATTCCGCCATCCGGCTCCGAAACCAATGTCATTGTCGGCCCCAGATGCGCGCGCAATACCTCCAGCGTACCATCGGTTGATCCGCCGTCGATCAAGACATGCTCACGCTTTACATGAGTTTGCGCCGCAAAACTTGCGAGCGCATCGCCGATTACCGCCTTGCGGTTATATACTGCTGTTATGATGGATATCAGCATTTCTACCCTTGATGCCCGCACCTGAGGACTTGCTCTCTTATAACCACGTCGCACTCACCGCTGGGCTCAACCGGGACGCCATGGACAAGGTATCTGTCGCATCCGTTAATCCCGCCTCCTTGACGATGTGCTGCACACGCCCGTTTGCTCAAGCACCGATCGCAGTGTGTCGGCAACCGTGGCGGCACTGTTGTAGCAGACGGTAATGATGCTGAAATCTGGCATGGCAACTCGCGACTGTGGAAAGCTGATTGTTAGGGGTCTTAAGACCTCGGTGGGGCTCTG
Source organism: Rhodobacteraceae bacterium CG17_big_fil_post_rev_8_21_14_2_50_65_11 (assembly GCA_002783145.1). Classification (GTDB taxonomy): domain Bacteria; phylum Pseudomonadota; class Alphaproteobacteria; order Rhodobacterales; family Rhodobacteraceae; genus Nioella. The sequence goes on along the minus strand of PFEX01000238.1, from coordinate 10,043 downwards.
TTGCACAAATCCCATGAGGGATTCATCTCGTGAATCCAGTGTGGTAGCTTTGTTGCATGAGCAGACCCACACCCCTCGCCTACAAGACCAGGAACTGGCCTGACTACAACGCCGCGCTGAAACGCCGTGGCTCGCTGACGATCTGGTTCGATCCCACCATGACTTGGGACGCTGAGCCCACGGTCATCCGCCCTCCGTGACTGCTCTCGTCACGCAATCATGCTGGCCACCCTATTTATCTAAAAGTCTCGCGTACAACGCAAAAGTCTCGCTAGCGATTCTTTCAGGAGAAAACGGTATCGCTGCCTCTCTTGCTCGCAGCCCCATCGAAGCACGCCGGGCCGGTGCGTCAAGCATCTCCGCAATCCTGTCGGCCATCGCTGCGTCATCCCCCACCGGCACAATGAACCCCGCTTCGCCATCGCGCAGATGCCGCGCCACATCGCCGACATCGGTGCTGACGACGGGGCAGGCCATCGCCATCGCTTCCCAGAGCGCCATACCCCAGCTTTCCGAGACAGACGAACATACATAGACATTGAACCGCGCCAGCAACGGCCGCACATCCACGCGCGCTCCCATAAAATGCAGTCGGTCGAGCCCCAGTTCGTCGGCCAGCGCCAAAAGCCTTCGGTGATAGCCGCGCTGTCTGTCAAAAATTGGACCGACGATCACCACATGCGGCGCATGGCCCAAGCCGCGCAGACGGGTGGCAGCGCGGATCAGCGTTTCAAGTCCCTTGATTGGGTTGACGTTGCCGACCGTCCCTATGACCAAATCATCGCCGAATAGGGCTATTGTTTCCTCGTCTCCAGAATACTTCGCTGCAGGGTCGTATTCCGAAACATCAACCGGCGGGGGAATGAAAGCAAATGGTCTGCTCCCGCTCAAATATTGACCATAATACGCCTTGACACTATGAGACGTGTAGATGAACCCGCTTGCCAAGGGTTGCACCAGCTGGAACAGTCGGCGCACCCAACCTGGCGTCGAGGTGTCGTTGAGATGCCACACTGCGGGGATACCTGCCAGCCGCGCGGCGATCACGGCCTTGTATTGCCAACTGCCACCCGAGGCATGAACCAGATTGATCCGCTCCCGGCGGAAGAGGTACGCGAGGCGCAAAACCTCCCAGGGCGAGAACAGCAGATAGGCCAGCGCCGCGCGCCACTCTTTCGTGATCCGGGTGAGCGGCAGCGCCCGGTAAGGCACGCCATGGGCCTCGCACATCTCGCGGAACGGGCCGGAATTGGCGCGCGGCATCACGATCAGCGTCTCGGCCCGGGGCCTCAGCGCCGCGGCCACCCGCACCATCCGAACCTGCGGCCCGGCCAGCTTGCCCTCTTCGATGACGTTAGCGATGCGTATTGTCATTCAAGTAACCCTTGGCTTAATTCGGAACCTCGTTGCGAAGCGTATAACCTCGTACGCAATTGTTGCCGCGTAAAGAGCAAGCATCGCTGTGCTCAGGTCGCCACGAAAAAACATTGGCATCATGCTTGTGAAGATCACGCCATACATAAATCGTCAATTCCGAAAGGACAAATATTCAAACACGGGGTTAATATTTTTCACGAGTATTCCGAAATACCACACAAAGACAGCAAAGGCCAAAAAAACGTAGTCGGCGTAAGCATTGAAGAATGAGGTTAGCCCGACATTATTAAAAATGTATCCAGAGTTCTCCGCCACATAAATGCCGATAGAACCCGCCTTCCCAGGCCATATCGACCGTGGAACTAAAATAAAAATATGCGAGAACAAATAATTGTCTTGTGCGAATTCATCTATATTAATTGCATCCAAAAATAAGGAGTACGAGGAAAATTCAAGAGTTTGCAAACTGCCAAATATTTTTACCAATCCAATGTTATCAAAACCAAACCTCATTGCTGAAGTTAACCCCAGCGCGAATATGGCATAAAGCGGAAGAATTGCTAATGCCCATGCTAGAAAGTTTAGTCGCGAAAACTTCATGGCGTACACAAGAATGGCCACAAGAAGGCCAAACAACGAGAGGAATCGACTCGTGTTTACAGGGTTTGACACGACCATTAAAAACAGCGCCAGCACGACGAAAACAAGAAGCCTCGCATTTCTCTTGAGGCCGTTGTGACTCTCTAAAATGAAGTAACCAACAAGAAATGCCGGTATGAGCTTCGCGATATTCCTCAGAAGTATAATGTAACTCGGCAACTCTCCCATGTCTTGATCCACTCTCGGAAGTAGGATGGTCGTGAAACCAACAATTGCCACAAAGCCTAGAGCCAAAGCCACGACAAGGGCAACGCCGACGAGAGAAAAACTTGTGTTTGAGTAACATTTATGAGGCGTAGAAAATCTTCTAAATTGGAAACCGACAAAAATACCCAGAAGGTGCACTACCAAAAATGCCAGCGCCATCACTCCAAAATCCGGCACATCACCGCTCCAAACGTAATATCCAATGCCTGTTCTAATTTGAATTAAGGGGGTGATTACAAAATAAAGCAACATCATAGAAAAATATATAATTAGCGGCAAAATATAATGCGAGTAGCAAATGTATATCCCCACAGAGATCGCACCAAAAAACATCAAATGCCATGCCGTCAAGCCACTAAATGGCCAAAGGATAATAACAGTTATGAAAACGACGATCCAGAAGGTGCGCAGTTTTCTAAGACTTGGTACACGCGAAACCGGCAAGCGGCTACTGCTCAAGGGAATCATTTTCTTGCCCCCGTACGACAAGGTACCGCTGGTCCAGTCAAAAAGACGACTGCCCCGATCAGCCCCAACCGCGTGACAATGATGGAAGCATAAGCCAAGGCAAACCCGGACGCGCCATGAGCCATTGACAAACTCGGGACAAGCACGAATGCCAGCGCCAGTGTGCCCAAGTTTATCCACATGGACACGCGCTCGCGTCCCGACATGGTTAGCATCATGGCCAGTGGCCCGATCACCGCCGCGAGAAACTGCGCCACGGCCATGAGCCGCAAATAGGGCACCGCCGCCGCGAACTCGGCGCCCATCAGCGCCAAGGCCCGCTCGGGAAAGATCAGCAGCGGCAGCAGGACGCAGGCCGCGATCCCCGTACTTGCCACGAGTGCCCGCAGTGTCAAGCGGCGCAACCCCGCCGCATCGCCCCCGCGCGACAATTGCACGATGCGCGGCGCGATGACCGGGTTGATCGCCAGCATCGGAAAGCTGACCAGCAGCGCCAGCCGCTCCGCCGCGCGCATAAGGCCCAGATCGGCCTCGGTCAGGAACGGCGCGGCCAGAACGAAGCTGCCCGCCTGCGTCAGAAAGGTGGCCAGCGCGATCAGGGTGAAATCCACCTGCCCGCTGCGCAACTCGGCCTTTTGAGCGGGCTCCAAGCGGGGCAGCGGCGCGCCCACCGGCATGTCGCGCCAGAGCATTGCCCCCGCCATGAGGATAAGCAGACCGAGCGCCGCGAGGAAGGCCCCGGCGATGGCCGCTTCTCCGAGGTCCGTTATCAGAAACGCGGTCCCGGCAAGGATCAGCGCCGCGACCATCGAGATACCGCCGATTTCGAACAGCGGCGCCAGCCAGGCGCGCGATCGGCCCTTGGCATAGCCCGAAACCAGCGCCAGCAGCGTCAGCAGGAGCAACGCCAGCGGCATCAGCGCCACGGTGCCGGTAAAGGCCGTGCCCAGCCAGCCGCTGGCCAGCAGCGCTGAGCCGCCGAGCCCGAGCACTACGGCAACCCCGGCAACCCGCAGGGCCCCGTGCCCGAGCAGCGCCACCGACGTCGCGGCGTCCGCACGGCCCTCGGCCCAAGCGACGGCGCGGATCAAGAGCATGTCCTTGCCGTGGCGCGCAAGGATCGCCAGCGCCCCCAGTAGGCTCAGGAAAACCGCGAACTGCCCCAGCCCCTCGGCTCCAGCCAGACGCGCAACTACGATACTGAGCAAGGCGCCACCGAGCGCCGCCAAGCCACGTGCCATCATCGTCGCCGCAACTGCAAGGGCGGCTTTCAACAAGACTTTCCTTGCTCGCTTTGTGCCAACTCATACCCCAAGAGGTGCATCCCGTCGGCATATCCGCCCTCCTCCAGCGCGGCCTGTGCCTCGGGATCAAAATGCGCGCGCCAGCCGCCCAGCGCGCCCTCGCGGACGAAGGAAACCTCCGCACTGGCAGGTTTCGCCAGGTCCGCCGCCTGTTTGACACGGGCAAAGTTGTGGCGCTCTGCCACCTCCGCCGCCCGGCCTGCGGACAGGGGGGTGTCGGTCAGCGCCTCGGCGACGCGCGCCAATTCGCCGGGCGTGTCGGCGCGCAGGGCCTCGTAGCTGGTCTGCACGGTGCCGGGCCGCCAGGCCCAGACAGCCACGAATTTCGGCCAGGTGAAACTCGGGCTCACCGGCGTCTTCGACAGGAAGCGAATGAAGGCTGGCAGATTGACGCGGATATCGGCGTAGTCGTCAAATGGACAGCGCGCCTTCATTATCTGCACCAGCGCGGCATTGTTGTGTTCGTTCACGAAGTAACAATGATGATAGAAAGAGACCAGCAGATCCCTTGGATCGCGCCAGAGCACCACGACGTTGCGCAAGCCAAGGGGGTTGAGGAAATGCCCGTGTGTCACCGATCGCTCCAGGCGGATCGGTGCGTTCTGGCGAAACGGAAGATCAAGCGTGTCCGACAACATCTTAGCCAACCACGTGCCGCCTGATTTAGGAAACTCATTGACCAGGTAGTAAGGCGCAAGCGCCGAAAATCCGCGCACGAAGGCCTTGTGTCGAACCGCGGGCCAACGCCCCGTGATGGGGGCCCAATTCACCCCAACACCCTCTTCTCGGCGAAATAGGCGGCCAGCGCATCACGGCTGAGTGCCGGCTCGTGGGCGGAGTTGTAGGGGCGGTCGGGCTGTGGGCAGCCGGCGAGGTGGGAATAGCCCGGGGCTGCCGGGTCCGCGAAGGCCGAGAGAGAGACGAAGAAATCGCCCATCTCCCAGGTCCGGCGCACCTCCTCGTCGTTCATCAGCTCCTCGTACATCTTCTCGCCCGGTTTCGCGCCGATCTCGGTGATCGCGATCTCACGGTCCGGGGCGAGTGCTGCGCGCATGACATGGGCGATGTCCTCGATCCGGGCGACCGGCATCTTGGTGACCATTACCTCGCCGCCGGTGGCAAGCCAGACCGAGTCGAGCACCAAGGCCGCCGCCTGTTGCAGCGTCATGATGAAGCGGGTCATGCGCCGGTCGGTCAGCGTGATAGGCCCGCCCGCCGCGATCTGGCGGCGAAACAGCGGCACCACCGAGCCGCGCGAACCCAGCACGTTGCCAAAGCGGGTGGAGGCGAAGATGGTGCCGACGTTGCGTGTCCGGGCATCGAGACCGATCGCCGTGGTCTCGGCGGCCGCCGTCATCAACCGCTCGCCCATCAGCTTCGATGTGCCCATGACGTTGGTCGGGTTCACCGCCTTGTCGGACGAGGTGAAGATCACCCGCGCGACGCCGTTTTCCTGGGCTGCGTCGATCACGTTCTGCGTACCCAGGATATTGGTGGCGATCGCCTGGGCGGGGCCGTCCTCGCACAGGCCCACATGTTTGAGCGCGGCGGCGTGCAGGACGATGTCGACGCCGCGCATCCTGAGCTTCAGCGCCTCGCGGTCGCGGATATCGGCAAGGTGGCCCGAGACCTTGCCGGTGGTGCGGTACTGTTCGATCTGGAAGAAAAGCTCGGTTTCGTTGTTGTCGAGGCAGACGACATGCGTCGCCTCGCTGGCCACCAACTGCCGCACCAGTTCCGCGCCCACCGTGCCACAGGCCCCTGTCACCAGAACGGTCTTGTCCTTGAAACGATCCATCGGCCTCAGCTCCAGCTTACGCGCGGCATGATGCGCCGGGTTTCAATGCGGTCGCGGTTTTCCACAATCCGTTCCAGCATCGCGCCCAGCACCGCCTCGGTCATGTAGTGCGGCTTCAGCCCCAGCTCGATCAACCCGCTATGGGTGGGGTTGTAGTAATGCTCCTCCTTCTCCTTGCGGGGGTTCGGGATCGACTTGATCTCGACGTTCAGACCCATCTGGGTGCCGGCCTGTTGCACACGCTCGGCCAACTCGTTGACGCTGAAGATTTCTGTCAACTGGTTGAAAATACGCAATTCTCCTGGGTCGGCCGGTTTCTCGGCCGCCAGCCGCACACATTGCAGCGTATCGCGAAGGTTGAGATAGCCACGAATCTGTCCGCCGCTGCCATAGACCGTCAGCGGTACGCCAGCGACAGCCTGCACCAGAAAACGGTTCACCACGGTGCCGAAGATGTCGTCGTAGTGGAAGTTCGGGCACAGCCGTGGGTCGAGATCCGCCTCGTCAGTGGACATCCCGTAGACCGGGCCCTGCATCAGGTCGGTCACCCGCAGCCCGTAGGTGCGCACATAAAACCACAGCAGGTCGGTATCGAGCACCTTGGTTGTATGGTAGAGCGAGCCCGCGGCACGGGGATAGAGAAAGGTATCCTTGCGGCCTTTGTGCTCGATCTCGATCCAGCCTTCCTCGATGTCGATATTGGGCGTGCCGTATTCGCCCATTGTGCCGAGCTTGACGATATGTGCCTTGGGCGCGTGTTCCTTGACCGCCCATATGCAATTGAAGGTGACGTCGAGGTTGTTCCGGAAAGTCTCGCTCGCCTCGCGGAAGCCGCGCATTGAATAGGGGGCCGAGGGCTGTTCGGCGTAGTGCACGATGGTGTCGGGTTGCATTTCCCGCACAAGATCGAACATCACCTCAGGGTCCGACAGATCGCCGATACGCACCTTGATCGCTTTGCCGCTGACCGTCTCGAAAATCGCGGCACGCTCGCTCAGGCTCGGCACCCCGATCAGCGCATCGCTGTCGGTCGCCTCCGCGATGTGGCGGCGAAGGTAATTGTCGGCGACCATGACCTCATGACCCGCCGCCGCGAAATCCATCGCTGTTGGCCAGCCGAGATAGCCATCTCCGCCTAGGATAAGTATACGCATGTCTTCCTCCAATACTGGATCCGGGGCGTTACGCCGCCGGAGTTTCAATGAAATATCTGATCGTGCGCCGCAAGCCGTCCTGCAGCGGCACGCTTGCCTGCCACCCGAGATGAGTTTGCGCCTTGCTCGTGTTAGAATAATTGCGCATGACATCGCCGTTGCGCTTTTCGCCGAAGCAGGTATCGGGGCGTTTCACCCCCTCGGCCTCGAGTGCGGCGATCAGGGCGTCGGTCAACTCGCGCACCGTCGTTTCCTGCGCGGAAGCGATCTGGAAAGTCTCACCGCCGATGCCAGGAATGCGCGTCGCGCGGACGATGGCCTCTACCAGGTCAGAGATATGGATGAAATCGCGCGTCTGCGTGCCGTCGCCGTAAAGCTCCAGCGTTTCACCCTGCATGGCCTGCTTAATGAATTTTGCCACCACCGACTGCTTGTGCCCGGAGCCCTCGCCATAGACATTGCCGAACCGCAGAACCACGGTTTCGACCCCAAAACAGTGGTAATAGGCGGAGCAATATCCTTCGCCCGACAGCTTGGATGCGCCGTACGGCGACGCCGGATGCGGTGCCATTTCCTCGTTCAGGGGCGGTGTCTGCACACCCAGCGGCGCGCCCGACGAGGCAAAGACAAAGCGCCCCGAACCGGCGTCGCGGCACCCCTCGAGCATGTTGAGCGTACCCATGACGTTGGTTTCGCAATCCGAGCGTGGATCGGCAACCGACGGGGCGACGCCGGTATTGGCGGCCAGATGCACGACCACCTCGGCGCCGGTGCAGGCACCCCGCGCCATGTCGGCATCGCGGATGTCGCCCTCCATCAGCATCAGCGGTGCCGACCAGTCCTGCACATCGCGGGGGTCCGAGACCGGGGCGACCGCACCCAGATCGGCACGGGTTCCGCCGGACAGGTTATCGAGCACCCGAACCCGGTTCCCGCCCTCGTCGAGCAGCCGGGCGATGAGCGCGCGGCCGATGAAGCCGCAGCCGCCGGTGATAAGCCAATTCATGTCTCGCCCTTTGTGTTCCGGGTCGCCGAGCCGCGCACGAAGTGCCCGTCGGGGCCGAGGTGGATGCCGCATTCGCTTTTGTCAGGCATCTGCGGCCAGCGCCCGGCGCGCGGGTCCTCGCCCGCAGCAACTGCCCGCGTGCAGGGCGCGCACCCGATCGACGGATAGCCCGCCGTCTCGAGCGGGTGGCGCGGCAGATCGTGGGTTTCGAAATAGGCCTGGATGTCCTCGCGCGACCACAGAGCGAACGGGTTGAGCTTGATCCGCGTGCCATCGCGCTCGATCAGCGGCAACGCCGCGCGCGATGCCCCCTGAAAGCGTTTGCGCCCCGAGATCCAGCTCGAAACCTCCGCCAGCGCATCCTGAAGCGGAAATGTCTTGCGGATCGTGCAGCACCCGTTGGGATTGACCGCGTACAACTGCCCGTGCGGGTCTTCGTCGGCCAGCGTGCCGGTGTCGGGCCGCGTCACGATCAAACGCAGACCCAGTCGTCCAACCAGCGCATCGCGATAAGCCAGCGTTTCGGGAAAATGCTTGCCGGTATCCAAAAAGATCACCGGGATCCCCGGGCGTATCCCGGTGACATAATGCAGCAGCGCGGCGCTTTCGGCGCCAAACGACGAGACGATCACGGTATCAGCAAGGATTGGATCGTTCAGGAGGCCGGCGATATCGGCCTCAATCAGACTTGGAAAATAGGTTGTCTGAAGACGCCCCAATTCGGCATCGACACCCCCCATGGGCCAGCTGGACATCTCATTTGAGGGGTCGTGTTCCGACGTGCTCATGATGCTCTCATCCGTGTGCCGGTTCATCTATTCGGACCGCGCCCGGCCCGGCCTGGGAAAATGGAATTTCTGAGGAGGCGAACAGCGCACGCGTTCCGCCGGCCGCGAGCACGTCGCGCACCACTCGCGGCAGATGATCGGGCGATGTCACAAACAGCACGGCACCGCCGCGGCTTCGTTGCAACGCTGCGCATACCTCGTCCTGCGTGCGCAGCGCCGTGCCAATGTTTTCGATCCCTTCGCGAGCGAAAAGATCATGATTGGCTGCGTCGTGCTTGTCATCGGCGATTACCGGAACGGAAAGTGCACAGGCCAGGCGCTTCGCCGTCGCTATCCGTCCCTCGCGCAAACCTTCGCCGATCATGACGGCTTTCCAATTCGCCGCCCGGCTTGTGTAGCTGTGCACGAACACGAATTCGACCATCGGCACCAAGGCGTCTTGTCGGTCCAGACTTGAACCCGGTTGGTTCGGGGACTCACACATGGCTCGTGCTGCTGGCGGCATAATAACCGAGACAAACCACCTCAGCCCCTCGCGGAACCGGGTCTGCGGGGTGTAAACGGTGAGGTTTTGAACAGTGTCGCGTCGGCCCAGGTGGCGGGCGCACGTCGCCGGTCTGCATGGGCAGGTAGTTGCGGCGCGCCTTTTGCCCCAGTTCCGCCTCGATCGCGTCAATGAAATCCAGCAGGCGCATCTTGTCGAAATTGCCGATATTGACCACGCGAAAGGAGGCGGCGGGGCTCTGGTTGTCGCCCTCCACGGCCGTTTTCGGCCCGCCCGGCACCGCGTCGATCAAGAGACGGATGCCGCGCACCAGATCTGTGACATATGTATAGGTGGAGTCACGCCACATCTCGCCGTGGTTGTAGGTATCTATCGGTTCCTCGGCTGGGATCGTGCGAGCGAACTTGAAATAGTTCAGCCGACCCCGTGGACCGTGACAACGCGGAACACGATCACGCTCATGGAGGTTGCGCAGATCGGCCAGCCTTTCTTTCACCATGACCTTGGCGGCCGAAAGAAATCGTGTGCCAGGCCCCGCCACAGGGAAAACGGCTTTTCGGATGGGGTGTGGCTGTGAATGCGTCATGCCCGATGCATTATTGTTCAAGCTGTGCACGGAGATCTGCGACATCCTTGTCGTCAAGCTCTCCGGAAATTTCTTCGATCTCGGCCTTGATGGCCTCGTATTCCGCCATCTTGCGCGCGAGGAACTGCATCGTCAGCGCGGTTTTCTCCGCGATGCCCTTGCGGGTAAGCACATAGGCATAGCGCCGCTT
>PFEX01000052.1:6116-6639 GCA_002783145.1 Rhodobacteraceae bacterium CG17_big_fil_post_rev_8_21_14_2_50_65_11 | reverse complement strand
CTTGCAGCACGCCTTCGGTCACCGCGATGCCCGCGCTGCGCAGCCGGGCGTGGCCCTGACCGCTGACGCGCGGATCGGGGTCGGTCAGCGCCGACACCACCCGCACCACCCCGGCGGCGATCAGGGCGTCAGCGCAGGGCGGGGTCTGGCCGAAATGGGCGCAGGGCTCGAGCGTGACATAGGCGGTGGCCCCGCGCGCCGCCGCGCCTGCCTGCGCCAGCGCCATGGTTTCGGCATGGGGTCGCCCGCCAGGCTGGGTCCAGCCGCGCCCGACCATCCGGCCCTGCGCCACGATCACGCACCCCACCGCCGGGTTGGGCCAGCAGCGCCCGAGGCCGCGCTGCGCCAGCGCCAGGGCGTGGGTCATGGCGCGCTGGTCGGCCTCGTTCACTCTTCGGCAGCGCCGTTGGGGCGCAGTTCCGAGACGAATTTGTCGAAATCGTCGGCGGCCTGGAAATTCTTGTAAACACTGGCAAAGCGCACGTAGGCCACGGTGTCGATCCGGGCCAGGCTTTCCATCACG
>PFEX01000052.1:5442-6103 GCA_002783145.1 Rhodobacteraceae bacterium CG17_big_fil_post_rev_8_21_14_2_50_65_11 | reverse complement strand
GCCGCCGCACGATACCCGAGATCATCTGGTCGATGCGTTCCGGGTCGATCGGGCGTTTCTGCATCGCGATGCGGATTGCGCGTTCCAGTTTCGAGCGGTCGAAATCCTCGCGTTTGCCGCTGGATTTGATCACCACCAGATCGCGCAACTGAACCCGCTCGTAGGTCGTGAAGCGACCGCCGCAGGCCGGACAAAAGCGCCGGCGGCGGATCGCCACGTGATCTTCGGCGGGGCGGCTGTCTTTGACCTGGCTGTCGATATTGCCACAGAATGGGCAGCGCATGGCTTCCCCCTTTCAGGTGTTTTCTGAATCCTGCCTCAAGCCCGGGGGTTTGCCCCCGCTATTATCCGCTGACTATAGCGGGCGGTGGCAGGTTTCGGGTAGCGCTATTTTGCCGCTACCCGATATGGGGGAAAAGGTGTGGCGGCGCGGACTCAGACCGGCACTGATCGGGCATTAACCGCGTGTTAACCAGATCGCGCCAGCATGGGGGCATGCGCGCCCTGATCCTTGCCCTTCTGCTGGCCGCCTGTGGGGCCCAGCCCAACCCCCTGCTGCGCGGGGCCAGCCGCACCGAGGTCAGCCGGGACGGACGGCAGTATGTGGTGTTTGCCACCGACAAGCTGGTCGAGGTGATCCGCCTTGGCTATGCCCACCGGG
>PFEX01000052.1:3863-5426 GCA_002783145.1 Rhodobacteraceae bacterium CG17_big_fil_post_rev_8_21_14_2_50_65_11 | reverse complement strand
GTGGCTCTGGCAAGACCACGCTGGCGGTCAATCTGGCGGTGGCCTTTGCCCGGCGCGGGCTGCGGGTGGCGCTGCTTGATACCGATCCGCAGGGCAGTCTGGGGCGCTGGTTCCTGCTGCGCCGGGCGCGGCTGGGCGAGGCGGGGATGGAGCTTTCCACCGCCTCGGCCTGGGGGGTGTCGTATGAATGCGAAAAGCTGCGCCAGAACAATGATTTCGTGATCGTCGATACGCCGCCCAAGGTGGACGCCGATCTGCGCCCGGCGTTGCGCGAGGCCGATCTGGTGCTGATCCCGGTGGCGGCAAGCCACGTCGATCTGTGGGCTACGGACGGGGTTCTGGATCTGGCCGAACGCGAGGGCAAGCGCGCCACCATCGTGCTCAACCGCACCAGGGCGGGCACAAGGCTGGGCGACGAGGTGGCGCAGGCGGCGGCGGCGCTGAATGCCGGTGTGGCGCGGGCAGGCTTTGGCCAGCGCGTGGTTTACGCCGAAACGCTGGGGCTTGGGCTGGCCGCGCCCGAGGCCGGAAAATCCACCGCCAGCGCCGAGGTCGAGGCCTTGGCCGACGAGATTCTGACCCTACTCTGAGCCCCCGGCCGGGCCCTTGAGGATCAGCATCCAGAACGCGTAAACCCCTGCGCCGATGAACAGAACTCCCCAGCCGGGGTCGCCCGCCCAGACCTCGAACCCGCCCCAGGCCAGCGGCAACAGGGCGGTGGCCCAGCGGCTGGCGGGGCGGCGAAAGAACGGGTGGTCTGGGTCAAGGAACTGCATCAGGGCAGGTTAGCCGGGCTGCGCCGGGATTTCGAGGCCAATCGTCGCCGCGCCGCCTTGGCGCGTGATCTTTGCCGCAAGCTGTGGCAGGATGCCCGAAAGGAGGATCACATCATGCCGGAAATCACCCGCAGCTTCGACGGCCAGACCGTCGTCACCACCTTCGAGATGTCGCCGGGCACCGCCGCCGATCTGATGGAGGCGTTGCAGGCGGCCTATGCCGAATTCATCTGCCACCAGCCCGGCTTCATGGGGGCGGCGCTGCACATGAACGACGCCCAGACCCGGATCGCCAACTATTCGAAATGGAAGCACCGCGAGGATTTTCTGGCGATGCTGCGCACCCCCGAGATGCGCGAGCGCAACCGTGTGATCGGGCAACTGTGCTCGCATTTCGAGCCGGTGATGTATGAGGTGATGGGGGTTTACTAGGCGGGTGCGATGGCCCCGACCGCCCGCAGCGCCATCTCGGCATAGATCGCCGCGACCTCGGCTCGCGTCAGACGACCGCTGGCGCGATACCAGTTGGTGACCCCGGTCAGCATCGCAATCAGGGCCAGGGTGGCAAGGCGGGTGTCGGGCAGGTGGAACTGCCCGGATACCACCCCGTCGCGCAGGATCGCCTGAAGCGCGTCCTCGTAGCGGTGGCGCAGCGCTTCGATGCGGGCAAAGTTTTCCGGCGCAAGGTTGCGCAATTCCATGTAGGCGATGAACACCGCGTCCGGACGATCAAGGTGAAAGCCAATGTGAAAGCGGGCGAACTGGTCCAGCCGGGCGCGCGGGTCGG
>PFEX01000052.1:684-3835 GCA_002783145.1 Rhodobacteraceae bacterium CG17_big_fil_post_rev_8_21_14_2_50_65_11 | reverse complement strand
TGCGTGCGCAAACAGCCGCAGCGCTGCCGCCCGAACCCGGGGGCCGGTGATATCGGAATGCGAGCCGGTCTTGCGTGCCATGGCCGCAGGGTATCTGAACGGCTGTTCAATTCAAGGGGGTGCGATGCGCTCTTGCCGCCAGTCGGGGCGGGGCGATATGGTTACGGCTGTTGTTGCAGCCAGGTTCCAGATGCTCCGTCACGCGCGCTTTTTCCTGACTTCGGTGCTGTGTCTGGCGCTGAGCGGTTGTGCTACGGTTCCCGATCTTGGCCCGCTGCCCGCGGCGGCCGGCCCCACCCCGCAGATTATGCCGCTTGATCAACTGATCGCGGCGGCGCAGGGCGGGCGGCTGACGGCCGGGGTGGGCGAGGCTCTGGTGGCCCGCGCCAACCGGCTGCGGGCACGCGCGGCGGCCATGCGCGGCCCGGTGCATGACCCCGCCACCCGGGCACGGCTGGCGGCGGCGATCGCGCGCGGGGTGGGCAGCTAGCCGTTCGGTGCGCCGCTCGCGCGTTGCAAGCCTGCGTTGAAACCGCTAACAGAGCCCGGCTGCCTTTGCCCTTGGCCAAGGCGGGGGAATTGTCGAGTGGAGATCGGGATGGTTGCGCCGTTGCGTCTGGGGGTTGCCGGTCTGGGCACGGTTGGCATCGGGGTGGTGCAGATCGTGCAGCGCCACGCCGATCTGATTGCCGCGCGGGCCGGGCGGGCGGTGGTGATCACCGCCGTTTCGGCGCGCGACCGTTCGCGCAACCGCGACGCCGATCTGTCGGGCTACGCCTGGGAAGCCGATCCGGTGGCGCTGGCGCAGCGCGACGATATCGACGTTTTCGTCGAGCTGATGGGCGGATCAGAAGGCCCGGCGCGCGACGCCACCGAGGCCGCGATCGCGGCGGGCAAGGATGTCGTCACCGCCAACAAGGCGCTGCTGGCGCATCATGGCCACGCTTTGGCGCTGGCTTCTGAGGCCGCAGGCCGGGTGATCCGGTTCGAGGCGGCGGTGGCGGGCGGGATTCCGGTGATCAAGGCGCTGACCGAGGGGCTGGCGGGCAACGCCCTGCGCCGGGTGATGGGGGTGATGAACGGCACCTGCAACTATATCCTGACCCGGATGCAAAGCGCAGGCCTGCCCTACGATCAGGTGTTCGAGGAGGCGCGGCAGTTGGGCTATCTCGAGGCCGATCCCAACCTTGATGTCGGCGGCATCGACGCGGGCCACAAGCTGGCCCTGCTGGCCGCAATAGCGTTCGGCACCAAGGTATCGTTCGATGCCGTGGAACTGGAAGGCATCGGCGCGATCTCGATCGACGATATCCGCCGCGCCGCCGACATGGGTTTCCGCATCAAGTTGCTGGGGGTGGCGCAGATGACCGGGCGCGGGCTCGAGCAGCGCATGACGCCGTGCCTGGTGCCGGAAGGCCACCCTTTGGGGCAGTTGCAGGGCGGCACCAACATGGTGGTGCTGGAAGGCGACGCGGTGGGCCAGATCGTGCTGCGCGGCCCCGGCGCGGGATCGGGCCCGACCGCCAGCGCCGTGCTGGCCGACGTGATCGACATCGCACGCGGCATCCGCACCCCGACCTTCGGGGTGCCCGCCGCCGCACTTGTGGTGCCGACACCGGCCCGCACCTCGACCCCCGCGCCGTGGTATCTGCGCATGACCCTGCTCGACAAGCCCGGCGCCCTTGCCAAGATCGCCACCGCCCTGGGCGAGGCCGGGATCTCGATCGACCGGATGCGCCAGTATGGCCACCAGGGGGTGCAGGCCCCGGTGCTGATCGTCACCCACAAGGCCACCCGCGATGATGTCGATACCGCCATGGCGCGCTTTGCCGCCACCGGCGTGCTGGTGGGCGAGCCGGTCGCGATTCGGATCGAAGAGGTCTGAGAGCGGCGCCCCGAAGGGTGCGACCAAAAAACCGCCCGGATGTTAGCGCACCCATCCTTGCCGCCTGCCCCTGCCCGGCGTTAGGCCTTGGATCAGACAGTCTGAGCCAAAGGAACCCGCCATGTCCGTCACTTGGAAATTTCAGGATCGCATGCTCTCATTGGGCCTTGCCCGGGTGACCGAGGCGGCCGCGCTGGCCTCGGCCAAGCTGGTCGGGCGCGGCGACGAGAAGGCGGCCGATCAGGCCGCAGTGAACGCGATGCGGGCGCAGTTGAACCGGCTTGATATCGCCGGGGTGGTGGTGATCGGCGAGGGCGAGCGCGACGAGGCCCCGATGCTGTTCATCGGCGAAGAGGTCGGCACCGGCAAAGGCCCGGCGGTGGATATCGCGCTTGACCCGCTGGAGGGCACCACCCTGACCGCCAAGGACATGCCCAATGCCCTGACCGTGATCGCGATGGCCCCGCGCGGCACCCTGCTGCACGCCCCCGACGTCTACATGGAAAAGCTGGCGATCGGGCCGGGCTATCCGACCGACACCGTGACCCTGGCGATGGCACCGGCCGAGCGGGTGCGCGCCCTGGCGGCGGCCAAGGGCTGTGCCCCCGGCGACATCACGGTGTGCGTGCTGGAACGGCCGCGCCATGACGCGCTGATTGCCGAGTTGCGCGCGAGCGGGGCGGCGATCCGGCTGATCACCGATGGCGATGTGGCCGGGGTGATCCACTGCGCCGAGGCCGCCACCACCGGGATCGACATGTATATGGGATCCGGCGGCGCGCCCGAGGGGGTGCTGGCGGCGGCGGCGCTGCGCTGCATGGGCGGGCAGATCTACGGCAAGCTGCTGTTTCGCAACGACGACGAGCGCGCGCGGGCGCGCCGCGCCGGGATCACCGACCTTGACCGCATCTACCAGTTGCACGATCTGGTGCGCGCCGATGTGATCTTTGCCGCCACCGGCGTCACTTCGGGGTCGATCCTGAAAGGCATCCAGCGCGAACCCGGCTGGGTGACCACCGAAACCCTGCTGATGCGCTCGAAAACCGGCTCGGTGCGGCGGATGCTGTATCGCAGCGCGGTGAAATGACCCCGGGCCGGAGTGGCGCGGGGGGATTCGAGTATTTGGGCAAAGAAGAAGCCGCAGTCTGGTGCCAAGGCGATGAAAGCCCGGTCAGGGCTTGAAGAGCGCCGCCGCCTGCGCCATCAGGGGGCATGGGTGCGCGCGCGTTTCTGAATGTCGAAGCCTCGATCCTTGGCCGCCGCTGG
>PFEX01000052.1:0-668 GCA_002783145.1 Rhodobacteraceae bacterium CG17_big_fil_post_rev_8_21_14_2_50_65_11 | reverse complement strand
TGTCGATGGCGGGGCCTCGGCGGCGCTGCTGCTGATCTGGCTGCGCGCGCTGGGGCACCGCGCCACGCTTTATATCCCCGACCGCATTGACGAAGGCTATGGCCCGAACCCGCCGGCCATGGCGGCGCTGGCCGCAAATCACGATCTGATCGTCTGCGTCGATTGCGGCACCCTGTCGCATGTGGCAATCGCGGCGGCTGCCGGCTGCGATGTGGTGGTGCTGGATCACCACCTTGGCGGCGAGACCCTGCCCCCGGCGCTGGCGGTGGTGAACCCCAACCGACAGGACGAGGACGGCGCGCTTGGCCATCTGTGTGCCGCCGGGGTGGTGTTTCTGGTGCTGGTCGCGGCCAACCGGCAATTGCGCACCGAGGCCATCAGCGGCCCCGATCTGATGGCGCTGCTTGACCTGGTGGCGCTGGCGACGGTGGCCGATGTGGCACCGCTGATCGGGGTCAACCGGGCTTTCGTGCGTCAGGGTCTGCGGGTGATGGCGCGGCGCGAGCGGGTCGGGCTGGCGGCGCTGGCCGATGTGGCGCGGCTGGATCACGCCCCGACCGCCTATGCTCTGGGCTTTGTGCTGGGGCCGCGCATCAATGCCGGGGGGCGGATCGGGGCGGCCGATCTGGGGGCGCGGCTGCTGGCCAGCGAAGACGCGCACGAGGCCG
>PFEX01000019.1:5912-6737 GCA_002783145.1 Rhodobacteraceae bacterium CG17_big_fil_post_rev_8_21_14_2_50_65_11 | reverse complement strand
TGGGCGTGACCATCTATTTGGTGAACTACTGACAGGAGAGCGGCGATGTGGCGCAAGGTGAAATGGGGTCTGCGGATTGCCGTGCTGCTGATGGTGGCGGCGTTTCTGCACTACACCCTGCCGCAGCGCGACATCGTGCTGGTCACCGGCACCTACAACCGGCTGACCACGGTCGGGGCGAACTGGCTGTTCTATGCCACCCCCGATGTCGGCACTGCTGAATCCACCACGACCCGTGACATCCGCTTCATCGAGGCGGTGCGCCCGAACGACAAGGTCAGCGTCTATCGCAACGAGGATACCGGCTGGATCTGGCCGCCCTATTTCAAATACGACAGCTCGAACCTGCAAGCCGAGGCCGGGAACCTGAAATCGACCAAGGCGGCGCCACAATGGGTGGCGGTCACCCATTACGGCTGGCGGCTGCCGTTTTTGTCGATCTATCCCAATGCGGTCAAGGTCAAGGCGGTAGCGGGGCCGGATGTGACCCTGATCCCCTGGGTCAGCATCATCGTGCTGCTGGCGCTGGCCTTCGGGTTGTTCATGCTGCGCCGGATGTGGCTGCAACTGCGCGAGCGCATGCTCGACCCGGCGCTGGATGACGTGAACAACGCGCTGGATGCGGCCGACGCGCGCGCCGACGCCGCCCGCGCCCAGGCGCGCGGGGTCTGGCGGCGGCTGATCGACTGGCTGGGCACATGGCGCAGCACGCCACGGCGCTGACACGGTTTGCGAAAAATCCGAACCAACCGCTCGTCACTCCCTCGCGGTCTTTGCACGCTGGCGCAAGCGAAGAAAGACCGCAAGGGAGTGATGAGCGGGCAT
>PFEX01000019.1:5545-5894 GCA_002783145.1 Rhodobacteraceae bacterium CG17_big_fil_post_rev_8_21_14_2_50_65_11 | reverse complement strand
GGGCGGTGATCACCGGCACAGGCTTTGATCAGGGTCGAAAGGGTTGCGTGCATTTCCTGCAAGGCGGCGATCTTGGCCTCGATTTCGGCCAGGTGCTGGCTGGCGATGGCCTTGACGTCGGCGCTGGCGCGACCGCTATCTTCGTAAAGCGCCAGCAGGGCGCGGCAGTCCCCGATACTGAAGCCAAGCGAGCGGGCGCGACCCAGAAACGCCAGCTTGTTGAGATCGCTGGCGCGGAAGGCGCGGTAGCCATTGCCCCCGCGCAGGGGCTTGATCAGGCCGATATCCTCGTAATAGCGGATGGTCTTGGCGGGCAGGCCCGCGCGCAACGCGACTTCACCGATGTTCA
>PFEX01000019.1:4599-5538 GCA_002783145.1 Rhodobacteraceae bacterium CG17_big_fil_post_rev_8_21_14_2_50_65_11 | reverse complement strand
GGGGCGAAAGCGGCGCAGGCGCAGGGCGTTGCTCAGCACCGTGACGCTGGAGATCGCCATTGCCCCGGCGGCGAGCATCGGCGACAGCAGGGTGCCGTTCAGCGGGTAAAGCGCCCCGGCGGCGACCGGGATCAGGATCACGTTGTAGCCGAAGGCCCAGAACAGGTTCTGGCGGATGTTGGCCATCACCGCGCGGCTGAGTGCCATGGCGCGCACCACGCCGCCCAGATCGCCCGACATCAGCACCACGTCGGCAGACTCGATCGCGACATCGGTGCCGGTGCCGATCGCGATGCCGATATCGGCGGCCGCCAGCGCCGGGGCGTCGTTGATGCCGTCGCCGACAAAGGCCAGTTTGCCGCCCGCCCGCCGCAACCCCTGCAGCGCCGCCACCTTGCCCTCGGGCAGCACCTCGGCCACCACCTCGTCGATCCCCAGTTGCCGCGCCACCGCAGCCGCGGTGCGGGCGTTGTCGCCGGTGATCATCACCACCCGCAGGCCAAGCGCGTGCAGCGCCGCAATCGCCGCCGGGGTTTCGGGGCGGATCGGGTCGGCCACCGCCAGCACCGCAACCGCGCGGCCATCCACGGCCGCATAAAGCGGGGTGCGGGCCTCGGCGGCAAGGGCGGCCCCCTTGGGTGCAAGGGCGGCAATGTCGATGCCAAGCCGCGCCATGAAGCGGTCGGCCCCCACGGCCACCGCCTGCCCGCCGACCTGCGCCTGCACTCCGAACCCCGGCACCGCCGCGAACCCGGTCAGTTCGGGCAGGGCAAGGCCGCGCGCCCTGGCCTCGGCCACGATTGCCGCCGCGATGGGGTGCTCCGAGCGCGCCTCGACCGCCGCCACCTGCGCCAGCACCTGCGCCGCGTCAAAGCCGTCGGCCAGCACAAGGTCGGTCAGCTTTGGTGCGCCGGCGGTCAGCGTGCCGGTCTTGTCGAG
>PFEX01000019.1:1618-4590 GCA_002783145.1 Rhodobacteraceae bacterium CG17_big_fil_post_rev_8_21_14_2_50_65_11 | reverse complement strand
CCTTGCGAAACAGCACCCCCAGCTCGGCCCCGCGCCCGGTGCCGACCATGATCGAGGTCGGGGTGGCAAGCCCCATGGCGCAGGGGCAGGCGATGATCAGCACCGCCACCCCCGCCACCAGCGCGTGGGTCAGCGCCGGGGCCGGGCCGAAGATCAGCCAGACCGCCACCGTCAGCCCCGCCGCCGCGATCACGGCAGGCACGAACCACAGCGTGATGCGGTCCACCAGCGCCTGGATCGGCAGCTTGGCCCCTTGCGCATCCTCGACCATGCGGATGATCTGGCCCAGCACGGTGTCGGCGCCGATCCTGGTGGCGCGATAGGTGAAAGCGCCGGTCTGGTTGATGGTGCCACCGATCACCGCCGCCCCGGCCGCCTTGGCCACCGGCACCGGCTCGCCGCTGATCATCGCTTCGTCGATATACGAGGCCCCTTCGGTGATCTCGCCATCGGTCGCCAGACGCTCGCCGGGGCGCACCTGCAAAAGATCGCCAACCCGGATCGCATCGACCGCAAGCTCGACCGCCTCGCCACCCCGCAGCACCCGCGCGGTTGTCGGGCGCAGCCCCGCCAGGTGGCGGATCGCGGCCCCGGTGCGGCCCTTGGCCCCCGCTTCCAGCCAGCGCCCCAGCAGGATCAGGGTCACGATCACCGCCGCCGCCTCGAAATAGACCCCACGCGCCGCCGCGGGCAACAGCCCCGGTGCAAAGGTGGCAACCACCGAAAACGCCCAGGCCGCCGAGGTGCCCAGCGCCACCAGCGAATTCATGTCGGGCGCGCCACGCAGCAGCGCCGGCACGCCCTTGATCAGGAAGCGCCGCCCCGGCACGGCCATGACCAGCGTCGTCAGCACGAACTGGATGATCCAGCTTGCGGTGATGCCGATGCTGGCGGCAATCAGGTGGTGCAGCGCTTGGATCACATGCGGCCCCATCGCCAGCACCAGGACCGGCAGCGTCAGCGCCGCCGCCAGCACCAGGTCGCGGCGCAGCAAGGCGATCTCGGCGTCGCGCGCCGCATCGCGCCGGGCGGCGCTGTCGTCGCCCGCAAGGTGCGCGGTGTAGCCTGCCTTGGCGACCGCCGCAATCAGCGCCGCAAGCTCGGTCTGTCCGGCGTCATAACGCACCCGCGCCGCTTCGGTAGCCAGGTTGACCGCCGCCTCGGTCACCCCCGGCACCGCCCGCAGCGCCCGCTCCACCCGGCCCACGCACGAGGCGCAGGTCATGCCTTCGACCCCAAGGGTGATCTCTTCGGGGGCCACCGTGTAGCCCGCGCCGGTGATTGCCGTCACCACCGCCCCCGGTGTCGCCGATCCGCCAAGCCGCACCTCGGCGGTCTCGGTGGCAAGGTTGACGGCGGCGTTTGCCACCCCCGGCACGGCCCGGATCGCCCGTTCCACCCGACCCACGCACGAGGCGCAGGTCATGCCCTCGACCCGCAGCCGCAGCGTTTCCGATCTCTCTGCCCGTGCCATGCTTGCGCCCTTTCGCCGACGATGCCCCTTTATCTGGACCTTCCAGCCGATGGAGGGTCAAGCGTAATCGCCAATTCCCGGCGGCGCAAGATTCTGCTTGACCTTGCACCACGGGAGGGCTGCAAATCACACCAGACCTTGATGACGGAGATCCGGCATGACGACCCTCAAAGTTCCCGACATGACCTGTGGCCATTGCAAGGCCGCAGTCGAGAATGCCATTCACGGCCTTGACGCAGCGGCGGCGGTTGCGGTCGATCTGGCCACGCATACCGTCAGGATCGAGACCGCCAAGGTGCCGACTGCGGCGATCCTTGCGGCGCTGGACGAGGCGGGCTATCCGGCCACCCAGGGCTGAGGGCGACGCCTCAGTTGATGCCGTTCTCGCGCTGCAACGCCCGCACGTAGGCCACGATGTTGCCAATATCGGCCTTGGTCAGTCCGGTAACCGGGGCCATGTCACCGAATTTCCAGTGGTGCGCCTGCACCCCGTTTTGCGCCGCCGAGTAGAATGCCGCATCGCCATGGTGGGTTGATTCGTAAAAGATGTGCACCAGCGGCGGGGCGGTGCCGTTGATGCCGGCAGCATTGGCGCCATGACACACCGCACAGACCGCGTTGAAGGCGCGCTCGCCCATCTGGGCCTCGGACGAAAATGCCGCCGGAACCAGCACCTCGGCGATCGGAGCGCCATCCGCAATGCCAGTCAGGTCAGGCGTGAACATCGCGTGCCCTGATGCCTGCCGCGCCGCCATTCCCGACGACATCGACCAGGCTATGAGCGCCGCAACGGCCGCAATGGCGATGCCCCCGATTGCGAGGTAATGCCGTTTTTCCATTTTCAAAGTCTCTTGCTGTTCGTTACGACCGTTTTCCACCGCACGGTCTTGCGTCAGTCCGATGCCGGGTTCCCGTGCGGGAAGGTCAAGCGGTTTGTTTGACCCGACACTTGGTCGTGATGGCAGCGCCGGGCCGATCCGACCGACCCCATGGCAAGACCTTGATTTCCGCCCCCTCAGCCCAGCACGTCGGTGCAGCGCTGGCAGGTGCCGGGGTGGGCATGGCTGCCGACATCGGGCAGGATCTGCCAGCAGCGCAGGCACTTCTGCCCTTCCGCCAGTTCGAACACCACCCCCACGCCGGGCACATCGGGCAGGCGGAAGGCCTCGCCCGGCATCGGGTCGGCGGTCAACTGCAGGCCCGACGTGATGCACAATTCGGCAAAATCGACCGAGCGCAGCGCCGCCATCACTTCGGCGTCGCGCACATGCACCACCGGGGCGGCCTCGAGACTGGCGCCGATCACCTTGGCCGTGCGCTGCACCTCAAGCGCCGCCGTCACCACCCGGCGCACCTGCCGCAAGCTGGCCCATTTTGCCGCCAGCGGCTCGTCAAGCCAATCCGCCGGGGTGTCGGGCATGTCTTGCAGGTGGACCGACGATCCGGCCTCGGGATAGCGCGACAGCCAGACCTCCTCCATGGTAAACACCAAGACCGG
>PFEX01000019.1:956-1575 GCA_002783145.1 Rhodobacteraceae bacterium CG17_big_fil_post_rev_8_21_14_2_50_65_11 | reverse complement strand
AGCTGAACAGCTTTTGGAACACGCCCTGAAAATCATAAGCGGCGTAGCCGTGGCGCACCTCGGTATCGAGTTCGGCCAGCCGGTGCAGAATCCAGCGTTCCAGTTCGGGCATCTCGGTCGCGGCCACCTTTTCGGCGTCGGTAAACCCGGCCAGATTGCCCAGCAGGAAGCGCAGCGTGTTGCGCAGGCGGCGATAGCTGTCGGCCACCCCTTTCAGGATTTCCTTGCCGATGCGCAGATCGGCGGTGTAGTCGGCCTGCGCCACCCACAGCCGCAGGATATCAGCGCCGGAGTCGCGGATAACCTCCTCGGGCGCGGTGGTGTTACCCAGCGATTTGGACATCTTCATGCCCTTCTCGTCGAGCGTGAAGCCATGCGTCAGCACCCCGCGGTAGGGCGCGCGGCCCAGGGTGGCGCAGGCTTGCAGCAAGCTGGAATGGAACCAGCCGCGGTGCTGATCGGTGCCTTCAAGGTAAAGGTCGGCGATGCCGTCGGGGCTGCCATCGGCGCGGTCGCGCAAGACAAACGCATGGGTCGAGCCTGAATCGAACCACACGTCGAGCACGTCGAACACCTGGGCATAGACCGCCGGATCAGCCCGCCCGGCCAGCACCCGTTC
>PFEX01000019.1:0-914 GCA_002783145.1 Rhodobacteraceae bacterium CG17_big_fil_post_rev_8_21_14_2_50_65_11 | reverse complement strand
GTTGACCACGGGGTCGCGCAAAAGGAAATCAGAGTCAGTTGGTTGCGCGCCGATCTTGACAAAACAGGTGAGCGGCACACCCCAGGCACGCTGACGCGACAGCACCCAGTCCGGGCGATTTTCGATCATTGCGTGCAAACGGTTGCGCCCGGTGGGCGGGGTCCATTGCACCAGCTCGTCGATCGATTCCAGCGCGCGCTGACGGATGGTGTCGCCATACTGGCCCATTCCATCGTCCAGCTTGCGGTCGATCGCGACAAACCACTGCGGCGTGTTAAGATAGATCAGCGGCGCTTTCGAGCGCCAGCTATGTGGGTAGCTGTGCTTGATCTTGCCCTTGGCCAGCAGCGCGCCGGAATAGGCCAGTTGCTTGATGACACTGACGTTCGCCGGGCCTTCCTTGCCATCGGGCGTGATGATGCTCTGCCCGCCGAACAGCGGCAGATCGGCGCGAAAACTGCCGTCCGGCTCGACGTTCCAGGTCATCGGCAGGCCGTATCTGACCCCGATCTGATAGTCGTCGTCGCCGTGGCTGGGGGCGGTATGCACAAAGCCGGTGCCCGCGTCATCTGTCACGTGATCGCCCGCCAGCAGCGGCACGTCATAGTCCCACTCGCCCGCGCCACCTTCGACGCCGCGGAAGGGATGGGCGAGGGTGAGGCTATTCAGTTCGTCGGTGCTGACCCGGCGCAGCATCGCGAAGCTTTCCACCTTCGCCGACTTGAACACGTCGCCCGCGAGCTTGTCGGCAAGCACCAGCTTTTCGCCGACCTCGGCGTGAGCGCCCTCGCCCACCGCCTCGACCTCGTAAAGACCATACTCGATGGTGGGGTTGAAGCAGACTGCGCGGTTTTGCGGGATCGTCCAGGGGGTGGTGGTCCAGATGACGACCTTGGTGCCAAGCAGATTGTCGG
>PFEX01000072.1:14003-28065 GCA_002783145.1 Rhodobacteraceae bacterium CG17_big_fil_post_rev_8_21_14_2_50_65_11 | reverse complement strand
TTCAGCTTTGATATCGACCCATCTGGCGATTTTTCTTTGCCAAAAGGTATTATAAAGGTATTGTATAGTGATGAAGGGGAATCACATGCAGCAACGCGAGACCGAACAGTTGCATCCGGATGCCGAGGGGCTGGATCAGTTGCCTCCCGACTGCGCGGCACGGCTGTTGCTATCGGGGCAACGGGCGGCACTGTCGGCGGTTGAACAGGCTTTGCCCCAGATCGCCCGCGCGGGTCGCGCCATGGCCGAGGCGATTACCGGCGGCGGACGGCTGATCTATGCGGCGGCGGGGTCTTCCGGGCTGATGGCAATGGCCGATGCCTGCGAACTTCCGGGCACGTTCGGCATTGCCGCCGATCGTATCCTCATCCTGATGGCGGGCGGATTGCCGCGCGATGCGGCCATGCCGGGCGATACGGAAGACGCGGTCAGCGAGGCCGAAGAGGTCGCCGCCGTCATTCGGGCGGGCGACGCCGTCATCCTGATCAGCGCGTCAGGCACGACCCCCTACCCGCTTGCGATCAAGCGCATGGCCGAGGCGCGTGGGGCCTGCACGATCTGCATTGCCAACAATCCCGGCACGCCGCTTCTGGCGGGCGCGACCGTGCCCGTCTGCCTTCCGACGCCGCCCGAAATCCTTGCCGGATCGACCCGCATGGGGGCTGGCACGGCGCAGAAGGCAACGCTCAACATGATGTCGACCTTGATGGGCATCGCGCTTGGCCATGTGCACGACGGCATGATGGTCAACCTTTGCGCCGACAACGCCAAGCTGCGCAGGCGCGCGGCAGGAATCGTTGCAAGGGTTGCGAATATTTCCGACGATCTGGCGCAGACGCACCTTTCGCGCTGCGGCGGCGACGTCAAGACGGCCATCCTGCTGGCGTGCGGGGCCGAGTCCCCGAACACGGCGGGCGACATGCTGGCGCGGGCGGGCGGACGACTCCGCGATGCCCTCGCCGCGTTACCAGACCGGTCCTGAGGCCGGCATTTCACCAACCCAACGGAGGAAGACATGAGACTATCGAAACTGGGCGCCGGCCTGCTGGCCACAACGATCCTCGGCGCATCCGCCGCGTCGGCACAGGACGTGACGCTGACCATCGAAAGCTGGCGCAACGACGACCTTGTCCTGTGGCAGGACGTGATCATCCCCGCCTTCGAAGCGCAGCACCCCGGCATAAATGTCGAATTCACGCCCTCCGCCCCGGCGGAATACAACGCGGTGCTCAATTCCAAGCTCGACGCGGGCTCCGCCGGTGATCTGATCACCTGCCGCCCGTTCGATGCCTCGCTGGCGCTTTACGAAAACGGGCACCTCGCCGACCTCAGCGACCTCGACGCGATGGGCAATTTTTCCCCCGTTGCGCAATCGGCATGGCAGACCGATGACGGATCGGCCACTTTCTGCGTGCCGATGGCGTCGGTGATCCATGGCTTCATCTACAACGCCGAGGCGTTTAGGGAACTGGGGCTGGAAGAACCCGAGACCGTCGATGATTTCTTCGCCGTGCTCGACGCGATCGCGGAAGACGGCGGCTACATCCCGATGGCCATGGGCACAGCAGACCAGTGGGAAGCGGCCACCATGGGCTACAACAACATCGGGCCGAACTACTGGCAGGGCGAAGAAGGCCGGCTGGGCCTGATCGCGGGCGAACAGTCGCTGACCGATGAACAATGGGTTGCACCGTTCCGCCAACTTGCCCGCTGGGGCGACTACCTTGGCCGCGGTTTCCAGGCGCAGACCTATCCAGACAGCCAGAACCTCTTTACTCTCGGGCGCGCGGCGATCTACCCGGCCGGGTCGTGGGAGATCACCGGCTTCAACGCGCAGGCCGATTTCGAGATGGGGGCCTTCCCGCCGCCGGTGCCGAATGACGGCGACGAGTGCTACATCTCGGACCATACCGACATCGCCATCGGCCTGAACGCTGCCTCGCCCAATGCCGAGGCAGCGCGCAGCTTCCTCGAATGGGTCGGTTCGGAGGAATTCGCCACGATCTACGCCAACGCGCTGCCCGGCTTCTTCTCGCTCTCGGATTTCAGCGTGGAGATGGAAGACCCGCTGGCGCAGGAATTCGTGTCGTGGCGGGAGGAATGCCAGTCCACTATCCGCTCCACCTACCAGATCCTGTCGCGCGGGACGCCCAACCTCGAAAACGAGACCTGGAACGCCTCGGCACAGGTGATCCGTGGCGCGGAGGCACCCGAGGACGCCGCGACCCGCCTGCAAGAGGGCCTCGCCAGCTGGTACGCGCCGCAGCAGTAAGCGCACACCCCCTGAAGGTCCGGGCGGCATCACCGCCCGGACACCTCAAACCCTGCGGAGGGCCCGATGAAACCGCCCCGTATCCGATGGCATATCCTCGTGTTTCTGGCGCCTGCCCTGCTGGTTTACACGACGATCATGATCTTCCCGTTGTTCAACACCCTGCGGCTGGCGCTGTTCGACGAGGTCGATCAGGCCCGTGTCTTCGTCGGGCTGGACAATTTCCGCACCCTGTTCGGCGATCCGCGCTGGTCGGCAAGCTTCTGGAACGCGCTTGGGAACAATTTCTGGTTCTTCGTCATCCACATGCTGGTGCAGAACCCGATCGGCATCCTGCTGGCCGCGATCCTGAGCCACCCGCGCCTGCGCTTTGCCGCGCTTTACCGCACCGCGATCTTCGTACCGACGATCCTGAGCTTCGTCATCGTCGGCTTCGCGTGGAAACTGATCCTGTCGCCGATCTGGGGCATCGCGCCTGAAATGATGGACTCCGTCGGGCTTGGCGATTTCTTCCAGCCGTGGCTTGGGCTGGAGGGCACAGCGCTGACCACGCTGGCGCTGATTTCGGTCTGGCAGTTCGTCGGTATCCCGTTGATGCTGATCTACGCGGCGCTGCTGTCGATCCCCGAGGAGATCCTTGAAGCCGGCGAATGCGACGGCATCACCGGCGCGGCGGCCTTCTGGAAGATCAAGCTGCCGCTGATCCTGCCCTCGATCGGGATCATCTCGATCCTGACCTTCGTGGGAAATTTCAACGCCTTCGACCTGATCTACGCAGCGCAGGGCGCGCTTGCGGGGCCGGATTTCTCGACCGATATCCTTGGCACCTTCATGTATCGCACCTTCTTCGGCTTCCAGTTGCAACTGGGCGATCCGCATATGGGGTCGGCCATTGCCTCGGCGATGTTCGCCATCATCCTGATCGGGGTGTGCATCTACCTGTTCGGCATCCAGACCCGGCTGCGCCGCTATCAGTTTTGAGGGGAGTGACATGAACAAGGCCCGCCGCAACCCGCTCAACGTCGCCGCCGCGCATGGCATTCTGATCCTTTACACGGCGATCGCGCTGTTCCCGGTCTTCGTGATCCTGATCAACAGCTTCAAGAGCCGCCGCGCGATCTTCCGCGAACCGCTGGCCCTGCCCGATGCAGACAGCTTTTCCACCATCGGTTACCAGACCGTGTTCAACCAGGGCGATTTCTTCCTCTACTTCCAGAACTCGCTGATCGTGACGGTGGCCTCGCTGTTCTTCGTGCTGCTGTTCGGGGCAATGGCGGCCTTCGCGATCAGCGAATACCGGTTCCGCGGCAACACGATCATGGCGCTTTACCTTGCGCTTGGCATCATGATCCCGATCCGCATCGGCACCGTCGCGATCCTCGAACTGATGGTGAATACCGGCCTCGTCAACACGCTCTGGGCGCTGATCCTCGTCTATACCGCGCAAGGTCTGCCGCTGGCCGTATTCATCCTGTCGGAATTCATGAAACAGGTCTCCGACGACCTCAAGAATGCCGGGCGCATCGACGGGCTGTCGGAATACACGATCTTCTTCCGCCTCGTGCTGCCACTGGTGCGCCCGGCCATGGCCACGGTGGCGGTGTTCAACATGATCCCGATCTGGAACGACCTGTGGTTCCCGCTGATCCTTGCGCCCTCGGAAAGCACCAAGACGCTGACGCTGGGCAGCCAGGTCTTTATCGGGCAATTCGTGACAGACTGGAACGCGGTGCTGTCGGCGCTCAGCATGGCGATCCTGCCGGTCATGGTGCTTTACGTCATCTTCTCGCGGCAGTTGATCCGCGGCATAACGTCAGGAGCCGTCAAATGACCCGTGTTCTGATCGCCGGCCTCGGCAATATGGGGCTGTCCCATGCGCTTGCCCATCACCACAACCCCGATGCAACGATCGTGGGGCTGGTCAACCGGTCCGGCCACACCGACCACGCCGACTTGCAGGGCTATCCGGTGTTCACCGATTTCAAAGCGGCGCTCGCCGCCACGCGGCCCGACCTCGCGGTGATCGCCACCTACACCGACACCCACGCCGATTTCGCCATCGCCGCGATGCAGGCCGGCGCGCATGTTTTCGTCGAGAAACCACTGGCGATGACGGCAGCGGCGGCGCAGCGCATCGTCGACACCGCCCAAGCGACACGGCACAAGCTGGTGGTCGGCTACATCTTGCGCCACCACCCCTCGTGGCAGCGGCTGATCGCCGAGGCGCGCGGGCTGGGCGGGCCTTACGTGTTCCGGCTGAACCTCAACCAGCAATCGACCGGCGCGACGTGGGATACGCACAAGTCGCTAATGCAGACCACCAGCCCGATCGTGGATTGCGGCGTGCATTACGTCGATGTCATGTGCCAGATCACCGATTCCCGCCCGGTCCGGGTGCATGGCATGGGTCTGCGCCTGTCGGACGAGATCGCGCCCGACATGTACAATTACGGCCAGTTCCAGGTGGTGTTCGCGGATGGCTCCGTCGGCTGGTATGAGGCCGGCTGGGGCCCGATGATGTCGGAAACCGCCTTTTTCGTGAAGGATATCGTCAGCCCCAACGGCGCGGTTTCCATCACCGACGCGGGCAAGGGCGCATCGGACGACGTCGACGGCCATACACGGGTGGGCGGCATTCTGGTGCACCGGCCCGAGGGCGACCGGCTGATCGAGATGGCAGGCGAGCCCGGCCACCAACAGCTTTGCGATGCCGAACAGGCCTTCATGCTGCGCGCCATCTCCGAGGATATCGACCTTTCCCGCCACATGGCCGACGCGGTGCAATCGCTGGCGATCTGCCTTGCCGCCGATGACAGCATCCGCAGCGGCCGGCCCGTCACATTCGAGGAGTCGTGAGATGACCGCCCTGAGCCTGAAAAACGTCAACAAGTCCTTTGGCAACGTCGAGGTGCTCAAGGACATCAACCTGGAGGTCGATGAGGGCGAATTCGTCGTCTTCGTCGGCCCGTCGGGCTGCGGCAAGTCCACGCTTCTGCGGGTGATCGCGGGGCTGGAGGATGCGACCTCCGGCACGGTGGACATCGCTGGCGAGATGGTGAACACCGTGCCCCCCGCCAAGCGTGGCATCGCCATGGTGTTCCAGAGCTACGCGCTCTACCCCCACCTGACGGTGCGCGGCAACATGGCGCTTGGCCTCAAGCAGGAGGGCCAGCCGAAGGCGGTGATCGAGGCGCGCGTGGCCGAGGCCGCGAGGATGCTGTCGCTGGGCGACTACCTTGACCGGCGCCCGTCTGAATTGTCCGGCGGGCAGCGTCAGCGTGTTGCGATCGGCCGCGCCGTGGTGCGCCAACCCAAGCTGTTCCTGTTCGATGAACCGCTGTCCAATCTCGACGCGTCGCTGCGCATGAACACGCGGGTGGAAATCGCAAGGCTGCACAAGACGCTGGCCGCCTCGATGATCTACGTCACCCATGACCAGATCGAGGCGATGACGCTGGCCGACAGGATCGTGGTGCTGCGCGATGGCCAGGTCGAACAGATCGGCAGCCCGATGGACCTCTACAACAACCCGGCCAACCGGTTCGTTGCCGGCTTCATCGGATCGCCCGCGATGAACTTTCTGCCCGGCGAAACCGTGGGCCGGCCCGTGGGGCAGACCGTCGGGGTGCGGCCCGAATACCTGCGCATCGTCGAGGACGGCCGCCTCAACGCAAGCGTGGCGCATGTCGAAAACCTTGGCGGGGATACCAACGTTCTGGCCACGACCTCCAGCGGCGAGCCCATCACCGTCCGCCTGTTCGGGCAGCACAGGATCCGCATGGACGATTCCATTTCGCTGGATTTCTCGGACGCGGACAGCTTCCTGTTCGATACCGAGGGCACGCGGCTGCGCGCCGGGTGACGCGCGGCAGCGCAGCCGATACCAACACGCTTGACCGGCCTGCCGTGTCGCGCGAGGTTGATGCACGTTGCCAACAGGGGGCCGTCACCCGACGGGAAAGGATCGAAGATGACACACCAGATGATCGACGCGATGCGCCGCGCCGCTGCGGCGCTGCTTTTGGGGGCGGTCGCCGCCACGCTGCCGCTGACCGCCAGCGCGCAGGACCGCACGCCGATGGACCCGCGCCTGCACATGCCGGGCCAGTTGACCGTGGGCACCGGCGATCCGGTCTACCCGCCGTGGATGCTGAACAACGACCCCGCCGGCGGCGAGGGGTTCGAGAACGGGCTGGTCTATGCCTTGGCCGGGGAAATGGGCTTCGACCGTGACCAGGTGGTCTGGGTCGGGCAAACCTTCGACCAGGCCATCGCGCCGGGCGCCAAGCCTTACGATTTCGCGATCCAGCAGATCTCGGTGACCGAGGCGCGATCGCAGATCGTCAGCTTCAGCCAGGTCTATTACCAGCCCCGCAAGGCAGTGATCGCCCTGCCGGGAACCGAGGCCGGGACTGCCACCAGTTTCGAGGATCTGCGGGCGCTGCGTTGGGGCGCGGTGATCGGGACCACCGACAACGATTATCTCGTCAATATCCTCGGGATCGAGGACGCGGCGATCTACAACGAACAGGTCGACGTGTTCCAGGCGTTGCAGGCCGGCCAGATCGACGCGACCCTGTCGTCGCTGCCCACGGCGCTTTACGTCACCGCAGTGCAGGTGCCCGATGCCGCCATCGTGGCGCTGCTGCCCGCCGATGAAAACGACAACGGCCACGGGCTGCTGTTCGAATTCGGCAATCCACTTGTGCCCTGGGTCGATGAGGCGCTGAGCGCGATCATCGAACGTGGGGTGGTGGATGACCTCGTTTCCACCTACCTCGTGGCCGACCCTGATCTGCCGATCATCAACGAATGACGGATGACAATCCCGCGCAGGCGGGCCCGCAACGGAACGCGCGGCGGGGGCCTCCTCCGCCGCCGCCAAGCCGCCGCTTCGACTGGCGCGCCGCGGCGGCGCCGGCAGCGATCGGTGCCGTCAGCGTCGTGGTGGTTTTCGGCGCCCTGTCCTGGATCGTCACTTCGGCCGAGCAATGGCCACGCATCAAGCTGCAATTCTTCAACATCGACGCCATGGTCGCGGCCTTCCCGCGCGTGTTGCGGGGGTTCTGGGTCAACATGCAGGTCTGGCTGACGGTGTTGGCCTGCATCCTCGTCTGGGCCCTTGTGCTGGCCATCGTCCGGTCGCTGCGCGCGCCGTGGTTCGCGCCCTTCCGACTGATGGTGGTGATCTATATCGACCTCTTCCGCGGCGTGCCGGTTCTGCTGCTGGTGCTGCTGTTCGGCTTCGGCATCCCGGCGCTGAACCTTCCCGGCCTGCCCAATTCCGGCCTGTTCTGGGGGTCGGTCGCGATGGTGCTGAGCTATGCGTCCTATGTCGCCGAGATCTACCGCTCCGGCATCGACGCGGTGCATGAGGGCCAGCGCGCGGCGGCGAAATCGCTGGGGCTGAGCGAATGGCAGACGCTGCGCTACGCGATCCTGCCGCAGGCGCTGCGCAACGTGGTGCCGGCGCTGATGAACATCGTCGTGGCGTTGCAGAAGGACGTCGCGCTTCTGTCGGTCATCGGGGTGCGCGACGCAGTGCGCGAGGCGCAGATCTACACCGCCTCCACCTTCAACTATTCTTCGCTGATCGTGGCGGCGGGGCTGTTTCTGCTGGCCACCGTCCCGATGGCAAGGCTGGCCGATTACCTGACACGACGCGACCGGGAACGGCGCCTGCAAGTGGCGGGATGAAGACATGACAACCCCGATGATCGAGATCGACACCGTCACCAAGTATTTCGGCGACAAGCTGGTGCTCGACCGGGTCAGCCTGACAGTGAACCCGCATGAGGTTGTCTGCCTGATCGGCGCCTCCGGCTCGGGCAAATCCACGCTTCTGCGCTGCGTCAACCGGCTGGTGGAGCATGATTACGGTACCATCCGGCTGGACGGGGTGGCGGTGGAGGACGCGGCCTTCGGCAAGACCGGGCTGCAAAAGCGCGCCGGCATCGTGTTCCAGTCCTACAACCTTTTCCCGCACATGACTGTGCTCGACAACATCACACTCGCCCCGCGCCGGGTGCACGGGGTGGCGCGCGCCGAGGCGGAGGCGCGCGGGCGCGAGGTGTTGACGCGGTTCGGCATGGGCGATTTCGCGGTATCCTACCCCGAACAACTGTCCGGCGGACAGCAACAGCGCGTCGCCATCGCTCGCGCGCTGATGACAAGGCCGGATGTGCTGCTGCTCGATGAGATCACCGCGGCGCTCGACCCGGAACTGGTGGGCGAGGTGCTGGCGATCATCCGCGGGCTGAAGGACGAGGGCATGACGATGATGATCGTCACGCACGAAATGGGCTTTGCCCGCGAATGCGCGGACAAGGTGGCGTTTCTTGACGGCGGCACCATCCTCGAAGAAGACGCGCCAGAACGCCTGTTCGGCAGCCCCCGGAAGGCGCGCACGCGGGCCTTCCTGCAACGGATCGTGGAGTCGGGGCGCCTGTGACGGTGGCAGGGGCGCACGGCCTCAATTCATCTTGATCACGGCCTTGTCGATCGCCAGCATATAGCCGCGCCGGGCAATGTTCTTGACCAGCAATTCGCTGACCATCTGGTTGCCCAGCGTATCGCGCAACCGCTTGATTCGCGTCGCCCCCGCCGCTTCCTCGCAATCCACCGCAGGCCGCCCCGAGACCATCGCCTCGATCTCTGCGCCCGACAGCACGTCATCATCCAGCCGCGCCTCGGCCAGCACCGACAGCGTTTCCATCGCCGCCGCCGTCAGTTTGAAGTCCATGTTGTTCAGCGCGACCACGCCCTCCTCCCGGTTGAGGACCAGCGACGAGACCTGAATGCCCGATTGTTCGATCAGGTGGATGCGCCGGTTGAGGGTGACGATCGTCAAGAGAAAAACCAGACAAGCGACCAGCAGCGCCGTGGCGAAGAGGATCAGCACGAAGATGATCGCCCGGTAACTGGCCAGAACTTCCGAAAAGGTCGTGCCGGACTGGGCCAGGATTTCAAGGATGCGGATCGATTCCGTCGTCGTCAGCGCATCGTTGACGACGAAGATTTCCTCCACCGCCTCGTTGAACGCATTTGCGTCGGGCAGGTAGGAGAACAACAGGACCGCCGCCACCGAGAGGATGACGACGACGGCAAGGATCCCGAATTGCACAACCCGGGTTCCCGTAAGCCGCGGCTCAGAAGCGGAGGTAGTATTGTCCCGCACGGTTTCTCCTCGATTGAAGGCCGGACTCGTCAAAGACCGACATCACTTCCAGGAGTTGCCAGCCGCCGCCTGACAGGCGCGCAGCGATATTGGACGCAGCCGCCCCGACAGAGCAAGCAGAAGCTGGTAACTCTATCACACCGTAATGCAGCCGGAGTGGGTTATCCATCTTTGCCTTGTAGTCGGCGTAACAGGCTGCGTTGGCCGCGGAGGCCAGCACGATGAGGGCGAGGGAGAGGAGAAGGTGTTTCATCATGCTGTTCACCTAGGTCGATCCGGACCCGTCATTCAATATCATTTGGCCTGCGGGGCGCTGTTATCCGATATCGCAGCCCTGATATTGCCTGTCCGCGCGGGTTCGGCGGAGTGTGGATATCTGGTCACGCCTTGCCGTGGCTTGCTCAACCGTCCCAACTCCTTGCCCCCTACCGGAGACCGTTCCCATGTTGAAACCTCTTTCCAGATCCCTCGCCGCGACGGGCCTTGCGCTGACCGTTGCCATTGGCGCGATGTCGGCGGGCGCCACACCGGCGCGTGCAGACAACGACAACCTGCGTACTTTCCTTGGCGCGGCCGCCGGCCTCGTCATTCTTGGCACCATCCTCGACAACCGTCATGACACTCGCCGCACCTACGGCCCTGCACCCGTGACGCGCCATGTCGCGCCCGCCCCTGTGCCGCACCGCCTGGTCGCGCCAAGCACCTGCTACAACCAGTTCCGTGGCCCCAATAACCTTTATCTGCATGGCTATGGTGCGCGCTGCATGTATTCGCATGCGGCCCGTCGCGCGGCGCTGCCGGATCGCTGCCTTGAGCGCGTTTTCACCTATCAGGGCTGGCGTCAGGTCTATGACGCGCAATGCCTCTACGGCCATGGCTGGGTGCGCTCCTGATACCTGGATCCCTGTCGAGCCGGCGATGCAGGGTGGCGAGGCTTCGGCCTTGCCGCCTTTTTCTTGTGCCGGGCAAAGCGGCGTGCTTTCTGGTTCACCATGATCACTCTGCCCGATTTTTCGCATGAAATCCGCCTCGGTGGCCGCGTCGCTGGCATTGACGAGGTGGGGCGCGGCCCACTGGCCGGCCCCGTGACTGCCGCTGTCGTGGTGCTGGACCCGGCGGCCATTCCCGCGGGGCTGAACGATTCCAAGCGGTTGTCGGCGCGCAGGCGCGACGCGCTTCTGGCCTTGCTTGTGGACCGGGCCGAGGTGTCGCTCGGCTGGGCCAGCGTCGAGGAGATCGACCGCCTCAACATCCGCAACGCGACATTTCTTGCGATGACCCGCGCCCTTGCCGGGCTGGCCCCGGTCGATCATGCGCTGATCGACGGGAACGCCCTGCCCCCCGACCTTCCCTGCCCTGCGACCGCCATCGTGAAGGGCGACAGCAAGAGCCTGTCGATCGCGGCGGCCTCGATTGCGGCGAAAGTTGGGCGGGATGCGCACATGATGGCGCTTTCAAGGCAATTTCCGGGCTATGGTTGGGAAAGAAACGCAGGCTACCCCACAGCAGCGCACAAGCAGGCATTGCTAGATATTGGCGTCAGCCCACACCATAGACGCAGCTTCAAGCCCGTACACAATATCTTGTATCAAGATAAATCTATAACCTCCTGATTCAAAAAAGAAATTGACCGCGAATCGCCTTTGACTCATCCTTGTCAACACATGAGAGCGCCCAAAAGAAGCGCCAGCCAGAGGCAGAGTGATGACAAAAAAGAAGGTTTCGGGGGCGCCCGCGCTTCCGCTCAATACCATCATGGGTGGCGACTGCATCGAGGTGATGAACAGTCTTCCGGCGGAGTCGGTCGATCTGATCTTCGCAGATCCGCCCTACAACCTGCAACTGAAAGGCAGCCTGCACCGGCCGGACAATTCGATGGTCGCCGCGGTCAATGACCACTGGGACCAGTTCGACAGTTTCACGATTTACGACCGCTTCACGCATGACTGGCTGAAGGCGGCACAGCGGCTGCTGAAGCCCGATGGGGCGATCTGGGTGATCGGCAGCTACCACAACATCTTTCGCGTCGGGGCGGAATTGCAGAACCAGGGCTTCTGGATCCTCAACGACGTGGTCTGGCGCAAGTCGAACCCGATGCCGAATTTCCGCGGCAAGCGGCTGACCAACGCGCATGAGACGCTGATCTGGGCGTCGAAATCGGATGGCGCGAAATACACGTTCAACTACGAGGCGCTGAAATCGCTGAACGAAGGCGTGCAGATGCGCTCCGACTGGGTTCTGCCGATCTGCAACGGGCACGAACGACTGAAGAATGCGCTCGGCGACAAGGCGCATCCAACGCAAAAACCCGAAAGCCTTCTGCACCGGATCCTGCTGGCCTCGACGAATGCCGGCGATGTTGTGCTCGACCCGTTTTTCGGCACCGGCACCACCGGCGCCGTGGCCAAGAAACTGGGCCGTGATTTCATCGGGATCGAGCGCGAGGCGGCCTATCGCGAGGCGGCGGAAAAGCGGCTGGCGGCGATCCGGCGTTTCGACCGCACCTCGCTGGAGGTGTCGCAGTCGAAACGGTCCGAACCGCGCATTCCCTTCGGCCAGCTTGTCGAACGCGGGCTGCTCACCCCCGGCGAGGAACTGGTCAGTCCGCGCGGCAAAATCGCCAAGATCCGCGCCGACGGGTCGCTCGTCGTATCCGACACCAAGGGCTCCATCCACCAGGTCGGGGCCAAGCTGGAAGGCGCGCCGTCGTGCAACGGCTGGACCTACTGGCATTTTCGCCGCGAGGGCAAGACGGTGCCCATCGACGTGCTGCGTCAGCAGGTGCGCTCGGAACTGGGGCGGTGAGGGGCGAGACGACCGACCAAGCCGGCGGTTGAGCGGGTCGGAGGAAGGACCGTTTCGCACAAGCCGCGGGATGGCGAACCAACGGCGGTGCAAGGCGCTTATCTCGCAACATCCGCGAAACCTGCCTGCGTTGCGCCAGCCTGATCAAATCGCCGGACCGGGGGGCGGTCTGGCAATCGCGCGTCGCCTTCGGCGCTATTCGCGCGAAAGAATACCAAGCGGCGAAGCCTAACGTCCCCGCGGCATCGGCGTCTTGCCCGTGTCATAGGCGCGCCAGTCGGTAATCTCGGGGTAGAACATCTGCCGCCAGCGTTGCACCCGTTCGTTCATGTGCCGCCGCCAGAGCCGCGGAACCAGCGCGATCGCGGTCATCGCGGGGTAGCCATAGGGCAGTTGCGGCGCCTCTGCCTCTGTGTAGGTCTGCAACAGGGGGAAGCGGCGGCTCGGCTTGTAATGGTGGTCGGAATGGCGTTGCAGGTTGATCAATAGCCAGTTCGACGCCCGGTGAGAGGCGTTCCAGCTATGGCGCGGCTGGACGTGTTCGTACTTGCCGCCGCCAAGATGTTTGCGGGTCAGCCCGTAATGCTCGATGTAATTGGTCAGCTCCAGCAGCGAGACGGCAAAGAACGCCTGCACGAGGAACAGGCCCAGCCCCTCCAGCCCGCCAATCGCCAGCACCAGCAGGATCATCGCGCCCTCAAGCGCCCAGTAGCGCCAGAACGGGTTGGCGCGGTCGTGCCATGGGCGGCCCTTGCGCGCCAGCATCGCCTGTTCGGCGCGGAAGGCCGAAACCGGGCATTGCCTCAGAACGCGGGCGAAGAAGCTGTGGAACGGCTCGTTATAGCGCGCCGTCACCGGGTCGCGCGGGGTGCCGACATGGACATGATGCACCAGCAGGTGTTCGCTGCGGAAATGGCTATAGAGGACGGTGGCCAGCAACAGGTCGCCCAGCCAGCGTTCGAGGGTGGCGCGCTGGTGCATCAACTCATGCGCGTAGACGATGCCGATACCACCGGCCATGACGCCGACCCCGTAGAAGAGAAGCAGCTTCTCCCATAGCACCAGGTGCCCCGCCTGCGTGGCATACCAGATCAGGTAGATCTGCGTGGCAATCTGGATCGGGAACCAGATGAGCGTGATCAGCCGATACCAGAAAAGCCCCGCCTCCGGTGTCTCGGTATCGGGGTTCGCCTCGTTGAGGCCTGTCAGCGCATCGAGAAGCGTGGTCAGACCGATGGCATAGATCGGCAGCAACAGCAGCGCGAGGCCGCCTTGCCACGCCCCGAACAGCGCCAGAGGCACCAGCCCGAGCGACATCCAGAACGGCAGCGCGTTGTGCAGCTTGGCAACCTGTTGGGCGGGAATCATCGGCGGGGCCTTTCCTGACATCCGGCTCGGGCGCGTGGGGCATGGCCAGTCTGAACCGAGTCCTCATATTTCTCAATCCTTCGCCCACGCGCCTTGCGCAAGGTCAAACGCCTTGCGCATCACCGTGGGCAGGCTGGCCGGGCGGAACGCCTCGCGCGGGATGAAGGCGCCGCGCTGCGGGGTCGTCGCATCGTGGACCTTGGCCAGCCGCAGGGCAAGGCGCAGGTGAAAATGGGTGAAGGTATGGCGCACCTCCAGCCCCGGATCGTGCCAGTCGGCGGTAACGGGCGGTGTCTCCTGCGGGGCACTTTCCGTCCAGTCGCTGCCGGGCCAGCCGAGCATCCCGCCCAGAAGCCCCTTCTCGGGCCGGGTTTCCAGCAGCCACGCGCCATCGCAGCGCCGGGCCAGGTAGGCGATGCCGTGGCGCGTGGGCTTGGCCG
>PFEX01000072.1:2282-13982 GCA_002783145.1 Rhodobacteraceae bacterium CG17_big_fil_post_rev_8_21_14_2_50_65_11 | reverse complement strand
TCCATCACCGCCTGCGCATGATCGCCGGCGCGCGCCTGCGGTGTCAGCGCGGCAGTGCGCGCGCGCAGTTCGGGCTTGGCGCCGGGCAGCGGCGTCTCCACCGCGAAGAGCCGCGCCATCACCCGCTCGACGTTGCCATCCATCACCGGTGCCGGCCGGTCGAAGGCAATGGCGGCAATCGCGCCCGCCGTGTAGGGGCCGATGCCGGGCAGGGTCAACAAGCCCTCCACCGTGTCTGGAAAGCGCCCGCCATGGTCCGCCGTGACCACGCGGGCGCATTTCAGCAGGTTGCGCGCACGGGCATAGTAGCCAAGCCCGGCCCATTCGCCCATCACCGCCGCATCCTCGGCCCCGGCCAGCGCCGCGACCGTGGGCCAGCGGCTGCTGAAACGGTGGAAATAATCCTTTACCGCCGCGACCGTGGTCTGTTGCAGCATGACCTCCGACAGCCACACGGCGTAAGGGTCGGGCAGGGTTCCGGCGCGGCGATCCTGTGGCGATACGCGCCACGGCAGGCTGCGCGCGTGCCGGTCATACCAGTCCAGAAGCGCGGCGCTGTAATCCTCGTCACGCAAGCGTTATCACCTCGTCAACACGGCCCATTGGTTTCCAACCGGTCAAAAGCTAGATTACCCCTGACGAAAGGAAACCCCGGATGCCCGCCGCCAAGCGCACCCTGCCCGCCAAGCCCGCCCGCCGCAAGCGCGGTTTCGAACCGGCGTCGAAGCTGGTCGCCGGGCATTTGCGTGGGCCATTGGAAAAGCGCGGCTTTTCCGAGGCCAGGCTCATCACGCATTGGCGAGAGATCGTCGGCGACGACGTGGCCGAGGCCGCCCTGCCGGTCAAGATCCGCCACGCACGCGGGTCCTTTGGCGCAACGCTTGTGCTGCTGACCACGGGCGGGCGCGCGCCGCTTTTGGAAATGCAGAAGGATACGATCCGCCAGAAGGTGAACGCCTGTTACGGCTATAACGCCGTCTCGAAGATCCAGATCACCCAGACCGCGCCAACGGGCTTTGCCGAGGGGCAGGTCGCCTTCTCCGCCCGTGAAGCGCCGAAACCCCAGCCGACTCCGCAGATCCTGAGCGCCGCGAAGGCGGCGGCGGCGCCGATCCGCGATGACCGGCTGAAGGACGCCCTTGAACGACTGGCCCGGAACGTTCTAACGAAGAACAACCATTGAGGAGAGCCCATTCATGACCCGCACCCTTCTACTGTCCGCCCTGTCCGCTGTGATCGTGGCGCTTGGCGGCTACGCCTACCTGACTGCATCGCAATCGGTCTCCACTTCGAGCGAGCCGTTCCTCGCCGTCAACGCGCAGGAAAGCGGGGCCGACGCCGCCGAGACAACCGATGCCGAAGCCGGCGGTTCGCCCGACGTGACCGAAATGGCCATGGGCGACGCGGATGCACCGATCACGGTGATCGAATATGCCTCCATGACCTGCCCGCATTGCGCGCGTTTCCATCAGGAGGTCTACCCGCAATTGGTCGAGAACTACGTCGAAACCGGGCAAGTCCGTTTCGTGATGCGCGAAGTCTATTTCGACCGCTTCGGCCTCTGGGCCGGGATGGTCGCGCGCTGCGGCGGCGAGATGCGCTATTTCGGTATCGTCGAGATGCTGATGGAAGAGCAGCGCGAGTGGGTGCAGGGCCAACCGACCGAGGTTGCCGCCAACCTGCGCCGCCTTGGCCGCCGCGCGGGGCTGAGTGACGAAGCGCTCGATGCCTGCATGTCCGACAACGACATGGCACAGGCGATGGTCACCGTTTCGACCGAGCAGGCCGAAGCCGACGAGATCACCGGCACGCCCAGCTTCGTCATCAACGGCGAGCTTTATTCCAACATGGGCTATGCGACCTTCGCCGACACGCTTGACGGGTTGCTGGCCGAAATCGAGGGCTGACATCGCCTGCGCCTCGCCCGCGCTGCGAGGAGGCTGAGACGCTCAGCCGAGGAGCCGCGCGAGCGCCGCGTCGAGCGCCGCCCAATCGTCCAGCCGCAGGCGCACCGGCACGGTCAGCACCTTGCGGCGGAAGCGTTCGGGCAGGCGCACCGCGTCCTTTTCGGTGGTGACAAGCTGCGCGCCAAGACTGGCGGCCTCCTGTTCCAGCCGCGCCATCAGCGGCTCGGTCAGAGGCTGGTGATCGGACAGCGCCTCGCCACGCAGCAAATTGGCACCCATGCTGCGCAGGGTGGCGAAGAACTTCTCCGGGTGGCCAATCCCGGCAAAGGCCAGAACCGGCAGACCTTCGAAGGGCATGCCGGTTTTCAGTGGCTCCAGCCGCGCGGTCAGGTGCGGCACCCTGATCGCCCGGCCCCAGCGCAGGCGAAACGCCTCCTGCGCCTTGACCCCGCCGATCGACAACAGCAGATCGGCGCGCACCAGCCCCGCCGCCACAGGTTCCCGCAAGGGGCCGGCCGGGATCACCTTGCCATTGCCGAAACCGCGCGTGGCATCGACGACGACAAGCGACAGGTCCTTGGCAAGAGCGGGGTTCTGGAACCCGTCGTCAAGCAGGATCGCCTCTGCCCCTGCCGCCACCGCCGCCCGCGCCCCGGCGGCGCGGTCCTTCGCCACCCAGACCGGCAGGAAAGCGGCCAGCAGCAGCGGCTCATCGCCGACGCTCTTCGCCATGTCCACGCGGGGATCGACCCGGTGCGGCCCCGCAAGCGTGCCGCCATGGCCACGACTGACCACCTGCACCGCGACACCGCGCGCCGAAAGCCGTTCGGCAAGCGCAATCACCGTTGGCGTCTTGCCGGTGCCACCCGCGTTCAGGTTGCCGACACAGATCACAGGCACACCCGGTCTTTCCCACCCCCCCCTGCGCAGCCGCCGGGCCGTCGCAGCGGCATAGAGCGCGCCCAGCGGGGAAAGGGCAGTGCTGAGCACACCCGGTTCCCGGTGCCAGAAGCGCGGCGCCTCCATCAGCCCACGATCGCCTGCGGGCTGCGGTCGAGATAATCGAACAGCATGTCGAGCGCCTTGTCTGTAACCTCCGCCCCGGCGGAGCAGACCTCCCACGCCGCATGCGCCATCACGGCGGCGCGGTCGGGGTTGAGCAGGTCATTCACGGCCTCGGCAAGGCTGCCCGGCGACGACACCAGGCGCGCGGCCCCGGCCTCTGTCAGGCGTTGGAAGATATCGCTGAAATTGCTCACATAGGGCCCGTGCAGGATGACGGACCCAAGCGCCGCCGGTTCGAACGGGTTATGCCCGCCGACGGGTTCCAGCGAGCCACCCACGAAACTGATCGGCGCAAGGCGGTACCACAGCCCGAGCTCGCCCATCGTGTCGGCAAGGTAGACGGCGGTGTCCGGGTCCGGCAACGCGCCCGCGCTGCGCCGGGCAAATCGCAGCCCCTGCGCCTCGATCAACTGCGCCACTTCGTTCCCGCGATGCGGATGGCGCGGCACCACAATCAGCAGCAAGCGGGGATTGATGCGAAGCGCCTGCCGATGCGCTTCGAGGATCTTTTCCTCCTCGCCCTCATGGGTCGAGGCAGCAAGCCACGTGGGGCGCCCGTTCAGGTGACCGGCCAGTCGCTGACGCTCGCCTTCGTCGGCGGGCAGGGCTGCGGCACCTTCCTTGAGCGTGCCCGTTACATGCAGCCGCTCGCCCGGCAGGCCAAGGCGGCGCAGGTAGGCGGCGGTCAGGTCATCCTGCACATGCGCCTCGTCGAACCCCTCCAGCAGGCTGCGCGCCATGCCCCGCAGAAACCGCCAGCGGTCATGGCTGGCCCTCGACATGCGGGCGTTTATGATGACCTTGGGGATGCCGCGCGCGCGGGTCTCCGTGATCAGGGCCGGCCAAAGCTCACTCTCCGTCCAGACGGCGAGGTCGGGCTGCCAGTGGTCGAGAAAGCGGCGCACCCATGGCAGGACATCGACCGGAATGAACTGGTGTATCGCGCCTTCGGGAAGCCGCGCCTGCATCACGTCCGCAGATGTAACGGTGCCGGTGGTGACGAGAATGTGGAGGTCGGGGCGCTCCTCGATCATGCGGCGGATGAGTTCGAGAAGCGACAGGGACTCGCCGACCGAAGCGGCGTGGAACCAGACTATCTCGCCCTCGGGACGGGCCATGCCGGCGATACCGCGGCGTTCATCGAGCCGCTCCGCGTTCTCCTTGCCCTCGGCCAGCCGGGAGGCAAGCTTTCGCTCGGCGAACCGCGCGGCGCGGGCCGAGAAAGCGAGGTAGGCAGAGAGGGCGAGAGAGAACCGCATTGGGCTGTCGGACACCGGTCAGTTATCGAGTTCCTCGGTTGGCGAGGCCTCGCGCGCTTCGTCGCGCAGACGGTGGATATGGGCAATGAAATACCGCATATGCGCGTTGTCGACACTACGCTGCGCGGCATTCTTCCAGGCGTCATAGGCGCTGGCGTAATCGGGGAAGATGCCGACAATGTCGATGGCATCCACGTCCTTGAACACGCTTCTTGTGGGATCGACGAGTTCGCCGCCGAAGACGAGGTGAAGACGCTGTGCCATGGGGGCCTCCTGCGCGGGACGAGGGTTGAATTTGCGCGCACAGTAGGGATTTGCGGCCCCGGGTCAAGCAAGCGCCGCGCGGGTCCGGCAACGCCCGGAGGGGCGAAAAGAGGGGGTGCCCTGCGTACCCCCCCCCGCCCGTACACCACCCGTAAACCGGGCGTGCACCATGCGTGCACCATGCGTGCATAGGGGGAGGCGTGTGTTGCGGCGTAGAGCAACCGCGCGTCGGTAGAACGACGCGGTGGTGTCATGATCCGCTCTGATTAGTCGAGTGACTGGAAAGACCGCGCCGTCCCGCATACCTGCCAGCTTGCATCGCCCTGCACTGCCACAAGGCCGCTTGGGGGGGGGAACGGCTGGTGAGGGCCAACCGCGCGAACTCACGCGCAGCCCGTGAAGCCCCCCCTCACACCCTGTGATAAGGGCTTCCGGCGAGGATCGACGCGGCGCGGTAGAGTTGCTCGGCCAGCATCGCGCGGGCCAGCATGTGGGGCCAGACCATGGGCCCGAGGCTCAGCACCGTGTCGGCCTCACCCACCAGCGCCGGGTCCAGCCCGTCGGCGCCGCCGATGAGAAACGCCATGTCCGGCGCGCCGGCGTCGCGGTGACGGCCCAGCAGCGCGGCAAACCCGGGGGAGGTCATGGCGCGGCCCCGCTCATCCAGCGCGCAGACCGCCGCGCCCCTGGGCAGCGCCCTGCGCAGCAGCGCCGCCTCGCCCGGCTTGCCGCCGCCCTTGCGGTCCTCGACCTCGACGACGCGCGCGGGGCCGAGGCCAAGCGCCCGCCCCGTCCGGTCGAACCGCGTGAGATAATCGGAAACGAGATCGGCCTCCGGCCCAGCCTTCAGCCGGCCCACGACGCATAATGAAACCCGCATGGACAGATGTCAGGCGCTGCCCGCGGGCATCCACATCTTTTCCAACTGGTAGAAGTCCCGCACCTCGGGGCGGAAGATGTGGACGATGACATCGCCCGCGTCGATCAGCACCCAGTCGCCGGCGTCCTTGCCCTCGATGCGCGCGGACAGGCCGAACACATCCTTGATGCGCTGCACCAGCTTTTCGGAGATCGCCGACACCTGCCGGGAAGACCGCCCCGACGCGATGACCATCTGGTCCGCCATCTGGGTCTTGCCGCGCAGGTCGATCGTGACGACCTCTTCCGCCTTGTCGTCGTTCAGGGATTGTATGACCTCTTCGAGCAACGCGTCACTCGTCAGGGGTTTC
The DNA here is from genome assembly GCA_002783145.1 of Rhodobacteraceae bacterium CG17_big_fil_post_rev_8_21_14_2_50_65_11. Taxonomy (GTDB): domain Bacteria; phylum Pseudomonadota; class Alphaproteobacteria; order Rhodobacterales; family Rhodobacteraceae; genus Nioella. The sequence goes on along the minus strand of PFEX01000072.1, from coordinate 8,258 downwards.
GTCGGGCGCGTCACGTGCGCCATCGGTGCAGCCTCTCTCACGGCCGCTTGAACAGGTCCAGACAGGACATGATCCTCCTTCAATGCGCGCCGCAACAATCCCCGGCGCCGGGATATGGACAATGTAGCATCGGCAAGGCTTCGTCTCAACCACCGGCCCGTGTCGCGGGCGCCTCCTCACCGATTTTTGTGGCTTATCGGTCAGAACAGGCTGGCCGCGAGGGGCGCGAGGATCGCCGTCAGGATCGCATTCAACCCCATGCCGATGCCGGAAAACGCGCCCGCCGTTTCGTTGACCTGAAAGGCGCGGGCGGTACCGATGCCATGTGCGGCTACGCCGAGCGCAAAGCCGCGCGCGCGCCAGTCGCGGATGCGCAGTATGGTCATCAGCGGGCTGACCACGATGGCCCCGATCACGCCGGTCAGGATCACCAGCACGGCGGTCAGCGCGGGCGCGCCGCCGATGCGTTCCGCGACCCCCATGGCAACCGGGGCGGTGGCGGATTTCGGCGCCAGCGACAAAAGAGCCTGCATCTCCAGCCCCATCAGCCAGCCGATACCGAGCGCCACCGAAATCGCGGTCAGCGAGCCGGCCAGCAGCGCCGCCAGCATCGGGACCAGCGCCTGCCGCACCCGTCCAAGGTTGGCATGCAGCGGCACCGCCAGCGCCACGGTGGCGGGGCCAAGCAGGAAATGGACGAACTGCGCGCCCTCGAAATAGGTCTCATATTCCGTTCCGGTGGCCCAGAGCGTCACCGCCAGCAGGATCACCGCCAGCAGTACCGGGTTGGCCAGCGGCGCACGACCCGCCAGCAGCGAGATCCGCTCGGCGGCCAGGTAGGCCATCAGAGTCACCGTCAGCCACAGAAGCGGCCCCTCGCTGAGATAAGTCCATAGCTGCCAGACTTCAGTCATCGGCCTGCCCCATTGCCTTCGCCACACCGGCAAAGACGAGCGCCCCCACGGCGAGCGCCAGAACGGTGGACAGGACCAGCGCGGTGATCAGCGCCAGCCCATGCGCGGCGATGAGGTCGAGATGCCCGACGACCCCCACCCCCGCCGGCACGAAAAGCAGCGACAGGTGCGACAGGATGCCGTTCGCCGTCGGGCGGATCGCCGCGGCCAGTTTCGGCGCGGTCACCAGCGCCCCCAGCAGCAGCACCATGCCCAGAACCGGCCCCGGCAAGGCGGGCAGCACGAGGCGGCTAGCGACCTCGCCCAGCAGTTGGAAGAGGAGAAGAACGGTTATCGGAAAAATCATCGAGGCGGTCCCTTCGCAGAACGCCCAGTGTTCATCACCCGACAGGAGATTCCAAGAGGCGGGATTGACGGCATGGCGCACACAGGGGCGCGGCGCGCAGTGTCGAGCCGCGGTGCGGCGATCCGACACCGGTGCTTCGTGCTTTATCTTTGCCAAATCCGCAAGGCGTTCATGCCGTGCACCCAGATCAGCCGAATCACCGTGACGGGGGGGGGGCGCGGGGGGCGGCCCGGCGATGCGCAGCGGGCTGACGCCCTTCAGTCCGCGCATCGCTACAGCCCCCAACGCCCCCAACGTTCCCCGAACCGCCCGACACACCGAAGCCGCAAACGCGACCCACCGGACCTTTCGGGCCGGGGGGCTCTGTTGAGGCGCGAGATCAGGCCGGCACAGCGTGCTTGGCGACCGGCGCGAAGTGCTTGCGCGCCAGCATCCAGATCAGCACGATAACGGCGACTTGCAGCGCGATGGCAACGGCCGAGATGGCCCAGTAGGCGAGCGAGAACTTGGCGACGATCCCGGCGGCGACAAGGCCCTTGTTCAGCCAGAACTGCGTCATCACCGACATCGCCACGCCAGGGCAGACCAGCGCGTAGGACCCGGCCGAGGTTTCGGAGCCGGTCACGAACCGCGCGAGGTAACCGACCCGCGACAGCACGGCAATGCCGAAGAGCGCGAAGATCACCTCGACCGACATCAGGCGGGTGGTCAGCATCAGGCTGTCGGCGGCGCTGGCTTCGGCGCCGAAAGTCGCGCCAAGCCCGTGGTCGATGCGCAGCATGGCGATGCCCAGAACCGTCATCAGCGGGATGACAACCATCAGGGTCGGCGCGGCCTCGACATTGACTCCGTGTTCGAGCATCGGCCGCACGCTCATCACCAGCACAACCAGCGCCAGGACGATCGCGGCGGTCATGAACACGCTGGCCAGCACGATCGAGATGCCGGCGACAACGGGCACGGTCGACATGGCGGCCGGCGCGGCGAGGCCGACGGCAACCATAGACAACGCGAAGGCGGGCAGCATCTGGGCAAAGCTGTTGTTGGCCGAGCAGTCGAAACCGCCGGAATGCAGCCGTTCGCGGATGAAGTGGCCCAGTTCACGCAAGGCGATCCAGCCAATGGCGAGGAACGCGACAAGGGCGGCGGGGAACAGGTATTCGACGATGCTCCACAGGCCGGGCACGAAGCTCAGGCCGATGATGAACAGCACGTTCACCGTCATCGCCAGCGCCAGCGGCATCGCCAGAACCTGGCTGCCCGCGTTGAACTTGGCGAAAGCCTCGTAGGCGTCGGAGCGGCGGAATTCGGCAAACCGGCGCAGGTTGAAGGCCAGAAGCTTGAGGTTGAGGAACCCGAACACGACGATCCCGGCCCACGCGGCAAGGATCATGGCCTGTTGCAGCAGGCTGCCGTCGGTCAGCATCGCCCACGTGTCTTCGAAGATCGGCACGGTGCGGCCCGGATGCGGCACCCAGAACATCAGCCACGTGAAGAAGGTGACGGTCATCCCCCCCGCGCCAAGTGAGGCGAGGAAGTACAGCGGTGAATAGCGGTTAGCGGCATGGGTCATGGCGGGCCCCTTTGATTGACATTGCAAATTATCTAGCGAAGGCAGACGCGCGCGACAAGAATAAAATTGACAACGACAACTAACACGATGTCGCAGCCGAACTCCTCGCCTCTTGTTAACCTTCTGCTAACCAACACGCATCACTCTGGGGTCATGAAACATCTGCTCCCTGCGCTGCTTCTGCTTGTCACCGCCTGCGACAGCCCCGCCCCCGCGATGATGGGGGAAACGCCGCGTTACGTGACGGTGAACGGCATCGACTTCAGCGTTCGTGTCCGCGGTCGGCGGGTGGAGGCGATCCGCACCACCACCATGCCCAACCCCTCCATCGGCCGCGTCTATCCGCGCGCCCTGCAAGCCATGGAACAGGCCAGCGGCTGCCGCGTGCTCGAAGACAGCCTGCGCGGCGACGTGGCCGTGATGCGCGCTGATCTGGACTGTGGATAGGCAAAACACCGCATATATCTTGTGGATAATGCGTTGAACCCCGCCATATCGTGGGTGCGCACATTGACTTAGGTGATACCCCTGCCGGATGATGCTCGACACGGGAATCACCAGAAGGCAGGCAGGCCATTGCGGTTTTCGCGGCTCAGGCTCAACGGTTTCAAAAGCTTCGTCGACCCGACCGACCTGATCATCGCGGACGGTCTCACTGGCGTTGTCGGCCCCAATGGCTGCGGCAAGTCCAACCTGCTGGAGGCGCTGCGCTGGGTGATGGGCGAAAACCGCCCGACGGCGATGCGCGGCGCAGGCATGGAAGACGTGATCTTCGCCGGGGCTTCGTCGCGCACCGCGCGCAATTTCGCCGAGGTGGCCCTGACCCTCGACAACAGCGACCGGCTGGCGCCCGCCCATTTCAACGACTCGGATCAGCTTGAGATCATTCGCCGCATCACCCGCGACGCAGGCTCTGCCTTCAAGACCAACGGCAAGGACGTGCGCGCGCGCGACGTGCAGATGCTGTTCGCCGATGCCTCCACCGGCGCGCATTCGCCGGCGCTTGTCCGGCAGGGGCAGATTTCGGAGCTGATCAACGCCAGGCCCAAGGCACGGCGGCGCGTGCTGGAGGAAGCGGCTGGCATTTCCGGCCTCTACCAGCGGCGCCACGAGGCGGAATTGAAGCTGAACGGCGCCGAGGCCAACCTGTCGCGGATCGACGATGTGCTGGAGCAGCTCAACACGCAGTTGGCGCAGCTCTCGAGGCAGGCGAAACAGGCCGCGCGCTACCGAGAGATCGGCGCGGAGTTGCGGCAGGCCGAGGGGGTGTTGCTCTACCGTCGCTGGAAGGAGGCCGATGATGCGCGCGCCGCCGCCGAGACCGCCCTACGCGACGCGGTGACCGCCGCCGCCCGCGGCGAACATGCCGCCCAAGAGGCCGCGACGACCCGCGAAACGGCGGAAACCGCGGTGCCCCCGCTGCGCGAGGAAGAGGCCATCGCCGCTGCGCTTCTGCAACGGGTGACGTTGGAACAGGGCGCGTTGGCAGACGAAGAAACCCGCGCGCGCAAGGCGATCGAGACGCTGTCCGCCCGGATCGCGCAACTGGCAAAGGACCTCGCGCGCGAGGACAGCCTGAATTTCGATGCCAGCCAGTCGATCACCGCGCTGGAGGCGGAGGCCGGAGGGTTGCGCGCCGACTCTCAGGGTCACGACACGGCACTGGCCGAGGCGGCAGACGCGGTCGCGGCGGCCACCTCGGCCCTCGCCGAAAAAGAAGCCGGGCATTCCGACCTGACGGAAAAGGCCGCCCGTCTCGCCGCGCGCCACCAATCGGCGGCGCGCGCCCTTGCCGATGCGGCAAGCGCGGCTGAACGCCATGAAAGCGAAGCAAGGAAAGCCCGTGCCAGCGCCGATGAGGCGAACTCCCGGCTGGCCCGCCTCACACAGGACCATGAGGCAGCCGAAGAGGCGCTGACCCGCGCCACGGACCTGGCCCAGCGGGCCGAGGAGACCCTGAGCGAAACCGAAACCGCCCGGGCCGACGCGCAAGGCCATGAAAGCGAGGCGCGCGCCATCCTCGCCGAGGCGAAAGGCGAGTGGACGACGCTCGACGCCGAAGTGCGGGCGCTGACGAAACTGCTCGACCGCGAACGCGGCGGCGCGTCGCAACTGCTCGACCGGGTGCGCGTCGCACCGGGATACGAGGCCGCGGTCGGCGCCGCGCTCTCCGATGACCTGAAAGCGCCCGAGGCGACGGAGGGCACCGGCTGGATCCCCCTGCCGCAATACGACGCGCCGCAGCCTCTGCCCGCCGGGGTGGTGTCGCTGGCCGACTATGTCGATGCACCGCCGGTGCTGGCCCGGCGTCTGCGGCAGGTCGGCGTTTTGCAGGACGGCGAGGGCTCGCAGCTTCAGCCGCGGCTTCTGCCCGGTCAGCGGCTGGTGACGTGCGCCGGCGACCTGTGGCGCTGGGACGGCTACGCCATGGCCGCCACCGACAGTTCGTCCTCGGCTGCGCGACGTCTGCAACAGGCCAATCAGCTATCCGACATGTCCGCCGACCTGGAACGCGCCGCACTGGCCCTCGACCGCGCCCGCACCACCCACAAAGCCAATGCCGACCGGCTGGCCGCTCTCACCGGCGCCGACAGCCGGGCCCGCGAGGCACGCCGCGCCGCCGACCGGCATCTGGCCGAGGCCAGCCGTGCCTTTTCGCAGGTCGAGGCCGACCGCAATATTCTCTCCGGTCAGCGTGAAACGCTGCGCCAGTCGGCACGCCGCCACGCGGACGAGGCCGAAACCGCACGGCGGACTTTGGCCGAGGCGGAGCGCGCCAGCGCCGCACTGGACAATCTCGACGCCATGCGCGACCGGGTCGATACCGCCCGGGCCGAGGTCGAGGCAGCACGCGGGACCCTGATGGCCGCCCGCACAGCGCATGATGGAATCAAGCGCACCGGCGAGGCCCGCGAAACCCGGCTGGCCCGGATCGCACAGGACATCGCTTCGTGGCAGAAACGGCTCGACACCGCCGCAACGCGCATGGCCGATCTGCAAGACCGCAAGGCGCAGGCGGAGGCGGAGCTTGCGGCCGCCCGTGACGCTCCCGACCGGATCGCCGCCCGCAAGGCACAGCTTTCCGGTACCATCGACGAGGCCGTGGAGCGCCGCAAGGCCGCCGCCGATGCTCTGGCGCTTGG
>PFEX01000072.1:0-2273 GCA_002783145.1 Rhodobacteraceae bacterium CG17_big_fil_post_rev_8_21_14_2_50_65_11 | reverse complement strand
ACGCGACGCCGAGCGCGCGGCGTCGGAAGCGCGAGAGGCCCGCGCCCGCGCCGAGGCCCGCCGCGACAGCGCCCTTGAAAGCCTGACCGCCGCCGCCGAGCGGATCACAGAAGACACCGGGCAAGCCCCCGAAACCCTGCTCGCCCAGATTGACGCCGACCCCGCCGCGATGCCGCCCGTTGACCGGATCGAGGCCGACGTGATGCGCCTGCGCCGCCAGCGCGACGCGCTTGGCGCCGTCAACCTGCGGGCCGAGGAGGACGCAAGCGAGGTCGCCACCGAACGCGACACGCTGCTGACCGACAAGCAGGACCTTGAAGAAGCCATCGGCAAGCTGCGCGGCGGCATTTCCAGCCTCAACCGCGAGGGGCGCGAACGGCTGCTGGCCGCCTTCGACGAGGTGAACCGCAATTTCGGCATGCTCTTTACCCATCTTTTCGGCGGTGGCGAGGCGAAGCTGGTACTGGTGGAATCCGACGATCCGCTGGAGGCCGGGCTTGAAATCCTGTGCCAGCCGCCGGGCAAGAAGCTCTCCACCCTGTCGCTGCTGTCGGGCGGCGAACAGACCCTGACGGCCTTGGCGCTGATCTTCGCGGTGTTCCTCGCCAACCCCGCCCCGATCTGCGTGCTCGACGAGGTCGACGCGCCGCTCGATGACGCTAACGTCACCCGCTTCTGCGACCTGCTCGACGAGATGACCCGCCAGACCGAGACCCGCTTTCTCATCATCACCCACCACGCCGTCACGATGAGCCGTATGGATCGCCTCTTCGGGGTCACCATGGCCGAACAGGGCGTCAGTCAGCTGGTCAGCGTCGATCTGCACAAGGCCGAACAGATGGTGGCGTGATCCAGCGCCACGAAACCGCCGCCTTTTCACCTTGGCCGAAATACTTCGGGGGAGTCGCCTGCAAGGCGACGGGGGCAGCGCCCCCGAACACGCCGACAACCGGCGCGCCAGGGCCGCCTGTCACCCGCGGCCGATGAGCGTCAGCGAAGAGGCTGCCCGGATCGACGCGCTCCAGCGCGGCGAAACCGCCTCACAACCGGCCGAGCAACTCCACCGTCGGCCAGGCGTCGGCGGGCATCCCCAGCCGGCCCTGCACATCGCGCACCGCCGCCCGCGTGCGCGCCCCGAGGATCCCGTCAGCCCCGCCCACGTCATGGCCCATCGCGCGCAACCGCTCCTGCAACTGGCGCATCTGGGTCTGGTTCAGGCCGGGGTCAGGGTTGCCCGCGTCGTAGACTGGCGCGCCTTCAAGCCGCGTGGCGAAATAGGCCGCCGTGGTGACGTAGACAAAGCTCTGGTTCCACTCGAACAGGACCGAGTAGTTCGGGTAGGCCATGAAGGCGGGCCCGTTTCGCCCCTGCGGCACGATGACCGAGGCGCGCAGGCCCGTCGCCGGCAGGGCCCCGTTGCGCCCGCGCACCCCCATCGCCTGCCATTCGGACACGCGCCGCGTGGTTTCCAGCCCGCTTTGCGACCAGTCAAATCCGCCCGGCACGCTGATTTCCACCAGCCACGGCTCGTTCGCGCGCCAGCCCAGCCCGCGCAGCATGTTCGCCCCGGACAGCAGCGCATCGGCGGCCGACCCCTGCAAATCCACATGCCCGTCGCCGTCGCCGTCGATACCCCGGTCGCGGATATCCTCGGGCAACATCTGCACCATGCCGATCTCGCCCGCCCAGGCGCCGGTGGTGCTACGCGGGTCGAGGTCGCCGCTTTCATAGAGGTCGAGCGCGGCGAAGACTTGCGGGCGAAAGAGCTCCGGCCGCCGGCAATCATGGGCCAGCGTGACCAGCGAGTTGACCGTGTTGTAATCGCCCTGGAAGGCGCCGAAATCGGTCTCGAAAGCCCAGAAGGCCAGCAAGACACCCCGGCTGACGCCGAAGTCGCGTTCCATCCGGTCGAACACGCTGCGATACCGTTCGCCGTTGGCGCGGCCATTGTCGATCCGGTTCTGGCTGATCAGGCGGCGCGAAAATTCCACGAAGGGCGTGGTGAAAATGCCCTGCCGCCGGTCGGCGGCCAGCGTCGCCTGGTCCTGCCGCACGCCGTTGAAAAAGGCGGTGACGGTGGCGGCGTCGTGGCCGCGCTGCATCGCCTCTTGCCTCAGGCCGTCAACAAAGGCGGAGAAGCTTCCACCGCAGCGCTGCGCGTGAGTGGCGGTGGCAAGGGCAAGGGAAAGCGCAAGGGAAAGGGAAAGGCTAAAAACGAGTGCTGAAATCAGTCGCATGGGAAATCCTCTGGCTCATGTCAGCGGCAGCCTAGC
>PFEX01000060.1:7001-21232 GCA_002783145.1 Rhodobacteraceae bacterium CG17_big_fil_post_rev_8_21_14_2_50_65_11 | reverse complement strand
GGCTGGCGATTGCGCGGCTTGCACCAGTCCGCCGCGACCACCCGGTCGGGTCACGCCGCGACGCTCTCCGAAAACCACGCCTCCAGCGTTTCGAGATCGGCGCCGACAAGCTGCCCAATCTCTCCCGCATAATCGGCAAAGGCTTCGCGATTCAGCGCATTGAGACCGACCAGCACCGGGATACCATCGGCCAGCGCCGTGCCGATCAACGCGCGAAAGCCGCCGCCCTCGGATTCCTGCTTGCCGAACTTGTTGACGATCAACAGTCGCGTGTCAGCGCACAGACGCGCCGTGACCAGCCCCACCGCCTGTTCCAGCGCCGCCGCATCCAGACGGCAGCCGCGCGATCCGGGCCCGAGATCCTGGCTGATGCGCAACACCGGCCCGTCGGGCAACACCCGTACATCCATGTCGCAGGCCCGGTCCACGCCGCACTCGGTGTTGGTCTGCACCACCCCGGCGACATCGACGCCGCGCGCCATCAGCGCCCGGGCAAACCGTTCGAGCACGAGGTCCACATCGCCGCGCCCTTCCGACATCACGTATCCGATCTTCACGCCGCATTCCTCCGCTTGGCCCTGCTTCGTCCGTGATGCGCCGCGCTATCGCCCGCGTCAAGCTGGGCGCGGTTTCTCTGCACACCGGGGTTATCAAGGGGGTTGTACGGGGGGGGCGCCCTCTCTTTTAACACTGAAGCCCCCTTGACCTTCCATTGACTGGAACCCCTATGTGAAGGGTCAATGGACATGATCAGACCCGAAAGCCACGCCATGACACCGACCGACACGACCCATCTGCAAATCACCGGGCTCAGTTGCGCCGGCTGCGTCCGCCGCGCCGAATCCGCACTGTCAGAGGTGCCCGGCGTGACCCGGGCCGAGATCAGTTTCGCATCCGAGACCGCGCGCGTCGAGCACGCCGCCGGCGTCACGCTGGCAGATCTGACAAACGCATTGAAAACAGCGGGTTATCCGGCAGCGGAGGCGGAGGTGACGCTTGCCATCGAGGGCATGTCCTGCGCGTCCTGTGTCGCCCGCGTGGAACGCGCTCTGACCGCCGCGCCGGGGGTTCTGACGGCCTCGGTCAACCTTGCGACGGACAGCGCGCAGGTGCGCTACCTGCAAGGCCAGACCAACCCGTCCGAGATTGTCCGCGCGGCAAGCACCACGGGCTACCACGCGCGTGTCAAGGGGGCGGATGTCGAGGACGCAGAAGAACGGAAAGAACATGAAATTCAATCTCTTGCACGGCGACTTTCATTCGCCGCGCTGCTCGTCGCGCCGGTTTTCCTGGTGGAGATGGGCGGGCATGTCTTCCCCGCGCTGCACCATCTGGTGGCCAGCACCGTAGGCGAGCAGACCAGCCGCGTGCTGCAATTTGTCCTTGTCGGGCTTGCCCTGATCGGCCCCGGCCGGAGCTTCTACACCAAGGGCCTGCCCGCGCTTGTCAAAGGCGCGCCGGACATGAATTCGCTTGTCGCGCTCGGCACGCTCGCCGCTTTCGCCTATTCCACCCTGTCCACCTTCGCGCCCGGTCTGCTGCCCGAGGGCACCGCGCATGTTTATTTCGAGGCCGCGGGTGTCATCGTGGTGCTGATACTGCTGGGCCGCCTGCTGGAAGCACGGGCCAAGGGCCGCACCGGCGAAGCGATCCGCAAGCTTCTGTCGTTGCAGGCAAAAACAGCGCGGGTGGAGCGCGACGGCAGGGTTGTCGATCTGCCCATCGAGGAGGTCATGGCCGGCGATATCGTGCATGTGCGCCCCGGCGAAAAGATCGCCGTCGATGGCACCGTGACCTCCGGCGAAAGCCATGTCGATGAGTCGATGTTGACCGGCGAGCCGATCCCGGTTCTCAAATCGCCTGACGCAGAGGTCGTGGGCGGCACCGTGAACGGCGCCGGGGCGCTGACCTTCCGGGCAGAGAAGGTCGGCCGCGACACGATTCTGGCGCGCATCGTTGCCATGGTCGAACAGGCGCAGGGCGCGAAACTGCCGATTCAGGGCATGGTCGACCGCGTCACCGCGTGGTTCGTCCCCGCCGTCATCGCCGCCAGCTTCGCAACCGTCGCCGCGTGGCTGGTCTTCGGCCCCGCCCCGGCGTTGCCCCTCGCGCTTGTCGCCGGGGTCTCCGTGATGATCATTGCCTGCCCCTGCGCCATGGGCCTCGCCACGCCGACCTCGATCATGGTGGGCACCGGGCGCGCCGCCGAGATGGGTGTTCTCTTTCGCAAGGGCGACGCACTGCAAGCCTTGCAATCGGCCCGTGTGGTGGCCTTCGACAAGACCGGCACCCTGACCGAGGGGCGGCCGGAACTGGTTGCTCTGAGGCCTGTGGACATGGACGAGGACGCGGTGCTGCGGCTGGTCGCCAGCGTGGAAGGCAAGTCGGAACACCCGATTGCCGCCGCGATCCTGCGGGCGGCGGAAATCCGCAAGCTGGATCTTCCCAAAGCCGAGGATTTCCAGTCGGTTACGGGATTGGGTGCAAGTGCCATGGTGGACGGGCGCAAGGTGCTTGTCGGCGCCGCCCGCCTGATGGAACGTGCGGGCATCGACACCGGTCCGCTATCGGATGAGGCAGAGACGCTCGCCGCGCAAGGCAAGACCGCGCTTTTCGCCGCCGTGGACGGGCAGCTTGCCGCGCTTATCGCCGTCGCCGACCCGGTCAAGCGCTCCACCCCGGCGGCGCTTGCCGCGCTGCGCGCCCTCGGGCTTCAGACCGCGATGATCACCGGCGACAGCCCGACGACCGCAAAGGCCATCGCGCGCGATCTGGGCATCGACCACGTGGTCGCCGGGGTGCTGCCCGACGGCAAGGTTGCGGCGCTGGAGGATCTGCGCGCGCAGGGTCCGGTCGCCTTCGTTGGCGACGGCATCAACGACGCGCCGGCGCTGGCGGCGGCCGATGTGGGCATCGCCATCGGCACCGGCACCGATATCGCCATCGAGGCGGCCGATGTTGTCCTGATCTCGGGCGATGTGTTCGGCGTCACCAACGCCATCCGCGTCAGCCAGCGCACCATTGCCAATATCCGGCAGAACCTGTTTTGGGCGTTTGGCTACAACACGCTGCTGATCCCGGTCGCGGCGGGGGTGCTCTACCCGCTGACCGGACTGTTGTTGTCACCCGCGCTCGCCGCCGGGGCGATGGCGCTGTCATCGGTCTTCGTGCTGATGAACGCGCTGCGCCTGCGCTGGGTGCCGGTGGGTCACGGCCCTGCCGCCGCCCGCGCGACCCCGCATTCCGCCGCCATCCCGGCCCCGGCTGAATGAGGAGCCTCCAATGAATATCGGAGATGCGGCCGGCCGCGCCGGCCTGCCCGCGAAGACGATCCGCTATTACGAGGATATCGGCCTCGTCACACCGCATCGCGCTGCCAACGGCTATCGCCGCTTTACCGAGGCCGACCTGCACAAGCTGACGTTCCTCGGCCGGGCCCGGTCGCTCGGCTTTTCGATCGAGGAGTGCCGGGCGTTGCTGGCGCTCTATGCCGACGATGGCCGCGCAAGCGCCGACGTAAAGCGAATCGCGCAAGGCCACCTTGACCGGATAGACCGCAAGATCGCGGAGCTTTCGGCGATGCGAGAGACATTGTCGCACCTCGTGCAGGCCTGCGCCGGGGACCAAAAGCCCGATTGCCCGATCCTGCGCGGGCTTGAAAACGGCTGACGGCGCAGGCAAAGCCGCCAGACGGTGCGCAAATGGCATGCCCACGTCTCGACATTCGCCGCTGCTTGGCTACCCTGTCGCAAATCGCCACCGGTCGCGCCCCGCGCACGGCCAAGAGGGAGCCGCCATGAACTACCACACCCCCGAAAGCTTCGAGGACGCCGCCGCGATTGCCGCAGCGGCCACCGGAACGACGCGCTTCCTTGCCGGCGGCACCGATGTGCTGGTGCAGTTGCGCACCGATCTGGTGACGCCCGATGACCTCATCGATATCAAGCACATCCCCGGCGTGAAGCAGATCACCCGGCGCGAAGATGGCGGCTGGCGCATCGGCGCGGCGGTCGCAGGCGCCGAGATGACGGAGACTGCCGCCCTTTGCGCAGACTGGCCGGGACTGGTCGAGGGGATGGACCTGGTCGGATCGACGCAGGTGCAGGGGCGCGCAACGCTGGTGGGCAACCTGTGCAACGGCTCGCCCGCCGCCGACGGCGTGCCGGGCATGATCGCGGCAGGCTGCACCGTTACCGTGATCGGACCCGAGGGCGCACGCGAGGTCGCGGTGGAGGAGATCCCCGCCGGCCCCGGCAAGACCACGCTGGACAGGGGCGAGGTGATCACCGGCGTCAACATCCCCCCGCGCGGGGCGCATGGCGGCGACGCTTACCTGCGCTTCATCCCGCGCACCGAGATGGACATCGCCGTGGTCGGCTGCGCCGTGAACCTGCGGGTGGACGGCGCGACGATCACGCACGCGCGCGTTGTGCTTGGCGCGGTCGCACCCACGGTACGGCTGGTGCCGGAGGCCGGCGAGGCGATCGCCGGCACGACGCTTGACTCCGCGGCGCTGGACAGGCTCGCCAGGGCGGCCTCCGCCGCCTGCCACCCGATCGACGACAAGCGCGGCACGATCGAATTTCGCACCCATGTGGCCGGGGTTCTGGCCAAACGGGCGGCGACTATCGCCTATTCCCGCGCGAAAGGAGACCAAGCATGACCAGACGCCTTCATGTCAGCACCACACTCAACGGCGATGCGGTCGATTTCCTCTGCGATCCGCGCGAAACCCTGCTCGATTGCCTGCGCGATCACCTCGGGGCCACGGGCGCCAAGGAAGGCTGCGGCACCGGCGATTGCGGCGCGTGCTCCGTCACGCTCGACGGGCGGCTGGTCTGTTCCTGCCTCGTCCTCGGGGTCGAGGCCGAGGGCAAGGAGATCGGCACCATAGAGGGCATGGCCGACGGCGAGACCTTGCACCCGTTGCAACGCAAGTTCATCGAACACGCCGCCCTGCAATGCGGCATCTGCACGCCGGGCATTCTGATCGCGGCGAAAAACCTGCTGGACCGCAACCCGGATCCGACCGAAACGGAAGTGCGCTACTGGCTGGCGGGCAATCTTTGCCGCTGCACCGGCTATGACAAGATCGTGCGCGCCGTGATGGACGCGGCCAGTGAACTGCGGGAGGCATCATAATGGCACTCGACGGACAAAAGACCGCCTACACGTATATCGGCACCACACCGGACCGGCCCGACGGGCTTGACAAGGTGACCGGGCGGGCGCGCTACGGCGCCGATATCAGCCTGCCGGGAATGCTGCACGGCGCGGTTGTGCGCAGCCCCCATGCACATGCGAAGATCCTGAAGATCGACACCTCGAAGGCCATGGCGCTTGACGGGGTGAAGGCGGTGATCACGCGCGCCGATTTCCCTGACGGTCTGGAAGGCGAGGACTGGAACCTTCAGGAAAACTGCATGGCCGGCGACAAGGCGCTCTACGATGGCCATGCCGTCGCCGCGGTCGCCGCCACCTCGCCCCTGATCGCGCGCGACGCGGCCAAGCTGATCGAAGTGGCGTATGAGCCCCTGCCGCACGTCACGGACGTGGACGCCGCGATGGCCGAGGGCGCGCCGGTGATCCGAGAGGGCGCGGCCGATTTCTCCGTCCCCGACGGCCTGCACCCCAACGTGGTGCGCTATTTCGACAGTGGCCGCGGCGACCTCGAACAAGGCTTTGCCGAGGCTGACCTTGTGATCGAGAAAAGCTTCACCACCGAGGCCGCGCACCAGGGCTATATCGAGCCGCAGGCCTGCCTTGGCCAGATGGGGGGCGACGGGCGCGGCGAACTGTGGGTGACGACGCAGGGCCACTGGTTCGTGCGTCGGATGTGTGCCGCGATCCTTGGCACCGAGGCGACCGGCCTGCGCGTGACGCCCTCGGAAATCGGCGGCGGCTTCGGCGGCAAGACAACCGTCTTCATCGAGCCACTGTCACTGGCGCTGTCGCGCAAGGCAGGCGGCAAGCCGGTCAAGATGGGGATGACCCGCAGCGAGGTGCTGCGCGCCACCGGGCCGACGGCCTCGGCCTCGATGGACATCAAGATGGGGATGACGAAAGACGGGCGCATCACGGCGGCAAGCGGCACCTTCCGCATGCAGGGCGGCGCCTTTCCCGGCGCGCCGGTCGATGTCACCACCATGCTGGCCTTCGGCAATTACGATATCGCGCATGTAAGGCAGGTGGGCTACGACGTGCTGGCCAACCGACCCAAACAGGCCGCCTACCGCGCGCCGGGTGCTCCGATGGCGGCGTTTGCGACCGAGTCCGTGCTGGATGAGCTGTGCCGGCAGTTGCACCTGGACCCCATCGACACGCGGCTGAAGAACGCAGCGCGCGAAGGCACCCGCGCCACCTTCGGCCCGAAATACGGCCCCATCGGGCTGGTCGAAACGCTGGAGGCCGCGAAGGCGCATCCGAACTATCGCCAACCGCTCGGCCCCAACCAGGGGCGCGGGGTCGCCTCTGGCTACTGGATGAACTGGGGCGGGGAAACCTCCGCCTCGGTGGCGATTTCCGAGGATGGCAGCATCACGGTTTCCATCGGCACCCCCGATATCGGCGGCAGTCGCGCCTCGATGGCGCTGATGGCGGCGGAGGCGTTCGGGGTTCCTTATGAAAACGTGCGCGTGAACATCTCCGACACCGGCGCGCTTGGCGTCAACGAACCCACCCATGGCAGCCGCGCGACCTATGCCAGCGGCCTGGCCACGATCCGTGCCGCCGAGGACTGCATCACAAAACTGTGCAAGCGCGCCGCCGACAAGTGGGAGATAGACGCCGAGGCAGTCACCTGGGAAGACGGCTGCGCCAAGCCCTCCGGCCCCAATGCCGGGGACTTTCCGCCAATGCCGATTGCCGAGATCGCGGCAGAGATGGGCGAGACCGGCGGGCCGATTTCGGGTCATTTCGAGGGCACGCCCGCCGGCTTCTCAGGCAGTTTCGGCACCCATGTCGTGGATGTGGAGGTCGACCCCGAGACAGGCCGCACCACCATCCTGCGTTACCTCGTGGTGCAGGATGCCGGCAAGGCGATCCACCCCGCTTACGTGGAGGGACAGTTTCAGGGCGGTGCGGTGCAGGGCATCGGCTGGACCCTGAACGAGGAATATATCTATGGCGAAGACGGCCGGTTGCAGAACGCAGGCTTCCTCGATTACCGCATTCCCGTCGCCTCGGATCTGCCGATGATCGACACGGTGATCGTGGAGGTCCCGAATCCCGGCCACCCCTACGGCGTGCGTGGCGTGGGCGAGACCGGCATCACGCCGCCTCTGCCCGCGATTGCCAACGCGGTGCGCGAGGCCACCGGCAAGCGCCTTTGCGACCTGCCGCTGCGCCCGTCGCGCGTTCTGGCCGCGATCCGGGGCAAGGGCTGATGGCCGAGGTGCATCTTTGGTCCGGGCTGCGGTCGCTTGCGGACGGGCAAGAGGTGGTCGCGGTCGAGGGCAAGACCGTGGGGCAGCTCCTGGATGGGCTGGTCAAGGCGCATCCGGGGCTGGAGCCTGCGATCCGGCGCGGTGTGTCGGTCGCGGTCGACGGGCAGATCGTGCCGGGCAACCGCAACCATCCGGTTGACCCTGATAGCGAGGTCTTCCTGCTGCAAAAGCTGGCCGGGGGGTAGCGCCTCTTCGCCGTGCTCATCGGCCGGTGCACGGTCAGCGCCGTTCGGCCAGGAACGCCGCGACCTCGCCCGCCGTGGGGATCGCATCGGCGGCGCCCTGCCGCGTCACCTGTAGCGCGGCGGCGGCGGCGGCGCGGGCAAGGGCGGCCTCGATCCCGTCGCCGGCGTCGACGCCGGCAAGCGCCGTCCCGAGAAAGCAATCCCCCGCCCCGGTCGTATCCACCGGCGTTACCGCGACCGCGGGCACCTCCACCACCTGCTTCCCGGCGATCCATGCCGCGCCGCGCGCACCGTAGGTCACCAACCGCGCGACCGCACCGACCACATCGTCGGACAGATCGGCGCGCAGCTGCGCCTCCTCCCCCTCGTTGACCGACAGGAGATCGGTATGCGGCAGGATTTCGCGCACCGCGCCGCTGTCGAAAGGTGCCGCGCAGTAGCAGACCTTCAGGCCCTTTTCGCGCGCCATCCGCGCGGCGGCCAGCCCGGCGCTGGTCTCGTTCTGCAACAGCAGCCAATCGCCGTCCTGCGCACCCGCAAGCGCCGCCGCCACCTGGTCGGGGCCGATCCTGCGGTTGGCACCGGGAAAGAGGATGATCGCGTTTTCCGCCGCGTCATCGACGGCGATGATGGCATGGCCGGTCGGGGTCTGCCCGGTGGCGACATGGCTCACATCCACCCCCTCGGCGGCAAGCCGGTCCACCGTCCAGCCGCCTTCCGGCCCGATCCGGCCGATATGGCGCACATCGCCGCCGGCGCGCGCAATCGCGATGGACTGGTTCGCGCCCTTGCCGCCGAGCCCGGTCACAAGCTCGCGCGCAGCAATCGTTTCTCCGGGTGCGGGCAGGTGCGCCATCCGGTAGCTGTGGTCGATATTGATCGAGCCGAGGTTGTAGACGGTCATCGGGCGGCCCCTGTTCCTGCATTTCCACGCGAGCCTAGCGGGACGACGCGCGCGCCACCACCCCGGTTGCACGCACGCCCCTTCAGGCAGCGCGCAGCGGCACCTCCAGGATTTCGCGCGCCTCGCGCCAGGTGGCGACGGGGCGGTCGTATTTCTCGCAAAGCGCCGCCGCGCGGGCGACAAGCGCGGCGTTGGACGGTGCCAGCCGGTCGCGGTCGAGCCGCATGTTGTCCTCCAGCCCGGTGCGGGTGTGCCCGCCCGCCGCGATGGCCCATTCGTTGACCACGATCTGGCCGGCCCCGATCCCGGCGGCACACCACTGCGCCTCGGGCGCCAGCCGTTCCATCGTGCGCACGTAATAGTCGAACACGTCCCGGTCCACCGGCATCGCGTTCTTCACCCCCATCACGAATTGCACGTAAAGCCGGCCCGCAATCCGCCCCTCGCGGTTCATCTTCACGGCGTTATGAATATGAGATAAATCAAAGGCTTCAACCTCGGGTTTAACGTGGTACTTGAGCATTTCCGAAGCCAGCCAATCGACAAGATCGGGCGGGTTCTCATAGACCCGTGTGGGGAAATTGTTCGACCCCACCGAGAGCGACGCCATGTCCGGCCGCAAGGTCAGCATACCGCCGCGCTCCGCCCCCGCACCCGACCGCCCGCCGGTCGAAAGCTGCACGATCATGCCGGGGCAATGCGTTTGCAACCCCTCCATGAGCCGCGCGAATTTCTCCGGATCGCTGGTCGGTGTCTCATCGTCGTTGCGGACATGGCAATGCGCGATGGCGGCGCCAGCCTCGAACGCGGCCTGCGTGCTTTCGACCTGTTCGCTCACGGTGATCGGCACGGCTGGGTTGTTTTCCTTGCGCGGCACCGAGCCGGTGATCGCCACGCAGATGATGCAGGGCTTGGTCATGGGGCTGTTGTCCTTTCGGGTCGGCTCTGGCCAGGTGCGCCGGGGCCGCGGCGTGGTTAAATATCGAAGAAAACGGTTTCCGCGCCGCCCTGTAGCGTGATGTCGAAGCGATAGACAGGGGTTCCGCCACGCTCTGACCGGGTGGCGATCAGCGTCGCGCGGCGGCGTTCCCATTCGATGAGGGTCAGCACCGGGTCGGCAGCGTTCGCCTCGGCCTCATCGTCGAAATAAAGCCGCGTGTTGAGGCCGAGGTTGATGCCGCGCGCCACGATCCACAGGTTGATATGTGGCGCCTGAACCGTGCCGTTTCGTCCCGCGACCGGCCCCGGCTTCACGGTGTCGAAGCCCCACTCGCCCGTCTCGAAATCGGTGATCACCCGGCCCCAGCCGCGAAAGCCGCCCTCGACCGCGCCGGGGCTTTCGGGATGCGCATACACGCCCGCCGCGTTGGCCTGCCATGCCTCAAGCAGCACGTCCTTCACCGGGCTGCCAGTGCCGTCCATCACGATACCCTCGATACGGATGCGCTCGCCCGCCGCGTTGGGGCCGGCGATGTCATGGCCCAGTTCCCGCTCGTAGATGTCGAAGCCCGCCGCACCGGGGGCCAGCCCGATATGGACGTAAGGCCCGGCGGTCTGCGAGGGCGTTTCCTGAAGGTCGTCGAGCGTCCGGGTCATCAGTTCCCCTCCAGCCTGTTTTCAAAGAGCGTCGCCCGCCGCCCGCGCAGCACGATATCGAAGCGGTAGGCGAGACTGTCGAGCGGGATCGAGGCGTTGCGATCGAGCGGCGCGATCAACTGCCCGATGGCCGCCTTGTCGCGGATCGTATTGACGATCGGGCAGGTCGCAATCAGCGGGTCGCCCTCGAAATACATCTGCGTAATCAGGCGTTGCGTCCAGGCGTGGCCGAACACCGAGACATGGATATGCGCCGGTCGCCAGTCGTTGATGCCGTTGCGCCACGGGTAGGCGCCGGGCTTCACGGTGCGGAAATAGAAATATCCGTCGGCGTCCGTCAGGGTGCGCCCGCAGCCGCCGAAATTGGGGTCAATGGGCGCAAGGTAGGTGTCCTTCTTGTGCCGGTAGCGGCCGCCGGCATTGGCCTGCCAGATCTCGACCAGCGTGTTCGGAACCGGGCGGGCGTTTTCATCACGCACCCGGCCATGCACGATGATCCGCTCTCCGATCGGGCTTTCGCCGTGCTTGGCGTAGTTCTTCAAAAGGTCCCGGTCGAGCGGGTCTATATCGCCGTGGCCAAATACCGGGCCGGTGATTTCCGACACCGAATTTTCCAGCGAGATCAGCGGGTAATTCGGCGACCGCGCGACGCTGGTCTTGTATCCTTCGTCGCGGGCGGGCGGGTGGCGCCCCCGGTCGCGTTGGTAGTATTCGGCTTCGGTCATCTCGGCGGCCTCCTTCTTGGCAGCGGCATCCTGCGCGGACCCGGCTCAGTCCTTGTCCATCTCGGCGTAGGTGTCGCGCGCCAGTTTCAGCGCCTGGTTGGCGCGCGGCACCCCGGCATAGACGGCGACATGCTGGAACGCCTCCAGCACGTCGCGCTTGCTCGCGCCGGTGCGCGCGGTGGCGCGGATATGCATCGGGATTTCCTCGAAATTGCCCATCGCCGCCAACAGCGCGAGGGTCAGCATGGACCGCTCCCGGTCGCTGATCCCGTCCGAGGCCCAGACCGTGCCCCACGCGCCCTCGGTGATAAGCTGTTGAAACGGTGCGTCGAAATCCGACTTCGTGGCCTCGGCGCGATCCACATGGGCATCGCCGAGGATCCTGCGGCGCACAGTCATGCCGGTGTCAAAGCGGTCGGACATGGGCGGTTTCCTTCAGGAAGGTGTCAAGCAAGGCAGCATAGGGGCCGGGGGCCTCGACGCAAGGCAGGTGGCCGGCGCCCTCGATCACCGCAAAGCGGCTGCCGGGGATCATCGCGGCGGTGGCGCGCACGAGGTCGGGCGGGCTGGCCCCGTCCTCGCCGCCTGCAAGGGCGAGGGTTGGCAAGGTCAACGCGCGCGTGCTGGCCGCGAGGTCCGCGCCCGCGATGGCGTGGCAGCAACCGAGATAGCCCGTGACCGGCGTCCGTGTCAGCATGTTACGCCACAGCGCCAGCTCCGGCCGCGCCCGGAAGGCGGGGGAAAACCAACGCTCCATCACCGCGTCTGCCATGACCTCCAGTCCGCCCGCCTTTATCGCGTCGATGCGCGCCTGCCACAGCGCCGCGTCGCCCATCTTCGCGGCACTGTTGGACAGAACGAGGGCGCGGATCAGGTCGGGCCGCCGCGCCGCCAGCCCCTGCGCAACCATGCCGCCGATGGAGAGGCCCGCGAAAACGCAATCGGTTATGCCCAACCCGTCGAGCAACGCCTCCGCGTCATCCACCAGATCGGCCATCGCGTAAGCCGCGGTCGGACAGTCTGACAGCCCATGCCCGCGCATGTCATAGCGGATCAGCCGCAAGCCCTTTGGCAGCAACGGCAGCACCGCCTCCCACAGCCGCAGATCGGTGCCGAGCGAATTGGCGAACACCACCGGGCGGCCCGCGGGGTCGCCGTCCTCGCGCCAATGCAAGCCGACGCCGTTTGCCGCGATCATCCGCATCAGTAGGGCAGCCCGACATAGTTGGTGGCCATGACCTTCTGCGCATCGCGGTTTTCGCGCAGGAAGGCGATGTCGGCCTTCTGGATACGCAGATCGAAGGCGCTCATGTCCGGGAAGCGGTGCAGCAGAGTCGTCATCCACCAGCTGAACCGCTCCGCCTTCCAGACGCGCGACAGGGCGCGCTCCGAATAACGGTCGATGCCCTCGCGGTCGCCCGCTTCGTAAACCTGCACCAGCCCTTCGTAGAGGTAATGGATATCCGACGCCGCGGTGTTGAGCCCCTTGGCCCCGGTCGGCGGCACGATATGCGCCGCGTCGCCGCACAGAAACAGCCGCCCCCACCGCATCGGCTCGGTCACGAAACTGCGCAGGGGGGCAATGCTCTTCTCGATCGAGGGGCCGGTGACGAGGATTTCGGCGGCCTCTTCGGGGATGCGGCGCTTGAGTTCGTCCCAGAAGGCGGCGTCGCTCCAGTCCTCGACGCTGTCGGACAGCGAACACTGGATGTAATAGCGGCTGAGGCTGGCGTTGCGCATGGAACAGAGCGCGAAGCCGCGCTCGGAATTGGCATAGATCAACTCGTCGTTCACCGGCGGCGTTTCGGACAGGATTCCGAGCCAGCCGAAGGGATAGACCTTTTCATACTCGGTGCGGACGCAGGCCGGGATGGTCTGGCGGCTGACGCCGTGGAACCCGTCGCAACCGGCGATGTAGTCGCAGTCGATCCGGCGCGCCTGGCCGTGCTCGGTGAAGGTCACATGGGGCGCGTCGGTATCGGCGCCTTCGATCACCACATCCTCGACATTGAAGATCGTCGTCGCCCCGGCCGCCTCGCGGGCATCGTACAGGTCGCGGGTCACCTCCGTCTGGCCGTAGAGGATCACGGATTTGCCGATCAGATCCTTGAAATCGACGTGGAACATCTCTGCCCCGTCGGCGATGAGGGTGCCGTCATGCCTGAAACATTCCCGGTCCAGCCGGTCAGCAACGCCCGCCTCGCGCAGCAGCCCGACCATGCCGCTTTCAAGGATTCCGGCGCGGATGCGGGCCAGCACGTAGTCCCGCGTCTTGCGTTCCAGCACCACCGCCTCGATCCCCTTGCGGTGCAATAGCTGCCCGAGCAACAGCCCCGATGGCCCGCCCCCGATGATCACGACCTGACTGCGCATCTGTCCTCCCCCCGGATCCACACTGGACCTTGTAGACCGGATTTAGCATAACCGTTCATTCAGGAATAATGAGATATTATCGCCTATGGTTGCCCGAATGAATAACCAATCGCTGCGCCGCAGGATCAAGCTGCGCCATTTGCACTGCTTCACGGAGGCAGTTCGGCAGAAAAGCCTCAAGCGCGCTGCCGACCGTCTGAACCTGACGCAACCAGCCATGTCCAAGACCCTGAAGGAATTGGAGGAGACCCTCGGCAAGACCCTGCTGATCCGCAGCCGCGCCGGCATGACCCTGACCGATGCGGGCGAGGTCTTTGCCCATTTCGCGCAGATGAGCCTGTCGGCGCTCGATCACGGGCTCGACGGGATCGCGCAACTGGAGGCGGGCGGCGCGCGGGCGGAACTGGCCATCGGCGCGCTCCCCTCCGTCGCCGCCGGGCTGTTGCCACGCGCGGTTGCCGCCTTCGAACGCCTGTCGCCGGCGACCCTGCGCATCGAGGACGGGCCGGTCGGCTATCTCGTGGAGCGGCTGCGCGACGGCGCGGTCGGCATGGTGATCGGGCGGCTTGGCGATCCGTCGATCATGCAAAACCTCAGCTTCACGCAGCTTTACCAGGAGGAGGTGGATTTCGTCGTGCGCCCCGGCCACCCGCTGCTGGCAGGCGCACGGCTGGAAGATATCGCCGACTGGCCGGTGATCTATCCGCCCGCGCAAGCCGCGATCCGGCCGCTGGTGGAACGCTTCCTGATCGGGCAGGGCATCGGTCGGCCCCGCATCGCGGTGGAAACCGTCTCGGGTGCGTTCGGCCGGGTCTATACCCGCGAAAGCGACGCGATCTGGATCATCTCACGCGGAGTGGTGTGGAACGAACTGGCCGAGGGACGACTGGCGCGGCTTCCCTTCGAGACCGGTCTGACACGCGGCCCGGTGGGCCTCTTGCGCCGAGACGACGCGGAACCGGGTGCCGAGGAGGGGCTTTTGGTCTCGGCCCTCACACGGACG
>PFEX01000060.1:2560-6992 GCA_002783145.1 Rhodobacteraceae bacterium CG17_big_fil_post_rev_8_21_14_2_50_65_11 | reverse complement strand
TGGCACCGGGCTGACGCGCGGCTACGCGGTTGCGCGAGCGGGCAAAGCCGAAAGACCCCCGAGGCTCCGTGCGGCGGGGGTCATTCGTGTCGCATACCCTGCCCCCGCCTATAGCGGTAGCAGAAACAGCGTGATCGCCGGGAACAGGACAAGAATGACTACCCGCACGAGATCCGAGCTGACGAAATAGAGCACCGCCTTGTAAGTGTCGACCATCTTCGTTTCGCGGTCCATCGCGTTGATGATAAAGAGGTTCATGCCCACCGGCGGGGTGATCAGCCCGACCTCGACCACGATCAGAACAAGGATACCGAACCAGATCGCCGTCAGGGTCGTTGCCCGGTCTTCAAGCTGGTATTCCGTGACCGGGCGCATCCCAAGCTCCCGGAACTGGTCGCGGGTAAGCTCGGTCCCGGCGGCCAGCAGGGCGTGCGCCTGCTCTATCAGCGCCGGGGCGGCATCCAGCCCGTCGGCAATCGCCGCCTCCAGCCGGGCCGATTGCAGGCTGATCATGTCGACAAGGCCGAAATCCAGCACCGAGATTACCGGGAAGAAGATCGGCACCGTCAGCAGGATCATCGACAGCGAATCCATCAGGCAGCCGAAAACAAGGTAGAAGATCAGGATCAGGGCCAGGATCACCCACGGGCTGAACCCTTGATCCAGAACGAAGCTCGACAAGTTCTGCGGCACTTGCGTCAGTGCCAGAAAGCCGTTGTACAGCCCCGCCCCCAGCACGATGAAGAAGATCATCGCGGTGCCGATGGCGGTTGCAATGATGCTCTCCTTGAAGACACGCCAGGTGAGGGTGCCGTTGACAAAGGCAATGAACCCGGTGCCCGCCGCGCCCACGGCGGCACCCTCGGTCGGGGTGAACCAGCCCGCATAGATACCGCCCACGACGAGGCCGAAGACCAGCACAACCGGCCAGACATTCACCATCGCGCGGATCCGCTCTGACATCGGCACCGCAGGCTTGGTGCCCGCCGCGTCTGGATTCACACGCACGTAGATCGAGATCGTGACGACATAGCCAATCGCCGCCAGCACCCCCGGCACGATCGCGGCAAGGAAGAGAGAGGCGATGTTCTGTTCGGTCAGGATCGCGTAGATCACCAGAATGACCGAGGGCGGAATGAGGATGCCAAGAGTGCCGCCCGCCGCCAGTGTCGCGGTGGAAAACCCGCCCGAATAACCGTAGCGCTTGAGTTCCGGCAGCGCGACCCGCCCCATCGTCGCCGCCGTGGCCAGCGATGAGCCGCAGATCGCGCCAAAGCCCGCGCAGGCCCCGACGGAAGCCATGGCGACGCCGCCGCGCCTGTGACCCAGCCAGCTTTCAGCGGCCTTGAACAGCGCGGTGGACATGCCCGACAGCGTCGCGAACTGCCCCATCAGAAGGAACATCGGCACGATCGACAGCGAGTAGCTGGAAAAGGTGGTGAAGGTTTCGGTCTTCAGCCGCGACATGAACATCGACGTGTCGCCGGTGGCCAGCCACAATCCGCCGATGCCGGCCATGAACATCGCCAACCCGATCGGCATGCGCAGGAAGATCAGCAGCAGGAGCGCCGGGAAGGACCAGGCGCCAAGCTCGAACATGCTCAATGGACCGCCCCCCCGCTTCCGGGCAGGATCGCGCGGCCACTGATCAGCTCCATGACCCGCGCGGCCGCGCAGTAGACGCCGACCAGCGAAGTGACGACAGCGGCCCCGAAACTGGCCGCGTAGGCCCACCAGACAGGGTATTGCAGAAGGAAGGTTGTCTGCCCCCGCGCGTATTTTTCCAAGGTGCCCTCTAGCAAGCGAACGGTGATCAGGATGAGAACGGCAGTCAGCACGATTTCCCAGAAGGTTTGCAGCGCGTGGGTGACCCGCGCCGGCATCAGCGATGTGAAAACATCCACCGTCGCGTGGCCGCTGTAAAGCTGACAGATCGGCAGGAAACAGAAGATCGCGAAGGCGATGCCGGACTCGACGATCTCGAAATCGCCCGTCACCGGCCCGATTCCGGTGCCAACCACCCAGCCGGCAAAGCCGGGCGCGACGCCTTCCAGCCAGTCCCAGTGGCCGAAAGTTCCGAGGCTGCGGCCCAGCACGCTGACGAAAATCAGGATCACCAGAATCGACAGGACACTGCCGCCCAGCACGGCCATGCCCCGCGACAGCCGATCCACCAGATTGGGCATCTCATCCCCCTAGGTTGCGAATGGATGAAAACGAAAGGCCCCCGCAGCCGGTCAGGACTGCGAGGGCAGGCGCGCCTCAGGCGCTGTATTCGGCGATGAGCGCGCGGGCCTCTGCCAGCATGCCGGTGCCGTCCATGCCGGCCTCGTCCATCTCGGCCACCCAGCCGTCGATGGTCGGCTGCGACGCTTCACGCCACATGTCGACCTCTTCCTCGGTCAGTTCGATGATGTTGTTGCCCCGGTCGATGGCCTGCTGACGGATCGGGGCGTCGTAGGCCTCCTGCGTCGCGCCGGCCCATGCCGACACATCGGCGCCGGAATTGTAGTCGATCACCTCTTGCAGGTCGGGTGGCAGCGCCTCGTAGGAGGCGCGGTTCATCGCGAACAGGAAGCTCGTGGTATAAAGCGACGCACCGGTGAAGATCGTGTGGTTTTCCACCAGTTCCTGCACCCGCAGGATACCGACGACCTCCCACGGGATCACCGCGCCATCGACGACGCCGCGCGACAGCGCCTCGGGAATGGCCGGAACCGGCATGCCGACGGTTGTCGCGCCGAGGTTGCTCAGCAACTGGTTGGTCATGCGGGTCGGCGCGCGCAGCTTGACGCCGCCCAGATCGTCGGGGGTGCGGATCGGCGTCGAGGAGTGGATCAGGCCGGGGCCGTGGACCCAAACCGCGATCGGCTTGAAATCAGCGAAATCGGCATCCATCATGTGCCGCTCCGCCATGGTCCAGAAGGCGCGGCTGGTGGGGCCGGCGCTGGTCATCATGAAGGGCAGTTCGAACACCTCGGTGCGCGGGAAGCGGCCCGGCGTATAGCCCGCAACGGTCCAGACCACGTCGGCAACACCGTCGATGGCCTGGTCGATCAGGTCGGGCGGGGTGCCGCCAAGCTGCATCGACGGAAAGCGTTCGACGGTGATGCGACCATCGGATTCCTCTTCGATCGTGTCGGCCCAGACATCGAGCACATGCGCCGGCACGTTGGCCTGCGCCGGCAGGAACTGGTGCAGGCGAAGGGTGAATTCGTTGGCGCGCGCGGCCTTTGGCATCACGCTGGCGCCGATCATGGCGACACCGGCGGCACCGGTGGATTTCATAAGCTGACGACGAGAAATGGTCATTGTCGGTTTCCTCCCTTTTGACCAGAGCCTACCCGCACAAGGGCACGGGTAAACATGATTCTGCCGGAACGCGGGTCCCGTCGCACGATGCTGACCTGCAAACACGACGCTGTCGAGTGCGTTCCAACGTGCTGTTTCATCCCTCCAAAGTTCGTTTCAAATAAAACGACCAACCGTTCGGTAACTTAATTTTATTCCGGTCGCAACGGTTTTTACGTGACATGCGACGTGGTGGGCTCCTTTTGGCCGCCTGCTCATACCAAAGCGTCGCTTATCGAATAGGTAATGTAAATTGAGTGTTTCGAGGAGATGCTTGCCCTATCAGGCAAGCATCGCCCGCTGTTGCGCGATACGTCTTGCATCGAGCGGCATCAGGCTGGCTGGTCCGCCGGGCCGATGGTCAAGGAAATCGGCGCAAGCCCATCGATTCCCCCGCGCAACACGTCGCCCGGCCCGACCGCGCCGACACCGGCTGGTGTGCCTGTGAGGATCAGGTCGCCGGGCGCAAGGTGGTAGTAGCGCGACAGGTCGGCCACGATCTCAGCCACGCCGTGGATCATCTCGTCGAGCGTCGCGTCCTGCCGGATCTCGCCATTCACGGCCAGATGAATGCGTTGCGGCCCGATCTCGCCCATGGCCTCGGCCGGGGTCAGCGGTGCGAGCACGGCGGACCCCTCGAAATCCTTGCCCAGATCCCACGGCCGACGCTTGTCCTTCGCGGCGCCCTGAAGGTCGCGCCGCGTCATGTCGAGCGCGCAGCCATAGCCGAAGATCGCGGCCCGCGCCGCGTCGCGCGTGGCCCGAAACACCGGCTGACCGATCGCAAGGGCAAGCTCCATCTCGTGGTGCAGATCCTGCGTACCCGGCGGGTAAGGCAGGATCGCACCCGTTGCCAACAGGGCCTGCGGCGACTTGGTAAAGTAGAATGGTGCCTCGCGGTCGACCTCGTTGCCCATCTCTGCGGCGTGGGCGGCATAGTTGCGCCCGACACAGAAGATCCGCGAAACGGGGTATTGCGCCGACGCCCCTGAAACCGGAATGGCGTGGATGGCGGGTGGGTCGAAGAGATAGCTGGTCATAGCGGTCCTCACTGATGGTGTTTCCCTTGTTGATCACGCGG
>PFEX01000060.1:0-2548 GCA_002783145.1 Rhodobacteraceae bacterium CG17_big_fil_post_rev_8_21_14_2_50_65_11 | reverse complement strand
CACGACGGCGGGAAAGCCCCTGCCCCATCACCGCCGCACCCGGATGCGCGCCCACTTGACGCCGCGCGTGGCCCTGCTATCACGCAGATCGTGGCGGGCCTGTAGCTCAATTGGTTAGAGCAGAGCGCTCATAACGCTTTGGTTGCGGGTTCGAGTCCTGCCGGGCCTACCAGATTGCTCCCATGATCACCGCGCCACCACGAAATCCACCCGAAGGCCGCCCAGATCCTCCGATTGCGACAGCCGCATGGTGCCACCGTGGCCGCGGGCAATGTCGTTGGCAATGGCCAGCCCAAGCCCGACGCCACCACCCCGGTTCTGGTTGCGCGCCGCGTCAAGCCGGGCGAAGGGGCGCACCGCTCTTTCCCGATCCTCCGCCGCGATACCCGGACCGTCATCCTCCACCGTGAAGCGCAGCGCGCGGTCCAGCACGGTCAGGCGCAGCCGCGCCCGGCTGCCGTAGCGCAGCGCATTACTCAGCAGGTTCGACAACGCCCGCCGCACCGCGCCGGGACGCAGCGCCGCGATCGGCGCCTCTTGCGGCAGGTCCAGCAGCACCTCGCCCCCCAGCCGCGCGGCATCCTCCGCCACCTGCCGGGCAAGCCCCAGCACATCGACCTCCTCTGGGTCATCGAGCGCCTCGGACCGGGCAAAATCCAGGAACGTGTCGAGCAGCGCCTGCATCTCGGCCACGTCGCGCAGCAGATCCTCCGTCTCCGGTCCGGGATCGAGCATCGAGAGGCCCAGCTTGATCCGCGTCAGCGGGGTGCGCAGGTCGTGGCTGACACCCGACAGCATCAGGGTGCGCTGTTCGATATGCCGTTCGATCCGGTTGCGCATGTCCAGAAACGCCCGCCCCGCCGCGCGCACCTCAAGCGCGCCCGAGGGTGCGTAGGCCTCCACCCGGCCCTTGCCGAACGCCTCCGCGACGCGGGCAAGGCGCCGGATCGGCCGGATCTGGTTGCGCAGGAAGACGAAAGCCACCGCCGTCATCAGCACCCCGGTCAGGATCATGATGACGAAAAGCTGATGCGGGTTCGAGGCCGACACCCGCCGCCGGTCGATCTCCAGCACCAGCGGCGCGCCCGCCGCGACCTCCAGCGAAAGCACCACCAGCCGATCGTTGCTGGCAAGGTCGATCCAGCCGATATCAGGTACCATCGTCGTCAGCGTCGTCACCACGCCCCGCCCCGACAGGTCATACCAGCGGCGCATGACCGTCTGCGCCCCTGCCCCGTCGGGCGGCAGCGCCGCGCCCAGCGTCATGTCGAGCCGCACTGCAAGCCGGCGCGCCTCTTCACGCCCCCCTGTCTGCAAAGCCTCGTTGATCAGCCGCAGGTCCAGGGCCAGCGCGGAGGTCAATTGCCGTGTCACACCTTCGAAATGGCGTTGCAGGAAGGCAACCGACACGACAAGTTGCAGCGACACGATGGGCACGATCAGGATCAGCGCGGCCCGGCCATAAAGCCCCCGCGGCATGAATCTCTTGAGCCAGTCCCATCGCATGACGCCATCTAACCCCGTCGCGGGCAATGAGGGAAGAGAGCATGACAGTCACGCAGCTGGAACCGGGCCTGCGCCGCATTATCGCGCCGAACCCTTCACCGATGACGTTCAACGGCACCAACACCTTTCTGGTCGGCGACCGGGACGTGGCGGTGATCGACCCCGGCCCGATGTCGGAGCCGCACCTGGCCGCGATCCTCGCCGCCCTCGCCCCCGGCCAGCGGATCACGCATATCCTTGTCACCCATTCGCACCTCGACCACTCCCCGCTCGCCCGGTCACTGTCCGACGCCACCGGCGCGCCGGTGATGGCCGCCGGCGCAAGCGACTGGGGCCGCTCGCCGAGCATGCAGGCGCTTGCCGAGGACGGGCTGATCGGTGGCGGTGAAGGGCGCGACGCCGATTTCGTCCCCGATGTCGTGCTGGGTGATCGTGAGATCATCACAGCACGCGATTGGCGGATCGAGGCGCTGCACACCCCCGGCCACATGGCCAACCACCTCAGTTTCGGCTGGACCGGCGCGCTCTTTTGCGGCGACCTCGTGATGGGCTGGTCCTCCTCTCTGATCTCGCCGCCCGATGGCGACCTCGCGGCATTCCGCGCCTCGCTCGGCCGGCTGTTGGCGCGCCACGACCGGGTGTTCTACCCCGCCCACGGCGAGGCGATCCCCACCCCCCGCGCACGTTGCCGCGAATTGCTGGACCATCGGGAAGCGCGCGGGGCGCAGATTCTAACGGCCCTCGCGGACGGCGCGGCAACCCCAAGGGATCTCGCGAACCGCATCTATACCGACATCCCTGCGCAAATGCTGCCCGCAGCGGAGCGGAACGTTCTTGCTCATCTCGTTGATCTTGTTGACCGAAACATCGTCACCCTTGAGCCCCCCCTGAGCCCGTCCGCGCGGTTTGCCTGCCGATAAGAAAAGCCGAACTTGCGTGTCGAAATCCTCTGGACCTCCAAAACCGAGGTTGCTATACGGCCCTCAGTTCCGGCGTAGCTCAGCGGTAGAGCAGTTGACTGTTAATCAATTGGTCGTAGGTT
>PFEX01000012.1:24389-25945 GCA_002783145.1 Rhodobacteraceae bacterium CG17_big_fil_post_rev_8_21_14_2_50_65_11 | reverse complement strand
AGCGCCTTCTGTCCGGGAGGATATTGGCCTATTGGTCCCGCTCAGGGGTTTTTCCGGCCGGGGACACGTGCAAGACGATCCGACTTCCGATATCCGCCCGCCCACGTGGCGCGAGGCGATTCCGCGACTGATCGGCAGACTGGTCGTTCTGATCGCAATCGTGGCGGTGTCGCATATCGTGATCAACGCCGCGCTGTCCTGGGCCGAGACGCTGCCCGACCAGAGCGGCGCGCGCACCGAAATCCTGATCTTGTTTTCGGTCTTCGTGATTTACGCGCTGCTGATGTCGCTGCCCTTCGTGCCGGGGATCGAGATTGCCTTCGCGCTTCTGATGCTGCGCGGTTCCGAACTGGCGGTGCCGATCTACATGGCGACCTTGGCAGGGCTGACGCTGGCCTTCCTCGTCGGCCGGTTGGTCCCGATACAGACCTTGCAGCGGGTCTTTCTCGATCTGCATCTCGTTCGGGCGGCCCGGCTTGTCGAGCGGCTCGCCCCGCTTTCCCCCAAGCGACGGGTGAACGAATTGCAGCGCAGCCTGCCCCGGCGCTTTGCACGCGCGGCCCTGCGCTACCGCCTCCTCGGGCTGGCGCTTCTGATCAATCTGCCCGGATCGGGCATGATCGGCGGCGGCGGCGGGATCTGCCTGATGGCTGGGATGAGCGGAGTGTTCACCCCGCGCAGCACGATCCCGACCCTTGCGATTGCAATCCTGCCGTTTCCGGTCTTCGTGTTCTTCGCCGGAACCCCCGACCTGATGCCATGGCTGCCGCGTTAGCGCCTGCGCCGGCGTGACACGCCGCGATCCGCCGCGATGGCGCAACCGGGGCTGATTTTGCCGTTTCGCTCCTTTCCCTTCGCACACAAAGGGTTAAAAAGGTGCAAAAGAAAGAGGCGCGTAAATGTCAGACCACCCTCTGGTAATTTTCACCCCCTCCGGAAAGCGTGGGCGCTTTCCTGTCGGAACCCCGATCCTGACCGCCGCCCGGCAATTGGGCGTGGATCTCGATTCCGTCTGCGGCGGGAGGGGGATCTGTTCGAAATGCCAGGTGGCGCCGGCCTATGGCGACTTTTCCAAGCACGGCGTCACGGTGCGCGACGACGCCCTGTCGGACTGGAATGCGGTCGAGGAGCGCTACGACCGGGTGCGCGGCCTGAAGGCGGGACGCCGCCTTGGCTGCCAGGCGACGGTGCAGGGCGACGTGGTGATCGACGTGCCGGCCGAAAGCCAGGTCCACCGGCAGGTGGTGCGCAAGGCGGCCTCGGACCGGGCGATCGTGATGGACGCCGCGACGCGGCTGGTGCTGGTCGAGGTGGACGAACCCGACATGCAAGAGCCCTCGGGCGATTTCGAGCGGTTGCAGGACGCGCTGAAGGAGCAATGGCAGATCGAGGGCGTCACCGCCGGGCTGCCGGTCCTGCGCAAGCTGCAACCGGCGCTGCGCAAGGGCAAGTGGCAGGTCACCGTGGCGCTGCACCGGGCGCAGGGGCAAGAGACCCATCGCATCCTCGACATCTGGCCCGGCCTGCACGAGGGTGGCATCTATGGCCTCGCCATC
>PFEX01000012.1:14505-24338 GCA_002783145.1 Rhodobacteraceae bacterium CG17_big_fil_post_rev_8_21_14_2_50_65_11 | reverse complement strand
CGGGTGCTGGCCTCGGCCGGGATCATGAACCCGCAGATCCGCTTCGGCGAGGATCTGATGAGCCGGGTCAGCTACGCGATGATGAACCCCGGCGGCGATGTTGAAATGACCCGCGCGGTGCGCGAGGCGATCAACGAACTGGCCGGTGAGCTTGCCGGCGAAGGCGGCATCGACGCGAGCCTGATCGTCGAGACGGTTTTCGTCTGCAACCCGATCATGCACCATCTTCTTCTGGGCATTGACCCGGTGGAGCTTGGCCAGGCGCCCTTCGCGTTGTCCACCTCCTCGGCGCTGGACCTCGCCGCGCGCGACCTCGGCCTTGCCGCGATCAACGCCGAGGCGCAGGTCTATATCCTGCCCTGCATCGCGGGCCATGTCGGTGCCGATGCCGCCGCCGTTGCGCTGTCGGAAGAACCCGACAAGTCCGAGGACCTGGTGCTGGTCGTCGATGTCGGCACCAATGCAGAGATCCTGCTGGGCAACAAGGACAAGGTGCTTGCCTGTTCCTCGCCCACCGGGCCCGCATTCGAGGGCGCGCAGATCAGTTCCGGCCAGCGGGCCGCCCCCGGCGCCATCGAGCGGATGGAGATCGACCCGGCAAGCAAGGAGCCGCGCTTTCGCATCATCGGCTGCGATCTTTGGTCGGACGATCCCGGTTTTGCCGAGGCAAGTGCGGCGACCGGCGTGACCGGCATTTGCGGCTCCGGCATCATCGAGGCGGTGGCCGAGATGCGGCTTGCGGGGATCATGGATGCCGCCGGCCTCATCGGCTCGCCCGGACAGGTGGGCACCCCGCGCTGCGAGGCGACCGACCGCACCCATGCCTACCTGATCCATGACGGCAGCGCCGAGGGCGGCCCGCGCATCACCGTCACGCAAGGCGATATCCGCGCCATCCAGCTCGCCAAGGCAGCGCTTTATGCCGGGGCACGCCTGCTGATGGACGAGCTTGGCGTCGACCACGTGGACCGCATCACGCTGGCCGGGGCCTTTGGCGCCCATATCAGCCCGAAACATGCGATGGTTCTGGGCATGATCCCTGATGCGCCGCTAGACAAGGTGACAAGTGCCGGCAATGCCGCCGGCCACGGGGCGCGCATCGCCCTGTGTTCGCGCGCGGCGCGGACCCGGATCGAGAAGGTCGTGCGTAAGATCCACAAGGTGGAAACCGCTGTCGAGCCAAAGTTTCAGGAGCATTTCGTGAACGCCTCCGCCGTGCCCAATGCGGTCGATCCGTTCCCCATCCTCAACAGCGTCGTGACCCTGCCAGATGTGCATTACGGCGCGGCGGGCGGCGACGGATCCGCAGGTGGCCGGCGACGGCGACGCAACAGACGCTGACAGAGCAACAGGAGCTGACAGATGAGCCATCTTTTCCCGTCCCTTCCCGACCCCGCGGGGCTTGGCGATGTGTTCAGGCAATACCCCACGACGGTGCCGCCGCTGCTGGAGTATCATGACCGGCTGCTGCGCGGCGACAGCCCGCTTTCGGTGGCGGAACGTGAATTGATCGCGGCCTATGTCTCGGCGCTCAATGCCTGCCAGTTCTGCCACGGGGCGCATCTGCTCTATGCCCGCGCATTCGGGATATCGGCCGAGGCGCTCGACGCGATGGTGACCGACCTCGACGCCGCCCCGCTGGAGGCGCGGCAAAAGCCGCTTCTGGCCTACGTGGCCAAGCTGACGCGGGAGCCCGCGAGCCTGCGGCGCGAGGATGCCGAGGCGGTCTATGCCGCCGGCTGGTCGGAACGCGCACTTTACGACGCGATTCAGGTCTGCGCCCTGTTCAACTTCATGAACCGGATCGTGGAAGGCACCGGCGTGTCGGCCTATCCGCTCGATCTCGAAAAGGCGTCGGAAGCGGATCTCGCGGCGCGGCGCAACCGCAGCTACGCCGATTTCGGCCGCGAACTCGGGATTCTCCCCCCGGAAGGGGCCTGACGCCGTCACACGGCAGCAAGACGCCCTCGCAGGCGGTGAAAGACCGGCACACCCTCAAGCCGGAGCCATTCAGGAAACAGCCACACTGTCAGCCTGGATGTGACACCTAGCCAAGCGGCCGCAATCCGGCGCGAAAGCGGCGCATGGTCTGGCGATAATGCTCCGCCGAGGCCAACAGCGCGGCGCGCGCATCTTCATCAAGCTGCCGCACGACCTTGCCCGGCGCACCCATCACCAGAGAGTTGTCGGGGATTTCCTTGCCCTCGGTCACCAACGCCCCGGCGCCGATCAGGCAGCCCTTGCCGATCACCGCGCCGTTGAGAATCGTGGCACCCATACCGATCAGCGACCCCGCGCCGATGATGCAGCCATGCAGCATCGCCTTGTGGCCGATGGTGCAATCGGCACCGATGATCAGCGGATACCCCATGTCGGTATGGCAGACGCAGTTTTCCTGCACATTCGACCCGGCGCCGACGCGAATCTCCTCGTTGTCGCCGCGCAGGGTGCAGCCGAACCAGACCGAAGCGCCGGGTTCCAGCACCACCCGGCCGATCAGGTTGGCATCGGGCGCGACCCAACAATCCCCGGCGATCTCGGGGGCCACGCCGTCGAGGTCATAGATCATGCAACGTTCTCCTCGAATTCCGATTGCAGGCCGCGCACGAAAGCGCGCAGGCCCGGTTGCTGCGGCTGGCGCAGACGCTCGGCGCTGACGATGGTTTTCAGCCGCTCGAAGCTGGTGTCGAGATCGTCGTTGACCAGAACGTAATCGTAGCCATCCCAGTGGCTGATCTCGTCCCAGCTGCGCTGCATACGCTTGGCGATCACCTCGTCGCTGTCCTGCCCGCGCGACACCAGCCGCCGGCGCAACTCCGCGATCGAAGGCGGCAGCACGAAGATCGACAAGACGTGGTCGCGCAGCAGACTGGTCTTGATCTGCTGCGCGCCTTGCCAGTCGATATCGAAGAGCACATCGCGCCCCTCGTTGATCGCTGCCGCCACCGGTGCCATCGGCGAGCCGTAGAAGTTGCCGAACACATGTGCGTGTTCCAGCATCGCGCCGTCACTGACCAGCGCCTTGAAGTCGGCTTCGCTGAGAAAATGGTAATCCTTGCCGTCGATTTCACCCGCGCGCGGCACCCGCGTGGTCGCAGAGACCGAGAAGGACAACGTCGGATCCCAGCCCATCAGCCGCCTCGCCAACGTCGACTTGCCCGCGCCCGACGGCGAGGACAGGATGATCAGAAGACCACGGCGGGTGTCTGGAATGGGCATGGCTACTCCACGTTCTGGACCTGCTCGCGCATCTGATCAATCACCACCTTGAGGTCAAGCCCGGTTTGGGTCAGAGCCGCATCGCCGGACTTGGAACAGAGCGTGTTCGCCTCCCGGTTGAATTCCTGCATCAGGAAATCGAAGCGCCGCCCGACCGGGCCTTGCCCCGACAACAGGTCTCGGGCAGCGGGAATATGGGCGCCGGCGAGCCGGTCGATTTCCTCGGTCACGTCGGATTTCACGGCCAATACTGCCAGTTCCTGCGCCAGCCTGTCAGGGTCAACCGCGGCGCTTGCGCCGAGCACGCGGGCAAGGTTCGCGGCCAGCCTGTCGGCGGCGCTGTCGGTGCGGGCGGCGGCGCGTGTTGCGGCTTGCGCGGTCAGCCTGTCGAGGCTGTCGATCTGATCCGAAAGCGTCCGGTGCAGCGCCCGCCCCTCTGCCGCGCGCGAGGCGAGGAACGCGTCGAGCAGCGCGTCGAATTCCGCCAGCAGGACCTCATCGGCCGGACCGGCCTCTTCGGCTGCGGTCGTCATCACCCCGGGCATCGTCAAAATGCGGACAGGATCGGGCGGCGCGACGGGCAGGCCCTGCGCCTCCGATGCGCGCCGCACAAAGTCGAGCGCACCCAGCGCCGCCGCGAGGGCGGCGTCGTCCAGCGTCACCGCCTTGCCCGCATCATCGCGCGCGATCCGCAGGGTCAGCGTGACAGAGCCGCGCGCAAGGGCCTTTTTCAGCCGCTCGCGCAGCGGGATTTCCAACCGGCCAAGTCGGTCCGGCAAGCGCAAGCGCATCTCCAGCCCACGCCCGTTGACGCTGCGCAAGTCCCAGCTGCGCAGGGTGCCGTCAGAGGCGACATCGCGCGCAGCATAGCCTGTCATCGAATTAACCACTTAAGGATTTCCCCCCTGCGCATAGAATTGTTCAGATGTTATTAACCTCCCGGTAAGGAAGGACCGCCAAGCGTTACCACATTGACCGTGGTGACGCCAATGCGCGGCCCGACCGGACGGGGGCTTGGCAAGGCGGGAGCGCGAGATGAACAGCGGTTTGAAACCAACGCCCAAGGTGATCGCCCTCTGGCAAGGACAAGCGGACGGGATCAACCCGATCCTTGCCCGAACCCAGCGATACTGGTCATCCCTGCGGCAGGACGCGAAGCCACCCGCGCGCGCCGATCTGCGCGCCGACGGACTGGGCGACGCGCTGCGGCATGCCTTCCTGATCGACCGGGTGCGCCCCGGCGCGCTGCGCTTCCGGTTGGCCGGGCAGCATTTATCGCGGCTGATGGGAATGGATGTGCGCGGCATGCCGCTGCGCGCCTTCTTTGAAATCCGGGACCGCAAGCTGTTGATGGAAAAAGCGGAACAGATGTTCGAAGACCCGGCCACGCTGCTGCTTCAGCTTGTGTCGGACGCGCAGGGTCGCGCGCTCTTGCAGGGGCAGATGCACCTCTTGCCACTCAGAGGCGCCAGTGGCCTTGTGGATTGCGCGCTCGGCGTTCTGGCGACCGATGGCCCTGTCGGCCTGCCGCCGCGCCGGTTTCGCATTCGACACGCCGCGCTGTCTCCGCTTGCGCTGCGGACCACGACGCGCCCCCCGGTCGAGACAGGCATGGCGGAACCCGCGACGCGCCACACCGGACGCCCGTCGCTGATGGTGATCGCCGGTGGCAGGGACTGACAGCACCGCCAACCAGACGCAGCCGATCCTGACAGCGCACGACAGGAACGCGCCCCAGCCTCATCCAAGGGCCGGGGCGCGTTCGCCAGCCGTCCTGGCCGCGCTTTCAGCCCGCCGCAACCGCCGACGCGCGTCCGCTGACCGACAGCTCCTCGGCGACGAGGAAGGCCAGTTCCAGCGATTGCGACGCGTTGAGACGCGGGTCGCAGGCGGTGTGGTAGCGCGCCGAAAGATCCTCATCCGTGACTGCCCGCACGCCGCCGGTGCATTCGGTCACGTCCTTGCCGGTCATCTCGAAATGCACGCCGCCCGGCACCGTGCCCTCGGCGCGATGCACGGCAAAGAACTCCTGCACCTCGCGCAGCACGCTGTCGAAGGGCCGAGTCTTGTAGCCAGAGCCCGACTTGATCGTATTGCCGTGCATCGGGTCGCAGGACCAGACGACGTTGGCGCCTTCCTGCTGGACCGTCTTGATCAGCCTTGGCAGGTGGTCGCCGACAGACCCCGCGCCGAAGCGCGCGATCAGGGTCAACCGCCCGGCCGCGTTATCGGGGTTGAGCGTTTCCATCAGCCGCTTGAGGTCGTCCTCGCTGGTCGTCGGGCCGCATTTCAACCCGATCGGATTCTGCACACCACGGCAAAATTCGACATGCGCACCGTCGGGCTGGCGGGTGCGGTCGCCGATCCAGATCATGTGCCCCGATCCGGCCACCGGAAGGCCGGAGGTGGAATCGACGCGACACAGGGCTTCCTCGTATTCCAGCAGCAGCGCCTCGTGGCTGGTGTAGAAATCCACCGTGCCGAGCGTGTGCGCGGTTTTCGAATTCAGTCCCGCCGCCGCCATGAAATCGAGCGCATCCGAGATCCGGTTCGCCATGTCACGATACTTGTCGGCCTCGTCGCCATCGGTAAAGCCGAGCGTCCAGGCATGAACCCGGTTGATATCGGCAAAACCACCCTGGCTGAAGGCACGCAACAGGTTGAGCGAGGCCGCCGCCTGCGTGTAGGCCTGCAACATCTTGGCCGGGTTCGGGATCCGCGCCTGCGGGGTGAAATCAAGCTCGTTCACGATATCGCCGCGGTAGGAGGGCAGCTCCACGCCTTCCCTGACTTCCGTCGGCGCGCTGCGCGGCTTGGCGAACTGCCCTGCCATGCGGCCCACCTTGACCACCGGCACCTTGGCGCCATAGGTCAGCACCACCGCCATTTGCAGCATCACCTTGTAGGTGTCGCGGATGGAATCGGCGCAAAACTCGGCAAAGCTCTCGGCGCAATCGCCGCCTTGCAACAGGAACGCCTCGCCACGCGACACGGCGGCCAGCTGATCGCGCAGCTTTCGGGTCTCGCCGGCGAAGACAAGAGGCGGATAACTGGCCAGTTGCGCCTCGACTGCCGCCAATGCGTCCGCGTCGGGATAATCGGGCATCTGAACGCGAGGCTTCGCCCGCCAGTCCGATTTCGTCCATGCCTGTGCCATTATGCACCCTCCTGTCACAATCGGCCCCGCTTATACGCGCGCCCGGCGCAAGGTCCAATGCGAAATTCGGGCCGGTCAGGGATTGCGCCGCCCCGAAAATGGTGGTTTCGCTAAAAGACGCGGTCAGGGAGGATGACCGCACAGGAAAGGTAGCGCTATGCCCCCCCTTCTGAACGGCATCCCGAGACAGCCCAAGCGGGTCGTGTTCGTCCTGCTGAACAATTTCACCATGCTCAGTTTTGCCGGCGCGGTCGATGCGTTGCGCATTGCCAACCGGCTATCGGGGGCCGATCTTTACAAGCTCGTGTTCGCGGGCGACGGCGGCGATGAGGTGCGCAGCAGCGCCTGCGCGCGCCTGCGCGTCGACATGGATCTGGAGGAGCTGTCGCGCGAGGATACCGTTGTTGTCTGTGGTGGCACCGACGTGCAGAACGCCACGACCAAGCGGCTGGTGAACTGGCTTCGGCGCGAGGCGCGGCGCGGTTGCACCATGGTCGCGCTGTGCACGGCGGGGTATGCCATGGCAAAGGCCGGGCTGCTCGACGGGCGGCGCGCGACGATCCACTGGGAAAATCAGGACAGCTTTTCG
The DNA here is from genome assembly GCA_002783145.1 of Rhodobacteraceae bacterium CG17_big_fil_post_rev_8_21_14_2_50_65_11. Taxonomy (GTDB): domain Bacteria; phylum Pseudomonadota; class Alphaproteobacteria; order Rhodobacterales; family Rhodobacteraceae; genus Nioella. The sequence goes on along the minus strand of PFEX01000012.1, from coordinate 17,373 downwards.
GAGGAATTCGAAGAGGTGAACCTGACCAAATCGGTCTTCGTGATCGACGGAAACCGGATGACCACGGCCGGCGGCACCGCCTCGATCGACCTGATGCTGACGCTGATCTCCAATGACCATGGCGAGGGGCTGGCCAGCCAGGTCGCTGACCAGATGATCTACACCTCGATCCGCACCGACCAGGATTCGCAGCGCCTGTCGATCCCGACCCGGATCGGCGTGCGCCACCCGAAGCTGAGCGAGGTGATCCGCCTCATGGAACACCACCTTGAGGAACCGATCAGCCCCGCCACGCTGGCGCAGGAGGTCGGCATGTCCACGCGGCAACTGGAACGGCTGTTCCGGCGCTACCTCAACCGCAGCCCCAAGCGCTATTACATGGAACTCAGGCTGCAAAAGGCGCGCAACCTGCTGATGCAGACCGACATGAGCGTGATCAACGTCGCGCTTGCCTGCGGCTTTACCTCGCCATCGCATTTTTCCAAGTGCTACCGGGCGCATTACGACACCACCCCCTACCGCGAACGCGGCGCACAGGGGTCGCGCGTTTCCGTCTGATCCGGATGGCGCGAAATCCGTGACGGATTTCGCGCTCAATCCCGTCCGACACGCCCTGACCGACCGCCGCGCCGCGCCGCTTTCGGCGGCGCCTCCTGTGCTTCGCGCAGCACCGCCGTCATCGGGTGATCCGGGGAGTCGCCCCCGTAACGATCCAGCAGCGCCGCGATATGGGGTGCCGGGTCGGGATCGGGCAGGCTCAGCGCCCAGTCCATGAAGATCGACCGGCATTCGCCATAGCTGATCCCTTCTATCCGGTAGGATTCGAAGATCAGGGCCTTGGGGTCGCTGGCATCCTTCATGGCATATCCTCCAAACGCGGCGGCCGCGCCAACGCGGCCTCGATGATAGACTCGGATTGCGCCCGCAAGCTTTCCAGTTTTGCGCCCAATTCAGTGCTGTCCGCGACATCGGCCTCACGCGCGATGAAGGCGCGCCCGCCCTGCCCCACCTCGTCAAGGTCAAGCTTTCGGCCGGTCAACAGCCGCGCGGCATGGTTGAGACGACTGTAAAGGTGATGCGCCCCGGCCAGCAACCGCGCGTCGTCGGCCCCGATCCAGCCGACCGAGACAGCGGTTTCCAGCTGTCCGGGCACGTCGCGCGCGGGCTGGCCCGCGATCAGCGCCGCCGCCTCCGCCAGAAGCTCGATATCCTTCATCCGGCCGGGGCCGTCCTTGGCGTCGAGCCCTTCACCGCCGCGCCCCGCCGCCGCGAGCCGGTCGCGCATTTCCTGCGCATCCGCCGCGATCCGGGCCGGGTCGCGCGGGGTGGTCAGGATATCCATCCGCACCGCTTCGATATCCTCGCACAGGCTGATATCGCCGGCCACCGGTCGCGCCCGGGTCAGCGCCAGGTGCTCCCATGTCCAGGCCTCGGTCTTCTGGTAGCGGCGGAAGCTGGACAGCGCCGTCGCCACCGGCCCCTGCCGCCCCGAGGGGCGCAGACGCATGTCAACCGCGTAGAGCTTGCCCTCGCCGGTCGCGGCGGTCAACGCGGTGATCAGCGTCTTGGTGGCCTTGGCGAACCAGCCGCGCGGATCGAGCGGGCGGCGCCCTTCGGTCATCTCCACGCCCTCGGCGTCATAGATCACCAGCAGATCAAGATCCGAGCCTGCCGTCAGCCGCCCCGCCCCGAGACTGCCCATGGCGACCACCGCGCCGCCGCGCCCCGGCGCCGGGCCATGGCGCCGCGCGACCTCGTCGCAGACAAGCGGCCAGAGCACGCGCAGGATCACCCCCGCCAGCATCGAGTATTCCGCCCCCGCCACCTCGGCAGAGATCAGGCCACGCAGGTGGTGCACGCCGATGCGGAAGTGCCATTCCTTCATCCAACGCCGCGCGGCATTGAGCACATCCTCGTAATCGAGCCCGTCAAGCGCCGCCTCCAGATCCGCCGCAAGCGCGCGTTCATCGGGCCATGGGTCGAAGAAGTCGCCGCCGATCACCGCGTCGAGAACCCCCGGATTGCGCGACAGGTAGCGCGACAGGCCCGGCGCGGTGCCGCAGATATCGACAATGAGGTCGACAAGCGGCGGGTTGGCCTGAAAGAGCGAGAACAACTGCACCCCCGCCGGAAGGCCGCGCAGGAACCCGTCGAAATTGGTCAGCGCCTCCTCTGGCCGGGGCGTCGCGGCGAAGCGGGCCAGAAGGTCGGGCTTCAGCCGCGCAAAGATCGCCTGCCCGCGCGCCGAGCGCAGCGCCGGGTAGCCGGGCCAGCGGGCGACGATCTCCAGTGCCTTGTCGGACAGGGCCGGGGTTTCGGCCTCTGGCGCCTCCGGTTTGAAGAACGGTTCGCACATCGCCTCGACCTCGGCGAGCCGCTCACGCAGGTCGGATCGGAAGGCGGCCACGTCATCGGTGCCGCAGAAATGCGCCAGCCGGGCCATGCCCGCCTCGGAACTGGGCAGATCGTGGGTCTGGGCATCGCCCACCATCTGCACCCGGTGCTCGATCTCGCGGTGCAGCCGGTAATGGCGGATCAGCTTGTCGCGCGTGCCCGCGTCGATCCAGCCCTTTGCGGCGAGCGCCTGCAACGCCGGGACCGTGCCGCGCTGTCGCAGGTCGGGGTCGCGCCCGCCGGCGACAATCTGCCGGGTCTGGGCGAAGAACTCGATTTCCCGGATGCCACCCGCGCCCAGCTTCATGTTGTGGCCGTCCAGCGTGATCGGCCCGCCGAGCCCCTTGTGGCGGCGGATCTTCTCGCGCATCTCCTGGGTGTCCTCGATCGCTGCGAAATCGAGGTGCTTGCGCCAGACGAAGGGGATCAGCGTCTTGAGAAACGCCTCGCCGGCGGGGATGTCCCCCGCGCAGG
>PFEX01000012.1:0-14436 GCA_002783145.1 Rhodobacteraceae bacterium CG17_big_fil_post_rev_8_21_14_2_50_65_11 | reverse complement strand
GATACAGACCGGCGTGACGCTCGCATCCGGGCGCAGGCGCAAATCGGTGCGAAAGACATAGCCGTCGCGGGTCACGTCCGACAGCGCCGCCGCCATCCGCCTGGTCACCTTGATCAGGCTCGCCCGCGCCTCCTGCTCGTCGCCCGGATCGAAGCGGCTTTCGTCAAACAGCACGATCAGGTCGATATCGGAGGAATAGTTCAGTTCCCCCGCGCCCATCTTGCCCATCGCAAGCGCCACCATCGCGCAGCCAGTCTCGGCGTCGTCCTCACTCATGCCGGGGATCTTGCCGCGCCGCGCCTCGGCGGCGACCAGCCGGCGGATCGCCACGTCGACGGCGGCATCGGCGAAATCGGTGAGGCACCCGGTGACGCGCTCCAGCGGCCAGACCCCGCCCAAATCAGCCAGGGCCGCGTACAGCGCGACGCGCCGCTTCATCCGCCGCAACCCCGGCGCAAGGTCGCTGGCGGGGATCGCCCGCGTTTCGGCGACCAGCGTATCATGAACGGCCTGCGGCGTGTCGTGCAGGGCGCCGGACAACCAGTCGGCTTCCTTGGCGATCAGCCCCGACAGGTAGGGGCTGCACCCTCCTGTGCCCTCGATCAGCGGGCGCAGCTCGGGCGCAAGATCCGGCAGATGCGCAAGCGCATCGGCGCCCCTGTCGGCGTCGAAGGGCAAGGGGTGGCGGGTGATGTGGGTTGCAAAGCTCATGACGCTTTAGATGGCGGGCAGCGCGCGCGGCGTCAATCGCTTGCGCGACGCAGGGAGATCGGGGAATACCGGGGAAAAGGAAGGATAAGGCATGAGCAAGAGCCTCAAACGCGTCACGCGCGCCTTGCGGGAGGCCGGGATCGCGGCCGAGGTGCTGGAGATGGACGGCAGCACCCGCACAGCGGCCGAGGCGGCGGCGCAGGCGGGTTGCGCCATCGACCAGATCTGCAAATCGGTGATTTTCTGCGGCGAGGACAGCGGCGTGGCGCGGCTGTTCCTGACCGCAGGCGGCAACAGGGTCTGCGCCGAGACGGCCAGCACCCTTGCGGGCGAGCGGCTTGGCAAGGCGGATGCGGCGCTGATCCGCGCGCAGACCGGCTTTGCCATCGGTGGCGTTGCGCCGGTGGGGCATCTCAGCCCGATCCGGGCGTGGTTCGACCCGCGCCTTATGGATTTCGAAGTGGTCTATGCCGCCGCCGGCACGCCACGCCACATCGTGCCGATCCCGCCGGGCGAAATCCTGCGTCTGACCGGGGCGGAAAAGGCCGATTTCACCGGTTAGCCGTCACCGACTGACAGAGGATACCCGATAACGGGTTGGACGCCTTTCGCGGGTCTTCGTGCAATCCGCGCAAGTGCGAGGCTGCGGGATGGCGATCCGAAACCGGTGCGCCCGACCGTCCATTCCGGCCCGCATAGCCGACCTCCACAAGCGTTCCTGTTTGACACAAGGGGGACATTTTCGTCAGATGTCGACCAACACGGAGGTACCCCATGGCTGACTGGACCCGCGTCTGCGCGCTTGACGAAATCGAGCAAGAGGATGTCATCCGCTTCGACCATGACGGGCGCACCTTCGCCGTCTACCGCGACCTGGCGGGCGCGGCCTATTGCACCGATGGGCTTTGCACCCACGAACAGGTGCACCTGGCCGACGGGCTTGTGATGGATGACGAGATCGAGTGCCCCAAGCATAACGGGCGCTTCAACTACAAGACCGGCGCGCCGCTGCGCAGCCCGGTCTGCGTGGCGCTGGCCACCTATCCCGCCCGCGTCACCGACGGCTGGGTCGAGGTGCTGGTGTGACCGGAACGCGCCGATGAAGGCCGGGCTGGAGGGTATGGTGGTGCTGGTCACCGGCGCCGCGCGCGGCATCGGGGCGGCCATTGCGCAAGCGGCGGCCTCCGCGGGCGCCGAGGCGCTCATGCTTATCGACCGCGACCCGTTCACGCCCACCCTGCCCGGCCCGGCGAAGGCGCTGACGCTGACGCTCGATCTGGGCGACCCCGACGCACCCGACAGCGCGATCAGGGCGACCCTGGCCCATTTCGGGCGGATCGACGGGCTGGTGAACGCGGCCGGCGTCACGACGCGGGGCGGGTTCGAGGATGCCGACCCGGCGCTGTGGGACCGGGTGTTCGCGGTCAATGCCCGCGCACCGTTCTTCCTGATGGCTGGCGCCATCGCCGACATGCGGGCACGCAGCGCCCCCGGCGCCATCGTCAACATCCAGTCGATGAACGCGCATTGCGGCGCGCCGGATCTGTCGGTCTATTCCGCCACCAAGGGCGCGCTTCAGACCCTGACGAAGAACGCGGCGAATGCCTGTCTTGCCGACCGTATCCGGGTGAACGGCATCAACCTGGGCTGGGTCGATACGCAAACGGAGCGTCACCTGCACGCGGTCACGCCGGGCATGGGGCCGGATTGGCTGGACCGGCAGGCACGGGCGCAGCCGCTGGGCCGGCTTGTGAGCGCGGCGGATTGCGCGCGCCACGCGGTCTGGCTGCTTTGCCCCGCCTCGGCGCCGATGACCGGCGGCAATCTCGACCTCGAACAGAAAGTCACCGGCGCGCCCTGAGCGCGGCGGGCTCAGCCCGGCGGTGGTGCGGTGCTGTCGCGCACCACGAGATCGACCTCGATCATGTCGTCGCCCGCAACATCGTCCGGCGCCCCCGGCCCCAGACCGCGACGCAGCACCGCCGCGGCGCGCCGCCCGAGGCGATGGCGGTCCTGCCGGATCGTGGTCAGCGCGGGCACGTAATAGCCGGACATGTCGATATCGTCGAAGCCGATCACGGAAATATCCTGCGGCACCCGCACCCCATTCGCCGCCAGCCCCGCCATCAGGCCGAAGGCGACCATGTCGGCGGCGCAGAACACGGCGGTGGGCCTCTCCTGCATCGCAAGGATCCGATGCGCGGCGTGGTGGCCCGAGACCAGCGAGAAATCGCCGCGGATGATCCATTCGTCGCGCACCGGCAGGCCAAGGCGGGCGCGTTCTTCCAGCATCCCCGCCCGGCGCGCCGCGGTCAGCACGTTGCCCTCCGGCCCGGTGACATGGGCGATGCGCCGGTGGCCCAGCCCGTGCAGGTGGCGGATGGCCTGCCGCGCGCCCTCGGCGTTGTCGGACCGGATCACCGGAAACCCGGCCCCCTCGACCCATTCGCACAGGAACACGATCCGGCCAGAGACACCAAGCTCATCACAAGCTGTCAGCGCGCCGGGATCCAGCCCCCCGTCGAGCGAGATCACCCCGTCGATCCGGCCATCGAGGAAATAGCCCTCAAGTTCGCCTGCCGCCAGCGGGCGGCTTTCGGTATCGGCGATCAGCACCGCATATTCGCCATCCGCGAAGCCATCGGAAATGCCCGCGAGGATGCGCGAATAGAACGGTTTGCCAAGGTTGGGGACCAGCACCAGCACCGCGCCCGCGCGCTGCATGCGAAAGTTCCGCGCCGCCCGGTTGACACGGTAGCCGGTGCTGCGCACCGCATCCAGCACCGCGTCGCGGGTGCGGTCGGTCAAGAGATCGGGATTGCTGAGCGCGCGGCTGACCGTCGCCGTCGAGACACCGGCGAAGCGCGCCACATCCTGGATCGTGACCGACCGCGGCGCGCGCGGCGAGCGCGGCGTCCGCACCGGGCCGCTCATCGCCGGGGCCTCAAATCGGGGCTTGACTCGACTCGTTTCATGCTTCGATCATGTAATCGTTTGCATGGTTATGGAAGAGGCTTTTCCGGCCATGAAAACGATTACACGCGCAAGCAATGCGCGACGGGAGGTCGCCAGGTGAGGAATGCCCGCCCATGTCGGAGAGGCCGCTGATGCCCGGCGCGTCGTTTGATTTCGACGCAACGTCTGTCGTCGTGATCGGCGCCAGCCGGGGCGGCATCGGGGCCGCCATCGCGCGCGGGTTCGCGGATGCGGGCGCCATGGTGCAGATCACCGGCGTCGAACCGGAGCCCCGACCCGAAGACGCCGCGCGCTTTGCCTACACGCAGCTAGACGTAACCGAAACGGACGCGGTGCGCGATTTCGCCAGCCGGGTGGCACGCCTTGACGTGCTGGTCAATTGTGCCGCGATCACGCAGCGCGGCGCCGAAATGGACCCGGCCTTCTTTTCCCATGTGCTCGACGTGAACCTGACCGGATCGTTTCGCTGCGCCGAGGCGTTTCAACCAGCTCTGACGGCCGCTTCGGGCAACGTGATCAACATCGCGTCGATGTATGCGCGCTTCGGATCGCCCCGCAACCCGGCCTACGGGGCCTCCAAGGCGGGGGTGGAGCAGGTGACCAAATCGCTGGCCATCGCGTGGGCACCGGACGGCATCCGGGTGAACGCGGTGGCGCCCGGTTTCATCGTCACCGAACAATCGGCCCGCGCGCGGCAGGACCCGGATTTCGTCCGGCAGGTCGAAGCGCGCACCCCCGCCGGCCGCTGGGGCCAGCCCGGCGATATCGTGGGTGCAGTGCTGTTTCTCGCCTCGCCCGCCGCCGGCTTCATCACCGGCACCTGCCTGCCGGTGGACGGGGGATACTCGGTTGTCTGAGCAGGAGGAAAAATGAGCGACTTCTCGAAACTGGGCGCTGCCGTCATCGGCACCGGCTTCATCGGCGCCATACATGCGCAGATGCTGCGCCGGCTTGGCGTGCAGGTCCGGGGCGTCCTCGGTTCCTCGCCCGAACGCGGGGCGAAGCAGGCCGAAGCGATGGGCGTCGCGCGGGCCTATGCCACGCTCGACGAATTGCTGGCCGACGGGAGCGTGGACGTGGTGCACGTTGCCTCGCCCAACCACGCGCATTACGCGCAGGTCAAGGCGGTGCTCGGCGCCGGCAAACACGTCATCTGCGAAAAACCGCTGGCGATGACCAGTGCGCAATCGGCCGAGATGGTGGAAATCGCACGGGCCAGCGGCAAGATCGCGGCGGTCTGCTACAACATCCGCTTCTATCCCCTGAACCAGCAGGCGCACGCCATGGTGGCGGAAGGCGCGCTTGGCGATATCCGCTTCGTCAGCGGGCATTATCACCAGGACTGGATGGCCAAACCCACCGACTGGAACTGGCGGCTGCAATCCGAGAAGGGCGGCGCGCTGCGATCGGTGGGCGATATCGGCACCCATTGGCTGGACCTGACGAGCTTCGTCACCGGCCTGAAGGCCGAGGCGGTGATGGCCGAACTGGCGACCTTCCTCCCCGAACGGCAAAAGCCGGTCGGCCCCGTCGCCACCTTTGCCAGCGGCGCCGGCAAGACCGAAACCGTGGCCATCGACACCGACGACGCGGCGATGATCCTGATCCGCTACGAGGGCGGCGCGCGCGGCGTGATGAGCACCAGCCAGGTGAATGTCGGGCGCAAGAATTCGCTGCAATGGGACGTGGCGGGGGCCGAGGCCAGTGCCGCATGGGACAGCGAGACGCCGGATCACCTGTTCATCGGCCACCGGGATCGCGCGAACGAGACGTTGATGCGCGATTTCACCCTGATGAACGCCACAGGAACGGCGGCGGCCAGCCTGCCGCCGGGCCATGTCGAGGGCTTCGGGGATTCGTTCTTCGCCTTCTTCCGGGCCGTCTACCGCGACGTGGCGGCGGGCGGGCGGGCGGCGGCAGCGACATGGGCCACGTTCGAGGATGGCCATGAGGAAATGCGCCTGTGCGACGCGGTCCTGCGCTCGGCGCGCGAAGGCCGCTGGGTGCGGCTCGACGAGATCTGAGGGAGGAAAGACAATGCATCTGGGCCTGATGACCGCCCCGTTCGAGGACACGCCCCTGACCGAGGTCGCCGACTGGGCGGGCGGCAACGGCTTTTCCGCCTTCGAGGTCGCTTGCTGGCCCGCCTCGGGCGGCGAGAAGCGGCGCTATGCCGGGACCAGCCATATCGACGTCGACGACCTGACCCGAGACAAGGCACAGCAGATCACCGGCGAACTTGCGGCGCGCGGAGTCTCGATCTCGGGCCTTGGCTACTACCCGAACCCGCTGCATGCCGATGCCGACCACAGGGCGGCGGTGCTGGACCACCTCAAGAAGGTCATCACCGCCGCCGCGACGATGCAGGTCGGCGTGGTCAACACCTTCCTCGGCGGCGACCGGTCGCTGAACGTGGACGCGAACTGGACCCGCGCGCAGGAGATCTTCGCGCCGGTCGTGCGGCACGCGCAGGATCTCGGCGTGCTGCTGTGCTTTGAAAACTGCCCGATGATCTTCAGCCACGACGAATGGCCGGGCGGGCACAACATCGCCTACAGCCCCCGCATCTGGCGGCGCATCTTCGAGCAATGGGGCGACGCAGTTGGCATGAATTTCGACCCCTCGCACCTTGTCTGGCAGTTCATCGACCAGACCCGCTTCATCAACGAGTTCGGCCCGCGCTTCGGCCATGTCCACGCCAAGGACGTGATGATCGACCGCGACGGGCTTTACGAAAACGGCACCATGTCGGTCGGCATGGGCTGGCAGATCCCGCGCCTGTGCGGGCTGGGCGACGTGAACTGGCCGGATTTCTTCTCGGCGCTCTACCGCGCGGGCTATGACGGCGCGGTGGTGATCGAACACGAGGACAGGCTGTTCGAGGGAACGGACGAGAAGGTCAAGCGCGGCTTCTGCCTCGCGCGCGACGTACTCGCGCCGTTCATCAAGTGAGCAGGCATCGAACAAGAAGGGCGCAAAGCCCCGACACAACACCCACGTTGAAACCCACTCGGGAGGACTGACAATGACCAGATTCTTGACAGGCGCCGCGGCGCTGGCAATGAGCGTGGCCTTCACGCAAGCGGCCTTTGCCGATGCCCATGGCGGCTACACAATCGGCGTTTCCAACACCGTGCAGGGCAATGGCTGGCGCGAAGAAATGATCTGCGCCATGCGTGCGCAGGCACTGGTGGAGGGCGACGTCACCGGCCTGATCGTGGCGCATCGCAACACCGACAGCGCGGGCCAGCTTGAAGACCTGAACAACCTGATCGAGGCCGGCGTGGACGCCATCGTGCTCAATCCGTCGGGGCCCGATGCTCTCAACTCGGCGCTGGAAACGGCCATGGAGCAGGGCATCGTCGTGGTCGCGGTCGATGCGGGCGTGACGGCCGAGGGCGCCTACATCCTGTCCAATAACCAGGAGGAATACGCCTATCTCGGCGCGCGCTGGCTGTTCGAGCAGATCGGCGGCGCGGGCGATGTCGTCTACATGCGCGGCATTGCCGGCGTGTCGGCCGATACCGACCGGGATAACGGATTCCAGCGGGCGCTGGAGGAGTTTCCGAACGTCAACGTGATCCACGAGGTCTTTACCGGCTGGCAGCAGGATCAGGGTAAGCAGCAGATGTTCGACTTCCTGGCAACCGGCATCCCGTTCGACGGGGTCTGGACGAGCGGAATCGACAACGTGATCGTGGATGCCTTCGTTGAATCGGGCGCGCCCCTGGTGCCCATCGTCGGCGCCGACAACGCCGGCTTCGTCAGCCAGCTTCTGGAAGTGGACGGGCTGGCGGGCGCGGCGGTGACCAACCCCGGCTCCGTCGGCGGGGCGGGCATTGCGCTGGCCGTCGATATTCTCAACGGCAACGCGCCCGAGGACACCACGGTGCTTGTCGATCCCGTTCTGTGGGAGAACACGACCGGGCAAGGCCGCGCCACCATCGAGGCGGCGCAGAACCCCGACCTCGACCCCGAATGGCCGGTCTCGACCACGATCCCCGGCTGGACGGATTACACGCTGGAGCAGATCATCGCCTGCGACGGCCCCGGCGAAGGCTGACCGGCACGACAATCGCGGCCCCCGCCCCCGGCGCGGGACGGGAGCCGCTTTCTGGACGACCTGAACGACACGAGGGCGCGACCACATGACCATCGACCCCGACCCCGACCTGCTGCTCGATGCGCGCGGCGTCGCCAAAAGCTTCGGCGCGGTGCGCGCGCTGACCGATGCCAGCCTGTCGATCGCACGCGGCGAGGTCGTGGCGCTGCTCGGCGCAAACGGGGCGGGCAAGTCCACCTTCGTGAAAATCCTGACCGGGGCGCTGAAACCCGATGCCGGCCATGTCCGCATTCGCGGCGCCGAGACGCGCGTCGGGTCGCCGGCACAGGCGCGCCGTTCGGGGCTGGTGCCGGTCTACCAGGAACCGTCGCTTGTTCCCGATCTCGACATTGCCGACAACCTGCGGCTTGGCGGCACCGACCGGGACGCCTTTCAACACTGGATGGAGGCGCTTGCCCATCCCGACCTGACGCTGGACGCGGTGGTGCGCGACCTGCCGCTTGCCACCCTGCGCATCGTCGACCTTGCCCGCGCGCTTGCCGCCAAGCCCGACGTGCTGTTGCTCGACGAACTGACCGCAGCACTTCCCACCGACCTCGTGGAGCGGGTGCTGAAGGTCGCCCGCGCGCAGGCCGAGGACGGGCGCGGCGTCATCTACATCTCGCACCGGTTTTCCGAGATCGCGGCGCTGTGCGACCGCGCCACCGTGCTGCGCGACGGGCGCAGCGTGGGCGAAGCCCGGATCGAGCCCGGCGTCGAGGAGCGCGTGGTCGAATTGATGCTGGGCGCGAAGATCGACCTTGGAAAGCGCGCCGCGGAGATTGCGCGCCCGAAGCCCGAAGGCCGCCCAAGGCTGGCCGTGCAGGGCCTTGCCGTGGCACCGAAGCTGAAAGATGCCAGCTTCACGCTGCATCCCGGCGAGGTGCTGGGCGTCGTGGCGCTGGAAGGCCAGGGGCAGGACGAACTGTTCGAGGCGCTGGCGGGCTTTCGCCAACCCGCTGCGGGCAGCATCGAGGTCGACGGCGCGCCCGCCCGGTTCGGCCATCCCGCCGATGCCATCGCCGCCGGGCTCAGCTTCGTGCCCGGCGACCGGGCGCATGCGCTGTTCCGCGAACGCTCGGTGCGCGAGAATATCGCGATGCCGTTCTCGGCTCGGATGCGCAACTGGGGGCCGCTGCGGCTGCGTCACGAAAAGGCCCGCGTGGCCGAGGCGATCGCGCGGCTTCAGATCGACACCCGCGCGCAGGGCGAGGTGCAGCGCCTGTCGGGCGGCAACCAGCAGAAGGTCACCATCGGCCGCTGGCTGGCGCACGGGGTGCGCACGCTGCTTCTGTTCGACCCGACGCGCGGCATCGACGTGCGCACCAAGCGCCAGATCTACCCGCTGGTGCGCGACCTCGCCGACCGGGGCGCGGCGATCCTCTACTACACCTCGGAGCTTGAAGAGGTGCCGCTGGCCTGCGACCGGGCGATCGTGATGTTCAATGGCCGTGTCGTCGATATCGTCGAGGCGACCGAGGCCGACGAGGCGCGCCTGATGCGCGCCGCCTACGGCCTGACAGCAACGGAGGGCGCTGCGTGAGCCTTGTGCGCAAACAAGCCTGGGTGCTGGGGCTTCTCGGCCTCTTCGTCGCCCTGTTGCTGATAACCAGGCTGATCCAGCCCAATTTCGGGGTCAACGGGCTGGAAAGCCTCGCCCGCGCCTCGCTTCCCTTCGCCTTTGCCACCGCCGCGATGGCCGTCGCCGTGATCGTCGGCGGCATCGACCTGTCGGTCGGCTCCATGATGGCGGTCTGTTCGGTCACCGCGGCGGTGCTGATGGAAAGCATGGGCGGGGTGCCGGCCATTGCGATCACGCTGGCCATCGGCACGCTGATGGGGCTGATCAACGGCACCCTCATCGTGGTGACACGGGTGCCCGACATCGTGGTGACGCTGGCCATGCTGTTCGTCTGGCAGGGCACCGCGCTGTTGATCCTGCCCTCGCCGGGCGGTGCGGCAAGCGCGTGGATGCGCAGCGCGATCACCGGCTCCTTCATCATTCCCGGCCTGCCCAACGCCCTGATCCTCGTCGCGGTCATCGTCGCCGCGATCTGGCTCCCGATCCGGCGCTCAAAGCTTGGGCTGGCGATCTACGCAACCGGCTCGGACGAGACCGCCGCCTTTCGCTCCGGCGTCGCGACCGGGCACACCAAGGCAATGGCCTATGGCCTCACCGGTCTGTTTTCGGCCTTCGGCGGGCTCAGCCTTCTGGCGCTGACCGGCGTGGGCGAACCGGTGCCGGGCCCCTACCTTCTGGCCGCCGTTGCCTCGGTGGTGCTGGGCGGCGTGATCCTCGGCGGCGGGGTCGGCGGGCTTCTGGGGCCGATCATTGCGGTCTTCATCCTCAGGATCATCCGCACCATCCTGACGTTGGCGGGCTTCGACCCCAACGTCACCACCATCGTTGAAGGCACGATCATGGTCGGCGTCGTGATGTTCGGCGCTTTCCTCGTGCAGCGCAGCAAGCGGCAGGCAGCATGAGCGATATCCACCCCGAAACCGACGATCGCGTGCCGCCGCTTCTGCGTGTCGGTCGCTTTCTGAAAGACAACCCGTTGATCCCGCTGATCGGGTTCCTGATCCTGCTTATCGGCATCCTGGAGGTCATGCGCCCCGGCATCCTGTCGCCGTTCTGGGCCGGCAACATGATCAAGTTTGCGATCCCGCTCGCCATGCTGGCTGCCGCGCAGGTGCTGACCATGCTGACCGGCGGCATCGACCTGTCGGTCGGCATCGTCGCCACCTCCGCCGCCTTCGTGACCGCGACGCTGACGCCGCTGATCGGCCCCTTTCCGGCGATGGCGGTGGCAATGGCGGTGGGCGCGCTGGTGGGGCTGGTCAACGGCTTTGGCGCCGGCATCGCGCGGGTGCATCCGCTGATCATGACGCTGGGCACCGGGCTGATCGCCACGGGGTGCCTTCAGGTCTATCAGCGGTTCGTGATCGCCACCGGCAGCGACATCCCCGATATCCTCGAATGGCTGGGCACCGGGCGCACCGCCGGGCTGCCCAACGGCGTCTTCCTGTTCCTGCCCTTCGCGGCCTTCATCCTGTGGGTGATGCGTTTCAGCGGCTTCGGGCGGCTTCTGTTCGCGCTCGGCTCGAACGAGACGGCGGCGAAGCTGTCGGGGGTGCGCGCGTGGCAGGTGCTGATCGCGCTTTACGTGCTGTCGGGGCTGATCGCGGCGCTCACCGGTCTGCTTTACCTTGGCATGATCCGGGCGCCGTCCTTGTCGCTTGCCGTTCCGCTTGTGCTGCCCTCGGTCGCAGCGGCGGTGATCGGCGGCACCTCGATCTTCGGCGGGCGCGGCAGCTTCGCCGGGGCCATCGTCGGCGCGCTGATCCTGCGGGTGATCGACACGATGCTGACCCTCGCACGAATGCCGGAAGGGGCGCGTATCGCGCTGTTCGGGCTCATCATCCTGGCTGTCACAGCACTTTACGTGCGGTTCACCGAAACCCGGTAGGGAAGGTTTTCATGGCAAAATTTCGCATCGTCGGCATCAGTTTCGATCACATGCATATGGGCGATCTCTTGCGACAGGTCCACGACCACCCAGGCGCCGAGATTGCCGCGCTCTTCGACCCCGATCGCGCCCGGATGCAGGACGCGGTCGATACTTTCGCCATCCCCGAGGCGCGCGTTTTCACCGATTTCGATGCCTGCATGGCCGCCGGGCCCTACGACATGGCGATCCTCTGCGCCGCCCCGGCGAACCATGCGCGCTATACCGAACGTCTGGCGCCGCACGGGGTGCATGTCTTCGTCGAAAAGCCCTTCGCGGCCTGCGCCGCGGACGCACGGCGGATGATCGCGGCGATGGCGGGCACCGGGCGGCAGCTTGTCATCAACTGGCCGCTGCGCTGGGTGGAAAGCCATGTTATCGCCAAGCGGTTGATCGACGAGGGGCTGATCGGCGAATTGCGGGAGGTGCTCTTTTACGACGGTAATCGCGGGCCGCTCTATCACCGGGCGGGCAAGGTCGAGGTCTCGCCCGAGGAGGTGGAGCGCCTGAAGCCGACCTCGTGGTGGTACAAGCGGGCCTCCGGCGGCGGCTCGCTGCTCGATTACATGGGCTATGGCGCCACGCTCGGAACATGGTTCATGGGCGGCGAGGCGCCGCTTGAAGTCACCTGCACCGTGGACGACACCCCCGGCATCGAGGTCGACCAGCACGCCATCGCCGTGCTGCGCTACGCGCGCGGGCTATCGCGGCTGGAAACCCGCTGGGGCACCTTCACCGACCCGTGGACGCACCAGCCGCAGCCGACCTGCGGTTTTACCTTCGTGGGCACGGACGGCACGATCGCCTCGCCCGACTACGCGCCCGCGGTGACGGTGCAGACCCGTGCGCGCCCCGAACGCCACGAGATCCCGGCCGACCCGTTGCCCGAAGGCGCGCGCAACGCCATCGAGCATGTGCTGGGCTGCATCGCGCGGGGCGAGGCCGTGGGCGGCCCGCTCGACCCCGACCTGTGCCTCACCGCGCAGCGGATCGTCGATACCGCGATGCGCGCGGCCGAAGAGAAACGCACCCTGGAGCTGCTGCCATGAGTGACGCGACCAAGGACGCCGGAACCACCGACACCTATGCGCTGAAATCGGGCGACCTGCCCGAGATTGCCGCGCCCGACCTGCCCTACCGCCCACCGATGCCGAAAAGCTACCGGCCCCGGATCGGGGTCATCGGCACCGGTGGCATCTCCGCCAGCCATCTGGATGCCTACCGCGCGGCGGGCTGGCAGGTGGCGGCGCTGTGGAACCGGACCCGCGCCAAGGCCGAGGCCAAGGCGGCGGAATACTGCCCCGCGGCGCGGATCGAGGATGACTGGCAGGCGATGCTGGAAGACAGCACCATCGAGGTGATCGACATCACCCTGCACCCCGAACACCGGGCGCCGATCATCGCGGCGGCGTTGAAGGCCGGCAAGCACGTTCTCAGCCAGAAACCCTTCGTCACCGATCTCGACATTGGCGAGGATCTGGTAAAACTTGCCGAGGACATGGGCGTCAGGCTTGCCGTCAACCAGAACGCCCGCTGGGCGCCGCACATGGCATGGATGCGCGAGGCGGTGCGCGCCGGGCTGATCGGCGATCTCGTCTCGGCGCATGTGGCGATCCACTGGACCCATGGCTGGACGGCCGGCACCCCCTTTGATGAGATCGAGGACCTGATCCTCTACGATTTCGGCGTGCACTGGTTCGATTTCATCGCCTCGCTCGCGCCGGGGCGGGCGCGCAGCGTCTTTGCAACCACGACCCATGCCACCAAGCAGGCCAACAAGGTGCCGCTTCTGGCGCAGGCACTGATCCGGCTCGATGGCGGGCAGGCGAGCCTGGTCTTCGACGGCGGCGTGCCGCACGGCCCCCGCGACACCACCTTTGTGGGCGGCACCACGGGCAGCCTTGTCGCAGACGGGCGCGACCTGTCGGCGCAGGCGGTGACGCTGACGACGCAAACCGGCATCGCCCGCCCGGTGCTGGAGGGGCAATGGTTCAACGACGGCTTCCGCGGCACGATGGGGGAGCTTCTGTCGGCGATCGAGGACGGGCGCGAGCCGCTGAACGGTGCCCGCGAAAACCTTGCAAGCCTCGCCATGGCCTTTGCCGCCGTGCGCTCCCGGATCACCGGCCAGGAAGTCGAGATCGGCGCAGCGCGGCGGCTTGAGGGGTGAGCCAAAGACGTGGCGCGCAAGGGTCGGTCTTGCGAGCCAGCCCGCTCCCCCCCCCCGTTGCAACGCCGGGAATGATCCACCGGCGCCGAAGCGGTCCAGCGGGTGCAGCGGGTGCAGGACCGCGGCACCTTTCCCGACCTTGTCGATGGGCCTGACCTGAGACTTGGCCTGTTCGGGGTCAGGCTGGCGCGTGCCGCGGATGGCCGGGGGGGGTCAGCGGGCAGGCGCCGTCCGCCCCCGTCACCGGCACATGGGACTGGCGCGACGGCTCTTTCTGCCGCGAACTCGACTGGTCGGGCGACGACATTCCGTTCAACTGCCGGCTTGTCGAGGCCCGCGACGACAGCGAACCGCGCTTCGCCGTGGATCGCGGCGCCGGGCGCAGCGCGACCTTCAGCATCCGCTGATCGGCGCCCCGACGGAGCCTTTGAAATGACACGAAGATCGGCTTACCCTGCCGCAAGTACAGGAAATTGGGGGCCGACCGGCATGGCAACGGATCGCAAAACGGATCGCCGCAGCGCCTTCGTCATCCTCGCAATGCTGGCATGGCTCGTTGGCGTCGCACCGCATCTGGTGGAATGGGCCCTGTCCGGCACACCGCCCGACGCACTGGTCTGGAACATGACCCATTACCACGTCACCTATCCCGATTTCGGCTTCCTGCGCCGGGGGCTGGTGGGCACGCTGATGGTGCCGGTTTTCGCGCCCCTGCCCGATGGCGGCGGGGCGGAATACGCCGTCATGCTGGCGATCGACGCGGGCCTGAGCCTGACGCTGGCGATCCTCGCCGCGCGGCTGTTCCTGCCGGCGGACGACGCCGCGCCGGGGCAGCGGTTTTTCGCAGGGGCGATCCTGATCGCACCAGTCGGCATGATGCAGCTGGGCCACGACGCCGCGCGGCTCGACCATGTGAATTTCGTTCTGCTGGCGCTTGCAGCGGCGGCGGTGCTGCGTGGGCGGGCGTG
>PFEX01000174.1:5110-5425 GCA_002783145.1 Rhodobacteraceae bacterium CG17_big_fil_post_rev_8_21_14_2_50_65_11 | reverse complement strand
GCATCTCGCCCCGAACGCCGCGCAGACCGGGCAGGCCAGCCGCCATGCCGCGTGCGTCGATCACCGGGCCCGTGATATCCTCTGGCGTGGCCTCGGCCTGTTCGATCCGCACGCCGCGTTCGGCCAGCGCATGGGTCAGGTCGGCCAAGGCGCGACGGGGGTTCAGATGGGCCTCGCTGTCATAGAACAGCGCCGCGCTGTGGTGCGCAAGTTCAGGCTCCAGCGCGACCATATCGGTGACGGCAGCATGCCCATGCGTGCGCCGCGCAAAGCGGGTCAATTCACTCTGATCGCGTTGCAAGGCCAGCACCAGCG
>PFEX01000174.1:4601-5054 GCA_002783145.1 Rhodobacteraceae bacterium CG17_big_fil_post_rev_8_21_14_2_50_65_11 | reverse complement strand
CCGTGCGCGACGATGGCGGGCTCTGCCACCGCGCCCTCGCAAAACGGCGCGAGCATTCCGCCCGCCCACCATGAGCAGCCATGCGCACCGGGCGCGCCATTGCGGTCAATCAGGCGCGGGGTCAGCCCGGCGCACGACAGCATATGGGCGGCGCAAAGCCCCGCCACCCCGGCCCCGATAATCGTGACATCAGCCATGCGACCAGACCTTGTAGAAGTGATGCACCGGGCCGTTGCCATGCCCCACGCCCAACCCGTCCGCAGCCGCTATCGCGCCTTGCAGATAGGTATGCGCGCGGGTAACGGCGTCGGGCAGCGCGAAACCCTGCGCCAGCCCCGCCGCAATTGCCGCCGACAGCGTGCAGCCGGTGCCATGGGTGTTGCGGGTGGCGCGGCGCGGCGCGGTCAGGCGGGTGACGCCTGTCGCGGTGACCAGCAGATCAACGCAAGTGTC
>PFEX01000174.1:3677-4572 GCA_002783145.1 Rhodobacteraceae bacterium CG17_big_fil_post_rev_8_21_14_2_50_65_11 | reverse complement strand
GGCAGGTTCGGGGTCAGCAGTGTGGCCAGCGGCAAAAGGTGGCAGCGCAAAGCATCCAGCGCGGTGGGGGGCAACAACCTGTCGCCGGATTTCGCCACCATCACCGGATCGAGCACAATGGGAAGGCCGCACCCCGCCAGCCCCTGCGCCACCGCCGCAATCGCGAGCGCATCCCCCAGCATGCCCAGCTTGACCGCACGCACGTCCAGATCATCGAACACCGCCGCCATCTGGGCTGCGATCATCGCGGGGCTTGCAGGCTCGATCATGCTGACTGTGCGGGTGTTCTGCGCCGTTAGCGCGGTGATGACGCTGGTGCCATAGACGCCCAAGGCCGAAAACGTCTTGAGATCCGCCTGAATCCCCGCGCCGCCGCCGGAATCGGACCCTGCTATCGTAAGTGCTATGGGAACCACCATCCCCTCCTTGCCAAACAAATCATCGCAAGGAGACGGATCACGGGCGCCACGCGCCCTCAGTGCACCGTTCCCTACGCCGGTATTAACCGGATCAGGTTCGATGGGTTGGCTTTCGCCTCTCAGCCCCAAACGGGGCACCCCAACGGTTATTTGCCGAGGCTAACTCAAGCAGATCGGGCTGACAAGGCGTCCCTTGTTGGAAAACGGATTGGGCCCGTTTGATGGAAGGTAAGCGTTACGGGGTTACTTTCTGAAACTGCACGAATACGCGGCAGGGCCGATCTTCATCCCAGTGGGCACGCCGCACCCGATCAGCGGCGACATGGCCCCCATTGTGATGGGGCATGAGGTCGCGGGCGAAGTGGTCGCGGTGGGCGATAAGGTGACCCGCGTCGCCATTGGCGACCGGGTGGTGATAGAGCCGATCCTGTCGCCCAACCGTGACGGCGCCTATCTGATGGACCGCTACAACCTGT
>PFEX01000174.1:460-3664 GCA_002783145.1 Rhodobacteraceae bacterium CG17_big_fil_post_rev_8_21_14_2_50_65_11 | reverse complement strand
GGCTGGTGTTGATCGAGGCGCTCAAGGCCGCAGGGGCCGCCAGCATCCACGCGGTCGAATTGTCAGCGACCCGCCCGCGCCATGGCCGAACGGCTGGGGGCCATCGGGCATGACCCGGCGGCGGGCGATGTGGTAGAGGCGATCCATGCAGCCGCAAGCGGCGGGGTGGACTTTGCCTTCGAGGTGACGGGGGGGCCCGCCGTGCTGTCGCAAGCCATCGAGGCGACGCATCCCGGCGGCGAGATCGTGGTCGTCAGCATCTGGGAAGGCGGCGCTTCTTTCCAGCCTAACGCGCTGGTGATCAAGGAACGCACCATGCGGGGCACCATCGCCTATCGCCACGTCTATCCGGCGGTGATGGCGCTGATGCAGCGCGGCTTTTTTCGGGCCGAAGACCTGGTGACCGACCGGATCGGCCTGGACGATGTGGTGGCGCAGGGCTTTGACCGGCTGTTGGCCGACAAGGCGCAGATCAAGATCATGGTCCGTCCGTAACGGCCAGAAGGCCCGAGCCGGCACCGTGCCCGGTCGGGCCGTCGCAGCGTCACAGCATGCGCGACTTGGCTGGTGCCAAGGCGCTTTCAAGACTGGTACATTCGCGGGCGTAGAAATCGGTGTCGCTTTCCCCCGGCTGGGGTCCGCGCGCCAATGCAGTTGCCAGATTGAAAAATCCTGGCCCCGGCAGGCCCTCGCGCGCGCGGCTGATGGTGCGGGCGGCGATGAAGGGGCGGTTGGCAGCGGCATCCTCGCGCATCGTCACCTCCAGCGCGCGGGTGATCCGGCCAACCGAACCGGGCGCCCACAGCCCCAGTGCCCGGGCAAGTGTGCCGTAGGTCATGGGTGCGTCTTTGGGCGGCAGAGCGGAAAGATGGGCGCGCACAAGGTCGGCCAGCGCCTGCGCGCGATTGGCCGCCGTGCCGGTTTCGGGCGGCGGCGGGATCTCGCGCGCCGAACCATCCGGCAGCACCTCGGCTGCCCACGCGCGGGTCACGCTGCGCAGCACGATCCGGGTCTTGCCGGCGTCAGCCCCTTCGCCGATTTCGGTCACGCCGACGACCGATCCGTCGCGCCAGCCCGCGCGCAGGCCCTCGCGCGTCAGGCCTAGACGCGGGGCGAGATAATCGGGATCGACCAGCACCTGTCCGTCATCCCAGCCGATCACTCCTGCGGGCACCGGGCGGATCAGCAAGGGTGAGGGCTGACCTTTATCCCCTGGGGCGGGGCGCGCATAGAACGGGCTGGCCCCCGATGCATGGTCAGTCACGTCCACGATCTCGGTGATCTGCGGCAGCGCGGCGCGCAGCATCCGCTCGACCCCCTGGCGCAGCGTGGCCGCAGAGGCCGCGCAGCCCTGACAGCCGCCCGACATCCGCAGAAACACCCGGCCGCCTTCGACCCGATCCGCCGTGATCTTGCCACCATGGCCCGCGACCGAGGGGTTGACCTGACGTTCCAGCAGATCATGCACGGCGAGCAGCAGGCCGCTGTCGGGATCGGTCGGCTCTGCCGCACCCAGAGGCGCGTCGGTGCTGTCCAGAACCTGTCGGATCGCGGCGGCAATCGCTGGTTTCAGCGCAGCCCATCCGGCATCGGTGCTTTTTGTCACCCAGATGGTCGCGTCGGACACCTCGGCTGCCACCACCCCGGCAACCGCAAACAGCGCGCGGGGCAGCGGGGCGTCACTTGTCCCGTCATAGCGCCCGCCCCAGCCCAGATGAACCGGCGCATCAAGCACAAAGCCCATCGCCTGCGGATCGTCCGCCACGGCCTGCGCCCGGATGCGGCGGCGGGGGGCCAAGTCAGACATCTTCGACCTCGGCCCCTTGGGTCGCGCGCAGGGATTTGAAGGTGTAGATGCCGGTGTCATGGCCATCGCTGAAGGCCAGCCCCAGCGCATAGTTTCCCACGCTCCAGATCCGTGTCAGGCGAATGTCACGCGGCACGCTGGCAGGATCGAGCATTTGCGCGCCTGTCACCTCGTTGCGGCATTGCGCGCAGCGGCAGGCGATGCGCAGATCGCGTGGGGCGAGGTGCTGCTGATGGCTATCGGCCCAGCGCAGCTTCAGGCCGATGGCGTCGTGATCCAGCGCCGTCAGAACCTCGGCCGGTCCGTCGCTGCTGGCAGAGGCAGAGGCTGGCTTGCCGGTGCCCTCGGCCACCTCCCAGTTGAATGGAATGGCGATACCGCGCGCCGTGGCACCGGCCCCCACCAGCGCCGTCGCGATTTGGCGAAAGGCCCCTGCTGCGGGGCTGTCAGGTGCCGCCTTGACCAGCGGCAGGCCGGTGTCACCGCAATCGACCACGGTTGGGTCAAGGGGAACCTTGCCCAGAAATGCCACGCCAAGCTCTTGCGCGATCGCCTCGCCGCCGCCCTGGTGGAAGATATGGCTGACCGTGCCACAAGAGGGGCAGGTGAACCCGCTCATGTTTTCGACGATGCCGAGGATCGGCACGTTGACTTGCTCCATCATCCGCAACCCGCGCCGCGCGATCTTCAGGCTGACGTCCTGCGGCGTGCTGACCACCACCGCGCCCGACAACGGAAATGCCTGCGCCAGCGTCAACTGGATATCGCCCGTGCCCGGTGGCAGATCCAGAAGCAACACATCCAGCTTGCCCCAGTCCACTTGCTTGACAAACATCTGGAGATATTTCGCCACCATCGGCCCCCGCAGAATCGCCGGTTTGTCGTCATCGGTCAGCATCGCCATCGAGATAACCTTGACGCCATAGGCTTGTCCCGGAACGATCATGCCCCCGGGCGTCATGCCCGGCTTGTCGCCCGCGATGCCCAACATGCCGGGGATCGAGGGGCCGTAGATATCGGCATCGACCACCCCCACCGCCAGCCCCGCTTCGGCCATCGCCACAGCGATATTGGCAGTGACGGTGGATTTTCCGACCCCGCCCTTGCCGCTGCTGATCGCAATCATCCGGGGGCCGATCTTCCGCGTGTCAGAGTATGCCATGATGTTCTCGGTATGTGGCGATCGGGCCGCGATAGCTGCCGCAAAGCTGGGTGATTTCGTCAGCGGCAAGATGGGCCGCCATACACGCGCAAGTTCCGCCGCCCTCTGCCGGCGTGAAATGGCTGCAATCGAGGCACGTGCCAAAGGCCGCCCCCGGCCGCAGGCTTGCTGCGGCCGAGGCGACGCGGGACAGCGTGCCCAGAAACTGCGCCCTGTCTGCCGCAGGCAGGGATGC
>PFEX01000174.1:0-433 GCA_002783145.1 Rhodobacteraceae bacterium CG17_big_fil_post_rev_8_21_14_2_50_65_11 | reverse complement strand
TCAGTCCTCGCGCCACCAGTGATTTGATGATCTGGGAAGAGGTGCCCCGCGTCGTCGCCTGAAAACTGGCAAAGCCCGACGGCGTGCGCGTGCTGTCATTCGAGCGGGCAAAGAACCGCAGACAAGCCCATTGCGCCGCTGTCAGGTCTGACGGGCCATCCTCGCTGCGCGCGGCCCGACCCATGTGCACAAGCAGGTCGGCGATATGTTCTGTACTGGGGCACGATGCGTTCATGCGAGAATTAATGGCGAACCGAAACTACTTTGACAACAGGCAGACGTTGTTCCCCAGTCGCGCCGCCGCACCCGATGGTCTGGTTCGTCAAGGCAGCGCGCATCGCAGACACCAGGTCGAAATCAACCAGCCTACACACCATTGCGGCGTCAAGCGAGATTCACTGTGCCACGCCGACGCTCTGTTGCACAAATCCTG
>PFEX01000106.1:23032-23185 GCA_002783145.1 Rhodobacteraceae bacterium CG17_big_fil_post_rev_8_21_14_2_50_65_11 | reverse complement strand
TGCTCCGCGTGTGCCACCGACAGGATCGTGTCGAGCCCGATCGTTTCCTCACTGATCTCCAGAGGCGGCGCCAAGTGCGCGAGCGACTCGGTGAACTCCGTCTCCAGCAGGAACTGCACCGGGCTGATGGTCAGTCCGCCGTCGAGGTGCCCG
>PFEX01000106.1:22876-23018 GCA_002783145.1 Rhodobacteraceae bacterium CG17_big_fil_post_rev_8_21_14_2_50_65_11 | reverse complement strand
GTGGCTGCCGGTGTAGGCTGCAAGGGTCATCGCAGTGTAGGCGTTCTCCAGCAGGGCGTATAGACCCGGCGTCTTGGCGGGCGAGTACCCGCCGCCCCCGGCGCCAACCACAGTGCCCGTCCAGCGGCGAAGGAACTCGCGC
>PFEX01000106.1:21771-22860 GCA_002783145.1 Rhodobacteraceae bacterium CG17_big_fil_post_rev_8_21_14_2_50_65_11 | reverse complement strand
CGACGGCGTCGGCGGCCGAGTAGCTCGACTCCCCGTTCCGCATGTCCATGGTCGCGATCCACACGCCCCCTCCCAGCGGGACGCCCGGCTTCAGCGCCCGGCCGGCGATCCAGTTGGCCAGCAGCTCCGCCGCCGCGACCACAGCGGTGCCCGCCACCGTCACCGGTGTGCCGGCGCCGCTGACGGTCATGACGTAGACGCTGTTGGGTCGGCCGCGCTTGAGGGCGCAGACGAACCGCTCGGCCACCTCCCGCCCCAGGCGCAAGGGGCTGGAGAAGCCCACATTCGCCAGCCAGTGCAGCCCCTCGACGCCCGCGAGTTCCTCCATCTCGACCAGATAGTCTATCTGCCGCACGTCTTGCACGTACGCCCCCGCCGGCCGAGTGACATGCTCGAACTGCAGCAGCGTCGCCATCAGCGGTTCGAGGGGTGCTGGCACGTCGGCCAGCAGCAGGCAGTGCCCGACCCCCGCGTCGCGATGCACTACTTCGCCGAACTTCAGCAACTGGATGTAGTCGGCGCAGTTGCCCAGCCGGCGCTCCCGTTCCGCGCCGTCGTAGTAGTACTGCGAGAGCTGGTGGAAGAGCCGGCCCGCGCCAGGCGCAACAAACGCGCGGTGACCGTCGTCCTCCCCCGGCGAGGGCTGCTCGCGGCGGACATCCTCAACGAACCGGCAAACCAGCTCCGGGGGGAACGTCGCCACCTCTCGGCCGTAGTCGACCCGCGCGCCAGCCGCCTCGAGCGCCTTCAGAATCTCCTCGTTCTGGTAGACGGCGCCCAACTCGTCCAGCACCGTTAGCACGGCGTCGGTGAGCTGCGTTACTTGGGCGTCGTTCAACAGGCTTCGGTCAAACATCGTCGCAGTGTCCTCTCAGTGCCCGGCCGCTGCCACAATCTTCTCGAGGAGAAGGTCCGCCGCCAGGCGGTGGCCCTTCTCATTCGGATGCATCCCGTCCAACAGCAGGTCCTCCATGGACTGGCCTTCCTGCTTGTCGAACGCCTCGTACTGGGCAGCGACGTCGACCAGCTCGACTTGCTCCTTCTGGGCGAGTTGACGCACGGCCTCTGCGTAGCTGGGGAGCAAGGCGT
>PFEX01000106.1:8397-21761 GCA_002783145.1 Rhodobacteraceae bacterium CG17_big_fil_post_rev_8_21_14_2_50_65_11 | reverse complement strand
CGGGTCGTCCGGTCGGCTGATTACATGGGCCTGCGATACGCCCTCGACCTGCCACACCCCGCGCAGGGCCTGTCCGAAAAGGTCATCGCCCACGGCCGACAGATAGCCAACCGAGGCCCCCTGCCTTGCCGCCGCGATGGCGGTGTTCGAGGTGTCGCCTCCGACCCCCTGTTCGTAGAGCACCCGGTTGCCCTCGTCAGGCTGGCGCGTGAATTCGATCAACGCTTCGCCAAGGGTCAGAATATCCGCCATCATGCCTGCCCCTTTCACGGTCCTTGTAACAGAACCGCCTGCCCGGTCAGCGCCGAGTCCTGCGCCGCAAGGCCGATGCGCACCGCCCAGGCCCCGTCGGACAGCGACACGTCGGGCCGACCGCCATCGCGCACCGCGTGGGCGAAATGGCGGTGCTGGTAGAAGGTGGAGCCGTTGTGGTCCCCGGCGTCAAGCAGGTCAGGATCGACGGGAATGTCAAACTCTTGCGGGCCTCTGGGCGCGCGCGGGCTGACGATCAGTTTCGGCACCGGCGGCGCGCCGAGGTGGTCGGGCCAGAAGCGTCCGGGGCCGGGCACCAGCGCCTCGATCTTGCCCTCGGGGCCGATGGCGGTGATCTCTTCCTGATAGCGGCTGCCGTCCGCGAACATGCACAATTCCAGCATCGCGCGCGCGCCGTTGGCGAAATCGACGATGACATAGGCATTGTCCCAGATATCGGGCACCTTGCCGTCATAGCGTTCGTCAAGGTGGTTCACCGCCTGCCCGCCGGAAGCCATGACGCGCACCGGGTCCGATTGCAGCATAAGGCGCATGAGGTCGAAGAAATGGCAGCACTTTTCGACCAGCGTGCCACCTGTGTGCGCGTTGAAACGGTTCCAGTCACCGACCTTTTCGAGGAAGGGAAAGCGGTGTTCGCGGATGGTCAGCATGCGCACGCCGCCGGTCGCCGCGCGCGCCTTGTCGATCAGCGCCGCGATCGGCGGCATGTAGCGATATTCCATCGCCACCCAGATCAGGTGGGGATAGCGCGCCGCGAGCGCCGCAAGCCGCGCGGCATCGGCCGGGTCGGTGTAGAGCGGTTTTTCGACGAGAATCGGCAAGGGCCGGGTGCGCGCGATCTCGTCAAGCTGCTCGACATGCATATGGTTGGGCGAGGCGATCAGCAGCGCGGTAACCTCTTCCATCGCCAAAAGGCTGGCGATGTCATCGGCAAAGGCCAGCCCCGGCACCAGCCGGGCCGCCGCCGCGCGCATGGCCGGGTCAGGTTCGACCGCCGCGATGACCTCTGCTCCGTCCACCAGAGCGATGTTGCGGATGTGTTCCTGGCCCATCATGCCGCAGCCGATGATGCCGTATCGAAGGGGGGGCATGGATTACCTCATGCGGGCGACGTAGCGCGCCACGTTGCTGTCAAACCAGTTGCGAGAGACTTCGGCAATGCTGCCATCGCGCGCCCGGCTTTGACGTTCCACCAGACCGCAGGGCGCGCCGGGGGACTGGCCAAACTCCGGCGGGGCCCAGCCGGGGCAGGGCGCAACGCCGACCTCATCCTCGTAGCCCGTGATCCATAGGCCGAGCGCCTCGCGGTAGAAAAGATAAAGCGAATCCGACAGGTCCGCCGCGCTGATCGTGTCGGCATGGCTGGCATCGAGCCAGATCTCTTCCACTGCCGCCGGATTCGCTCCGAGGAATCGCAGGCGGCGAATCCGGTGTGCCTCGATTGATGCACCGAAGCGGGGCAGATCTCCGGGCTTTTCTATCCGAGTCACGTCCAGCACACGCGCCGTCGGCAGACCGCCGCCGCCGCCGACAAGTTCCAGTCGGAAAAGCGCGTAAATACCCTCTGGCGTTGCCTTGGATCTTATATAATTTCCAGACCCCTGCCGCCGGTCCAGAAGCCCGGTGTTTTCCAACTCCGACAGGGCCTTTCGCAGCGTTCCAACCGAGGTATCGAGCGACCTGGCCAAGTCGCGTTCGGGCGGCAGGCGAGCACCATCTACAAGCCGCCCGGCCGCGATATCGCGGATCAGCATTTCGCTGATTTGCAGGTAGAGCGGCAGCGCGCCGCCATGCGGACTTGCGGGCATCGGGGCCTCTGAAAGTTGAATTGATACATTATTGATCTACTGATCGGCGGATGCTACGCAAGGGCAAAATGACGCATCCGGGAGGAATCTTTTCATGACGGTGGTCCCCATCACCTCACCCGACCTCGACGCTGCCGAGGTCTCGTGGTTCGCAGCGCTCTGTTCCGACGACTACCAGTTCCTCGGCGTGCCCGACGGCGACCTGCGGTCAAGCTGGGAACATTGCTCCGCGATCCTGCGCGAGGCGGAAAAGCAGGGCTTTCGCAACATCCTGTGCCCGTCCTCCTACCAGGTCGGGCAGGACACGCTGTCCTTCGTGGCCGGTAACGCGCCGATCACCGATCGCATCAACATGCTGGCCGCGGTGCGCTGCGGTGAGATGCAGCCGATCATGCTGGCGCGCACGATTGCCACGCTTGACCACATGCTGAAGGGGCGGCTGACGGTCAATATCATCAGCTCCGACTTCCCCGGCGAGGTCGCCGAAAGCGCGTACCGCTACCAGCGGTCCCGCGAGGTGGTGGAGATCCTCAAACAGGCCTGGACGCAGGACGAGATCACGTACAAGGGCGAGGTCTACCAGTTCGAGGGGCTGACCACCGACCCCGCCAAACCCTACCAGACAGGCGGGCCGCTGTTGTATTTCGGGGGCTATTCGCCGGCGGCGCTGGAATTGTGTGGCCAGCATTGCGACGTCTACCTGATGTGGCCCGAACCGCAGGAGGATCTTGCCGAGCGGATGAAGGCGGTGAACGCGGTGGCCGAACGCTATGACCGGACGCTCGACTACGGGCTGCGGGTGCACATGATCGTGCGCGACACCGAGGTCGAGGCGCGCGAATATGCCGAGTATATCGTCAGCAAGCTGGATGACGAATATGGCAAGCTGATCCGCGACCGGGCGCATGATTCCATCTCGCTCGGCGTGTCGCATCAGGCCCGCGCGCGCGAACTGGCGGACAGGTTCGGTTACGTGGAGCCCAACCTCTGGACCGGCATCGGCCGGGCGCGGTCGGGCTGCGGCGCGGCGCTTGTCGGGTCGGTCGATCAGGTTATGTCCCGCATCGAGGCGTACAAGAAGATGGGCATGCGCGCCTTCATCTTCTCGGGCTACCCGCATCTGGATGAGTGCAAGATCTTCGGGGAAAAGGTGATGCCGCATCTGAAAACCTGTTCGCTGCCGCAGGAATATGGCCGCGTGCCATCCGAAACCCCGATGACGCCGCTTGGCGCGGGAGACCGCAAATGACCGAACGTCTGACCCTGTCCGGCCAGCTGGAGATCAGCCGCCTTGTCTATGGCATGTGGCGCGTGGCCGATGATGCAGACACCACGCCCAGCCACGTGCAGGCCAAGATCGAGGCTTGCCTGGAACAAGGGATCACCACCATCGACCAGGCCAATATCTATGGCGATTACGGGGCCGAGGCGGTGCTGGGCGCGGCGCTGAAGGCGGCGCCGGGGCTGCGCGACAGGCTGGAGATCGTGACCAAGTGCGATATCGTCGCCCCGATCGGCAAATACGCGGACAGGCGGGTGAAATATTATGATACCTCCGCGGCGCATATCGCCGACTCGGTCGAGGCGTCGCTGGCGAACATGGCCACCGACCGGATCGACCTTCTGCTGATCCACCGGCCCGATCCGCTGATGGACCATCATGAGACCGGCGCGGCGCTCGACGATCTGGTCGCATCGGGCAAGGTGCGCGCAGTGGGTGTGTCGAACTTCAAGCTCAACGACTGGACGCTGCTGCAATCGGCGATGAAAACGCCGCTCTGCACCAATCAGGTGGAGGCGAGCGTGCTGCATTCCGCGCCCTTCATCGACGGCGATATCGCGTGGATGCAGGAACGCGGCATTCACCCGATGGCGTGGTCGCCGCTTGGCGGCGGCAGTCTGTTTGCCGCCGAGGGGGCCGATCTGCACGCGGTGCTCGACCGGATCGGCGCAGAGCAGGGCGTTGACGCCACCGCCGTTGCCGTGGCGTGGCTGCTGGCGCATCCGGTGGGGATCGCGCCGGTGATGGGCACCAACAAACTGGACCGCATCCGGGCAATTTCTGACGCCGAAAAGGTGCAAATGGACCGCGAAACGTGGTTCGAGATCCTGACCACCGCGAGGCGGCAGGAGGTTCCATGACCCCTCAGGACAGCACGCAGCATTTCCACCCCGGCCCGGAGATGGGGCGCCAGCTGCGCAATGCACTTGGCCAGTTCGGCACCGGTGTCACCATTGTCAGCACGATGGCGGCGGGGCGACCGGTGGGGGTGACGGCTAACAGCTTCACCTCCGTCTCGCTCGACCCGCCGCTGGTGCTGTGGTCGATCGCGCGCACATCGCGCCGCTACCCGGCCTTCGCCGAGGCCGAGCATATTGCGATCCATGTTCTGGCCAAACACCAGATGCCGCTGTGCCGGGCCTTTGCCGTCGCGCCCGATGCCTTTGACGCGGTCGAATGGCATGCGGGCGCGCACGACATGCCGCTGATTGACGGGTGCCTTGCCAGGTTCGAATGCGAACGCTACGCCGAATACGATGGCGGCGACCACGCGATCCTTGTCGCGCGGGTGCTGCGGGCCGCTGTCCGGCCTGGCACCCCCTTGCTGTTCTGCGGCGGGCAGTTCGGACAGTTCGCGGCGGCGGGCTAGGTCATGGAACTGCGCGCGCGGCTCGTGCGCTTGCTGGGTCCGGGATTTTCAGCCGGGGGCTTTGCCGACGTCGCGCGGCTGGGGATCTCCGATTGCCATGGATGGCTGCTGGAGGACCTGCGGTTCACCGGCGCGCAGGATGAGCCGATCCCGGCCTATCTGCTGCGCCCGCCCGATGGCGCGGACCCGGTGCCGTCGGTGGTTTGCTGTCACGCCCATGGCAACCGCTATCGCATGGGGCGCGACGAGTTGATTCAGGGACGCCCGGCGCTGCAAGGCGCCTATGCGCCCGATCTGGTGGCGGCGGGAATTGCCGCGCTCTGTATCGAGATGCCCTGTTTTGGCGCCCGGGCCGCGCCGGATGAATCCAGCCGAGCCAAGGCGGCGCTGTGGCGCGGCGAGACGCTGTTCGGGCAGATGCTGGCCGAGCAGCGCGCGGGCGTGGATTTCCTCGCGGACCATCCTTCGGTTCGGGCCGATAGCATTGGCGCGTTCGGCTTTTCCATGGGCAGCACGCTGGCCTTCTGGTTGGCCGCACTGGAGCCGCGTATCCGGGCGGCCTCGGCGCTTTGTTCCTTCGCTGACCTTGCGACGCTCGTCGGCATGGGCGCGCATGACGGGCACGGGATCTACATGATGGTGCCGGGCCTTCTGTCACTGGCGCGCACTGGCCAGATCGCCGGGCTGATCGCGCCGCGCGCCTTGCAGGTCGGCGTTGGCTTGCAAGACTGGTCGACACCCGAGGCGGCGGTCGAAGTAGCCCGCCGCGATCTGGAGGCGGCCTTTGCCGGCGGCGGTCGGCTGGAGGTCATGGTCGAGCCGGACACGGGCCACGAGGAAACCTTGGCGATGCGCACGGCGGTGCTGCGCTTCTTGTCGGAGGAATTGGCGTGGACCACCTGACGAAAGAGGTCCGATAACGGGTTGGAGCGTTTGCTGACGGACGGCTGTGGGCGCGCCACGCGGAGTCACGGCGTGCTTGCACCCCGCCGCGCGATCGCCAGACCGCCTCGCATTGCCGTAGGATCGCCATCCCGTGCTCTGGCAATCGCGCGGCTCGCACGCGACGCCGCCTTCGGTCCCATTGTGGACTGCGCCCGAGGACTGCACGATCATCCCCCACAACCTGTCCAGCCACAAAATCCCGAAGCGACGCCCCCCCCCCCCTGCGTGAGATCGGCGCGCGGTTCCTGTTCCTGCCACCCTGCAGCCCCGATCTGCCCCCCATCGAAATGGGGGTCTCGAAACCCGAGGCGCTGATCGGAAAGGCCGCGACGCGAACCTGCGACGCGCGTTGCCGTCGGGCATGTGTGCGACCTGTTCAAGCAAGAAGAGTGCTACAACGTCTCAAGGGCAGCAGGATACAGGATTGATGAGACGCGACACGCTGCGGCGCCGCAGCTGCTCGACCTCGGCGGTGAGGCTGTCGAGCCAGTTCGGCGCTGCGTCGGGCAGACCGATCAGCGCCGCAAGATCGGCGCAGAGCGCGCGGGTATCGACCGCGGTCCTGGCCGACCCCGCGATGCGATCCGCGTTCGGATCATTGAGCTGATCGCCCCGCTCCTGCGCGCGCGAAACGAACGCAACCCAGGCGGCTATGGCGTGCTGAGCCTGTGGGGCGGCATCCAGCCCGTTGACCAGCGGCAGCAGCCGTTCGGGCAGCTTCAGGCTGCCGTCGTTGGCAATCTGTGCCAGTTCATGGCGCATATCGGCAACACTGAACCGTCCGATCAGCGCGCGGCGATAGGCCGGTATTGTCGGCAGGACCGCCTCGGACAGGGTCGCCTGCGCCTCGTCCCAGAGGCGTTCCACCCCGGCGCGCAGCTCAGGGTCGGCAATAGCCTCGTGCACATAGCGGTGCCCGGCCAGCAGCCCGGCATAGGCAAGGTAGGAATGCGCGGCATTGAGAAGCCTGAGCTTGCGCATTTCGAACGGGGCCACATCGGGCACGATCTCCACCCCCGCTTTGTCCCACGCGGGGCGGGGGGCGGCGAACTCATCCGCGATCACCCATTCGGAAAATGCTTCGGTCAACACCGGGGCGGCGTCTTCGACTCCGCTGGCCGCCGCGATCTCGGCGCGGATGGCGTCGGTCGTCGCTGGGGTGATCCGGTCCACCATCGTGTCGGGAAAGCGGGTGCCCGTGGGCAGGGGCAGCCCGGCGGCGCGGGCGAGATCCGAAACCGCCGCGCGCAGCTTGCCACCGTTGCCCGAGACATTGTCGCAGCTGATCACCGTCACCGGCGTGCTGCGCTCGGCAAGGCCGTGGGTCAGTATCCCGATAGCGCTGCGCGGGCCATACGCCAGATCCTCGGCAATCGCCGGATGGTCAAGGTCGAGCCGCCCGTCGGGCCCGAGGCAATAGCCCTTCTCGGTCACCGTCAGGGTGACAATCGCGACCTCTGGATCTGCAATCGCGGCGACCACGGCCTTCGGGTCGTCGCGCGCCAGCAGCAGCCGGTCATGCAGCGCGATCCGTTCCACCCGCAGCCCCTCCGGCCCGCGAATGCCAAGGTGATAGGCCCCGCCCTGCGCGCGCAGCGCGTCGTAAAGCACCGTATTGCCCATCACCACGCCGGTGATGTGCCAGTCGCCGCCGGCGCGGGCCGTGTGCCATGCCTGGTGCGCGCGGTGGAAATTGCCAAGCCCAAGGTGGAGGATACGCGGCATGTCGGGGCCTCACAGACGGTAGGTTTCAATGGCGAGATCGCGGGAGAGACAAGGCGCCAGCCGCGCAGCATCGGCGCGGTCCAGAACGCCGCGGTCGACCTGATCGGCCAGATGCAGCGCGACGGCGCGGCGCCATGTGTCGTGGCGCGCCGGGATCGACAGGAAGGCGCGCGTGTCGTCGTTGAAGCCGGCCAGGTTGCGGTAGCCTGCCGTTTCCACCACCCGGTCGAAGTAGCGTCGGATACCGTTCAGGCTGTCATGGAACCACCATGGCGGGCCGATGCGCAGGCAGGGCCAGTGCCCCGCCATCGGCGCGAGTTCGCGCGCATAGGTGCTTTCGTCCAGTGTGAACAGGATCAGCCGCAGGCGCGGGTCGTTGCCCACCCGGTTCAGCAGCGCGGTGAGCCCGCCGACCCAGTCGATCGCGACGGGGATGTCGGCCCCCTTGTCCGGCCCGTGGCTGACGAAAAGCGGCGCGTTGGTGTTGCGTCGGCTGCCGGCGTGGATCTGCATCACCATGCCATCCTCTGCCGCCATCTGCGCCATCTCGATCAGCATGTGGCCGTAATAGGCGCGCGCCTCCTCGGCTGTCAGGTCGCCGGTGACGGCGCGCGCGTGCAGTGCCGCGATCCGGTCGCGGTCGAGCCAGCCGGTCGCCAGACTCGGCACGTCGTGATCGGTCGCCGTGGCGCCTGCGTCGCGGAACGCGGCACGCCGGTCGCGCAGTGCGTCGAGGAAATCAGGGTAGCGCGCAACCTCGCGGTCGGTCATCCGCGCCAGCCGGTCCAGCGCCGCCGCGTGGCCCGGCCGGCGTGGATTCAGCAGGTCATCGGGACGAAAGGTCGGGATGATCCGCCCAGCCCATCCCGAGGCGGCAATCGCCGCGTGATGCTCCAGCGGGTCGGTGGCCGTATCGGTGGTGGCCAGCGCCTCGATCCCGAATCGCTCGAACAGGGCGCGGGGGCGGAAATCCGGCATCGCCAACCGCTCTGCCACCGCGTCATAGACCGCATCGGCGGTGTCAGGCGAAAGCGGCGTCTCAACCCTCAGTGTCTTGACGAGGGTGTAGTCCATCCATTGTCGGCTCGGCGTGCCGAGAAAGGCATCCCAATGCTGCGCGAACAGGCGGAACACCGCGCGCGGGTCGCGCCCTTCGCCACCCGGACCGATGCCCAGATCGGACAGCGCAACACCCTGCGAACAGAGCATGCGAAACACGTAGTGATCGGGCTGGATCAACAGCGCGGCGGGGTCGGGAAACGCCGTGTCCCCGGCCCACCATGCCGGGTCGCAATGGCCGTGGGGGGAGACGATGGGCAGATCGGCAATCGGCTCATAAAGGGCTTCCGCAGCGGGCGGCAGGGTCGCGCCGATGGGCATGTCCTATCCTTCCGGGTCGTCGAAGAAATCGCGGTTCGCGCCGATCAGGTCCGACAAGGTCGCTAGCACCCTGCGCAGATGGCGGCGCATCCGGTCCAGCGCCTGCCCGGTATAGCGGTTGCGGATCGACGCGAGGATGCCCTCGTGCTCCGCCAGAAGCCGCGTCATGTGGTCCGTATCGTCCAGCGACAGAACCCGCAGACGGTCCAGCGCCGCTTTTTCGCGCAACAGGAGCCCGCCGATCCGGGCAAAGCCGGTGGCCTCGGCTAGAAGCGCATGGAACCGGTCATCGAGTTGCTGGAAATCAAGTTTCCGGTCTGCGCCGACGGCCTCCCGCTGGCGCGCGATCACATCGCTGAGCGCGTCGAGCGACGCATCTGGCAGACCCTCGGTGCAAAGTCGTTCGACCACCGCGACCTCCAGCGCTTCGCGCAGGAATTGCGCCCCCCGGATCTGGTGTTCGGACAGTTTGGATACGTAGGTGCCCCGGCTTGGCCAGGTCAGCAGCAGACCGTCGTCGCGCAGCTGCGCGAAGGCCTCGCGCACGGGCGTGCGGCTGGCCCCGAAAACCTGCCCGACCTCCTTTTCGGACAGCATCGCGCCGGGTTCGATCTGCATGTTGAGAATCGCGGTCTTCAGCGCCGTGGCGATCTGTTCCGCCGCCGGGCGCGACAGGTCCAGCGACGCCACCGGAAGCGACGATACGTCTATAATTGCCGATTTGCGGTTCACGGTCGCGCTCCTTTGTCGGCCGCTGCGTCATGAGCCGGTATACCGGTATCCAAAAGAGTTGACAACCGGTATACCGGTATGGCTCAGTGCCGGGCGCGACCGGGAGGACTTACGAGAGATGAGCGATACGCAGGCGAAACGGACAGTTCTGATCGGTGCGGGCATGGTCGCCCGGACCCATGTCGCGGCCTGCGCCGATGCCGCCGGTGTCACGCTTCACGGGATTCAGGCGCGTAGCGCTGACAAGGCTGCGATGCTTGCCGAAAAGGCCGGGGCGGTGACTGGCGCGCCGGTGAAAGTTTATGACAGCCTCGGTGCGGTCGCGGCTGACGGGGACGTCGATTTCGCCATTATCCTGACACCGCCCGATGCGCGGTTGGACATCATTCGCCCGCTGGCCGAGGCAGGCAAGCATATCCTTCTGGAAAAGCCGATGGGCCGGAACGCAGACGAGGCGCGCGAGGTGGTGCGCCTTTGCCGTGAGGCCGGTGTCGTGCTTGGCGTCGTGTTCCAGCACCGGATGCGCGAGGCGTCGCGCAAGGCAGCTCAGATGGTTGCCGGGGGCGACCTTGGCGCGCTCGGGCTGGTGGAAATCGCGGTGCCGTGGTGGCGCGACCAAAGCTACTACGACGACCCCGGTCGCGGCACCTACGCGCGCGACGGGGGCGGGGTGCTGATCAGCCAGGCGATCCACACCATCGACCTGGCTCTTTCCTTGGCCGGTCCGGTCAAATCCGTTCGCGCCATGGCGACGACGAGCCGCTTTCATACCATGGAGGCGGAGGATTTCGTGGCTGCCGGGCTGCACTTCGCCGGCGGCGCCGCGGGGTCGCTGGTGGCCAGCACCGCGAGTTTCCCCGGCGGGCCGGAAAGCATCGCGCTGCATTTCGACAAGGCCAGCTTGCGGCTCGCCTCCGGTCAGTTGCACGTCGACTGGCGCGACGGGCGAAGCGTGACCTTCGGTGCGGCGAGCGGCACCGGCGGCGGCGCCGATCCCATGGCCTTCACCCATGAATGGCACCAGTCGGTGATCGAGGATTTCGCCGCCGCGCTGACCGAGGGCCGCGATCCGGCCATAACCGGGGAGGCGGCGCTTGCCGCGCATGACCTGATCGACGCGATCACCACCTCCGCCCGCACCGGCGAAATCACGGAGCTTGGCCAATGACGCGCCTGCGCTTTGCCGCGATTGGCATCGACCATCGCCACGTCTACGGCATGGCGGCCAACATGGAAGCCGCGGGCGCCGAATTTGCCGGCTGGTGGACGGAAGGCCAGCCCAATACCGAGCCGGGCTTCGTGAAACGTTTCCCGTCGGTGCCCAAGGCCGAAAGCCCCGAGGCGCTGCTGGATGACCCGTCGATTGGCCTGATCCTGCTGTCGGGCATCCCGCGCGACCGGGCCGCTTGGGCTGTGAAGGCGATGCAGGCCGGCAAGGACGTGATGAGCGACAAGCCCGGCTGCACGACCATGGCGCAGCTTGACACCATCAAGGCCACCGTCGCTGCGACAGGCCGGATCTGGTCCGTCGACTTTTCCGAACGCTTCGAGGTGCCGGCCGTCACCCGCGCCGCCGAATTGGTGGCCGAGGGGGCCATTGGCCGCGTGGTGCAGACGCTTGGCCTCGGGCCGCATCGGCTCAACCGCGACACGCGGCCGGGCTGGTTCTTCGACCGCGCGGCGTATGGCGGCATCCTCACCGATATCGCCAGCCACCAGATCGACCAGTTCCTGTTCTTCACCGGCTCGACCGACGCGGAGGTCACGATGGCCTCGGTCGCCAATTACGCCAACCCGGACGATCCCGGCTTGCAGGATTTCGGCGAGATCGGCCTGCGCAGCGCGCAGGGGCACGGCTATATCCGCGTCGACTGGTACACGCCCGACGCGCTGCCGACATGGGGCGACGGGCGGCTGACCATTCTCGGGACCGAGGGCTATATCGAACTGCGCAAATATGTCGATGTCGGCCACGAGGGCACCGATCACCTGATCCTGGTCAACGGAACGCGCTGCGAGCGGATCGACGCCTCGGGTGCCGGGCTGCCGTATTTCGCGCGGCTCATCGACGATATCCGCGACCGCACCGACACCGCGATGCCGCAGGCGCATGCGGTCAAGGTGTGCGAGTTGTCCCTGCACGCGCAGGCCATGGCCGAGGGGGACGCTGCATGATCCGCGTCGCCATCATCGGGGCCGGGATCGGGGCCGAGCATCTGTTGGGCTACCGCGCGCTGCCGGACCGGTTCCGCGTGGCCGCGATGTGCGACCTTGATACCGCGCGGGCCGAAGCGGCAACCGGGGGCGACGCCGGTATCGCGATTTCCGGCGATCTGGAGGCGGTGCTGGCCGACGCCTCGGTTGACCTGATCGACATCTGCCTGCCGCCGCACCTGCATTTCCCCGTCGCGGTGCAGGCGTTGGAGGCGGGCAAGCACGTTATCTGCGAAAAGCCCATCGTGCGGTCCCTTGACGAGGCCGACCGGCTGCAAGCCGCCGCCGAGGTCAGCGGGAAATCTGTCTTCCCGGTGTTTCAGTATCGCTACGGTCACGCGATGGCGCAGTTGATCGCGCTGCAAGCGGCGGGTCTGACGGGTAAGCCCTATGTCGCCAGCCTGGAGACGCACTGGAACCGGGGTGCCGATTACTACGCGGTGCCGTGGCGCGGCACGTGGTCGGGCGAATCCGGCGGCGCGCTGCTTGGCCACGCGATCCACGCCCATGACCTTCTGTGCCACGTGCTTGGCCCCGTGGCGGAGGTGACGGCACTGACCGATACCCGCGTGAACGCGATCGAGACCGAGGATTGCGCCGCCCTTGCCCTGCGCATGGAAAACGGCGCGCTGGCGACAAGCTCCGTCACACTTGGCGCGGGCGAGGACACGACGCGCCTGCGGTTTTGCTTCGAGGGGCTGAGCGCTGAAAGCGGCAGCGCGCCCTATGCCCCGGCCGAGGACATCTGGCGTTTCATCGCGCGCGCCCCGGTCACGCAGGCCGAGGTTGACGCGGTGCTGGCGAAGGTGCCGCAGGGCCATGCCGGGTTTGCCGGTTATCTGGACGCGATTGCCGACGCGCTTTCGGGACGTGGCGGCAGGGAGGTGACGCTGCAAGACGGGCGGCGCTCCATCGAGTTGGTGACGGCGATCTACCAATCCGCACACGACGGAGGGCCGAAACCATTGCCGGTTTCAAGAGAATCGGCGTTCTATGAGGGCTGGATACCTGACCAGCCCTGACTGACCAGATCCAAGACAGGACCAAAGGGAGGAAACCGAGATGAAGAACCATATTCTGCTGACAACCGCGCTGGCCGCGGGCTTCGGTGTCGTGGCGGGCGCTGCCGCGGCGCAGGAAGTCCGCTTCATGTGCTATTCCGATGGCAATGAATGCGAGGGCTACGAAGACGTGCTGAACCGCTTCGAGGCCGACAACCCCGGCATCGACGTGGTCGTGGACGTGGTGCCCTATCAGGCCATCCTCGAAAACCTGCCGGTGCAGCTTGCCGCCGGCAACGCGCCGGATATCGCCAAGGTCACCGACCTCGGCGGGCTGAACGAGTATTACCTCGACCTCGCGCCCTACGTGGACCGCGACTACTGGGAGACAAGCTTCGGCGACACGCTTGGCTGGTATCGCGCAGGGCCGGACGATGACGGCATCTACGGCATGCACAGCCAGTTGACGATCACCGGGGCGTTCGCCAACGCCACCCTGTTCGAACAGGCCGGTGTCGAGATGCCGGGCGAGGGCGCCACCTGGGATGACTGGGCCGCCGCGTCGCGGGCCGTGGCCGAGGCGACGGATGCCTCCTTCCCGATGGCGATCGACCGCTCCGGGCACCGCGTGGCCG
>PFEX01000106.1:2422-8367 GCA_002783145.1 Rhodobacteraceae bacterium CG17_big_fil_post_rev_8_21_14_2_50_65_11 | reverse complement strand
AATTCATCAACGGCGATCTGGTGTTCTACTATTCCGGCTCGTGGCAAGTGAACCGCATGGATGAACAGGTCGGCGACTTCTTCGACTGGCGCGTCGTGGGCAGCCCCTGCGGCCCGGCTGGCCCGTGCTCCGGCATGCCCGGCGGCGCCGGCATCGTCGGCTTCGAACAGACCGAGCACCCGGAGGCCGTGGCCGCGGTGATCGACTATCTCGCGCAGCAAGACGTCTATGCCGAGGTGACGGCGCGCACCCGCAACCTGCCCGCGCATCTGGGCGTGGCCTCTGCCGGTGTCGAATTCGAGGGCGCATCGGACGCGGCGCAGGCCGCACTCAACGCCTTTGCCTCCGATCTGCCCAACGTTTCGCCGATTGCCTTCGCCTACCAGGGCTATGCCGGCAACCGGGCGATGTTCGGTATCACGGTGGAACGGCTGAGCCAGGCCATCGTCGGCGAATTGAGCGTCGAGGACGCCATGACCCGCATGGCATCTGACCTGGAATCGGCGCTGGCCGAGTCCCGGTAACCCGATCCCGCCCCTCGCGCCGGTCGTGCGCGGGGGGCACCCATAGCGGAGACGGTGCCATGCTCGCTATCCTCAACCCGATCATGCGGATCATCGAGATCCCGATGCTGGCGATGCAGCGATTGCTGGGCATCAACCGGCTGGCATGGGTCTTTCTGTTGCCCAACCTCGTGCTCTTCGGGCTGTTCGCCTTCCTGCCGGTTTTCCTGAACGTCATCTACGCGATGACGGGGTCTGACAACGTGCTGCTGGCCGACCGGACCTTCGTGGGGGGGCAGAATTTTGCCACGCTGATGGATTGTTCGAGCTATCTCGACCCCAATACCTGCCGCGAGGACAAGTTCTGGCGCGCGGTGTGGAACACCGGCTGGTTCGTGACGTTGCAGGTGACGATCATGGTGGGCTTTTCGCTGCTGACCGCGATCATCCTCAACCGCGATATCCGGGCGCGCGGCTTCTTCCGCTCGGTCTTCTTTTTCCCGGTGCTGCTGTCGCCCGTCGTCGTGGCGCTGATCTGGAAATGGATCCTGCAACGCGAGGGCGTGCTCAACGCCTTTCTCGACTGGACCGGGGCGGGCGGCATCAACTGGCTGGTAGACGCGCAATGGGCGTTCGCGTGGTCGGTCTTCATCTCGGTCTGGGCGCATATGGGGTTCTACACCCTGATCCTGCTGGCCGGGCTTCAGGCGATCCCGCGCGATGTCTACGAGGCTGCGATCATGGACCGTGCCAGCCCGTGGCGCACCTTCCGCAGGATCACCCTGCCGCTGTTGTCGCCGACCATGCTGGTGGTGCTGGTTCTGGCGCTGATCAAGGGCGTGCAGACCTTCGACGAGATCTATGCCTTCACCGGTGGCGGGCCGGGCACCGCGACGACCTTCATCATCCAGTATATCTACGAGGAAGGCTTTGCCGGGGCGCCCCGCGTCTTCGGAATGGCGGCAGCGGCGTCGCTTCTTGTGGCGCTGGTGCTGGTGTTGCTGACGCTGGTGCAGCTTTGGATCAACCGGAGGAATGTCGATGGGTGAGCAGCCGAACCGGCGCGTCGCGGCGGCGCACAGCACAGCCAGCCACTTCACGATGACCGATAAAAGGAGCTCGCCATGAGCCGCATCTGGTCCTTCCTCACCGCGACGCGCGGTAACGGGCGGCTGCACTGGACCGACTGGGTGTCCTACGGCTACCTGGTCCTTGGCATCCTGTTGATGTTCGGCCCGGTGGTCTGGCTGGGGCTTTCCAGCTTCAAGACCCAGAACGAGCTGGACCGCTTCCCGCCGCGTTTCCTGCCTTATGCGCAGGAAACCATGGAACTTTCGGGTTTCGACGAGGCGTTGCCGCTTTTTACCGTGACCGAGGGCGAATATGCCGGTGAGATCGTCGCGCAGACCCGCCGCGCCGCCGGTCGGGCCGAGGTGGTGCTGCCGGTGGACCCGGACACGCGCATCCGCCTGCAAGCCAGCCAGCTTGAGCCGATCGAGCGGATCGCGTTCGCAACGTCGAATTACACCGACCTGTTCGAGCGGTTCAATTTCCTGCGCTACCTGTTCAACTCGACCTTCATCACCGTGACCGCGACGCTTCTTATGCTGCTGGTCAACTCGATGGCGGCCTTCGCGCTGTCGAAATACGAGTTTCGCGGGCGAACGGCGGTGCTGCTGATCGTGATCGGCACGCTGATGATTCCGCAGACGGTGGTTCTGGTGCCGCTTTTCCTGATCGTGACGCAGATGGGGATGTTCAACTCGCTCTGGGGGGTGATCATTCCCGGTGCCGCAACGCCCACGGGGGTGTTCCTGCTCAGGCAATACATGATCACCATCCCCGACGAGATCCTCGATGCCGCGCGCATGGACAAGGCCAGCGAGTGGAAGATCTTCTGGCGCATCATCGTGCCGCTGTCGGCGCCGGCGATCGCGGTGCTGGCGATCCTTGCGATCATGTGGCGCTGGAACGATTTCCTGTGGCCGCTGATCGTGCTGACCCGATCGGAAAACTTCACCCTGCAACTGGCGCTGAATTCCTTCCAGGGAGAGCTTCAGACCGACTGGCCAAGCCTTCTGGCGATGACTGTTCTGACGCTTTTGCCGATCGCGGCGGTGTTCATGTTCCTGCAAAGATACATCGCCACCGGCATTGCCTCGACAGGCGGCAAATGACTGGCGGCGCAACGACAAGAAAGGGCTGAACCATGGCCAGGATCGAATTGAAGAACGTGCGCAAGTCCTACGGCGCGGTGGACGTGATCATGGGCATTGACCTCGATGTCGCGGATGGGGAATTCTGCGTCTTCGTCGGCCCGTCGGGCTGCGGCAAGTCCACGCTTTTGCGCATGATATCGGGGCTGGAGCCGATCACCGGCGGCGATATCGTTATCGGCGGCGAGGTGGTCAACGACATCCCAGCCGCCGACCGGGGGCTGGCGATGGTGTTCCAGAGCTACGCGCTCTACCCGCACATGTCGGTGTGCCAGAACCTCAGCTTCGGGCTGGAAAACATCAACACGCCCAAGGCGGAGATCGCCGCCAAGGTCGACGAGGTGGCGAAGATGCTGCAAATCGAACCGCTGCTGGATCGACGCCCGAAGGACCTGTCGGGGGGGCAGCGTCAGCGCGTCGCCATCGGTCGCGCGGTGGTGCGCGAACCGCGCGTGTTCCTGTTCGATGAGCCGCTCTCGAATCTGGACGCGGAACTGCGCGTCGACATGCGCGGCGAGATCACGGCGCTGCACCGGCGGCTGCAAAACACCATGATCTACGTCACGCACGACCAGGTGGAGGCGATGACCATGGCAGACAAGATCGCAGTTTTGCGGCTTGGAGAACTGGAACAGTTCGGTCGCCCGCTCGACCTTTACAACAAGCCGGCGAACCTCTTTGTCGCGGGGTTCATCGGCAGCCCGAAGATGAATTTCATCGCCGGTCGCGTGGATGCGGAAAACCGCGAGGTGTTGGAGCTTGAGACAGGCGAAACGATGGTTCTGCCGGAAACCGGCTTTGCGCAGCGGTCCGGACAGGCTGTGACGTTTGGCATCCGTCCCAATCACATGCACCCGGTGGAGGGTGGAAACCTGCATCTGGAGGTGAACAGCGTCGAGCAACTGGGCGGCGAGTCCTACCTCTACGGCAAACTGCGCAACGGCCAGCCGATGACGCTGCACCTGTCGGGACAGACCAATGCGGGGCGCGGCGATACGCTCGCCATCGCGCCGGATCACGGCGAAATTCACCTCTTTGACAGCAACAGCGGCCTGACGCTGCGGATGGATTAGGGCAGGATACGGCGATGAAGGAAACATGGCGCTGGTTCGGCCCCGACGATGAAATCGGGCTTGAGGAAATCGTGCAGACAGGTGCGTCGGGCATCGTTTCGGCGCTGCACCATGTGCCTACGGGCGCGGTCTGGTCGCCCGGGGAGATCGCCCGCCGCAAGCACCTGATCGAGGGGCCGCCGAACGCCCCCACCGGCCTGACCTGGGACGTGGTCGAAAGCCTGCCGGTATCCGAGGCGATCAAGACGCAGGGGGGCGATTGGCGCGACCATGTCGCCGCCTACACGCAAAGCCTGCACCATCTGGCCGAGGCCGGGATCAAGGTGATCTGCTACAATTTCATGCCGGTGCTGGACTGGACGCGCACGCAATTGGCCGCGCCGGTTGCGAGGGGCGGCACGGCGATGCGCTTCGACCTGACAGAATTCGCGGTGTTCGATCTGCACGTGTTGCAGCGTCCTGGCGCCGCGCAGGACTACCCCGAAGAGATCCGCGAGGCCGCCCGGCAGGTGCACCGCGAGGCCGGCAATGACCTCGCGCGGCATCTGATCGGGACCATACTTGCCGGTCTGCCGGGCGCGGCGGAGCACTGGACGCTGGAGGATGTGCGCGACGTTCTGGCCACCTACGAGGGTATTGGCGAGGACCGATTGCGCGCGAACCTTGCGGCTTTCCTTGAACAGGTGGTGCCGACCGCCGAGGCGTTAGGTCTGCGGCTGTGCTGTCACCCCGACGATCCGCCCTTCCCGTTGCTTGGCCTGCCGCGCATCGTCTCGACCGAGGATGACTACGCGGCGCTTGTCGCGGCGATGGACAGCCCCGCGAACGGGATCACCATGTGCACCGGCTCGCTCGGGGTGCTGCCAGATTTCGATCCGGTGCGCTTCGTCGAGCGGTTGGGAGCGCATATCCATTTCGTCCATCTCAGGAACACCCGGCGCGAGACGTTGCACATGGGCCGTTGCTCGTTTACCGAAAGCGCGCACCTTGCGGGCGACACCGACATGGTCGCCACGATCGGGGCGCTTCTGGTCGAGGAAGCGCGGCGCGAGGCGGAGGGGCGCATGGACGCGGCAATTCCGATGCGGCCCGATCACGGCCATGCGATGCTGTCCGATCTCGACCGGCCGATGATGCCCGGCTATCCGCTGATCGGGCGGATGCGGGGGCTGGCAGAACTGCGCGGGGTGATGGCGGCGGTTGCCTGAGCGCCGCGCCTTTGGCTTGTCCCGGACCGCGCCCTGGCTTAGGCAGTGGCAAAACCCTGTCGCGGAGGTGGCCCATGGCCGAAGACCTGATCAATTCCTTCATGACCGGCCCGGACGAGAACGGCCGTTTCGGCAAGTTCGGCGGGCGCTTCGTGTCGGAAACGCTGATGCCGCTGATCCTCGAACTGGAGCGGCAATACGAATACGCCAAGACCGACGACAGCTTCTGGTCCGAGATGGACCATCTGTGGAAACACTATGTCGGTCGTCCCAGCCCGCTCTACTTTGCCGAACGGCTGACCGAGCATCTGGGAGGCGCCAAGGTCTACATGAAGCGCGACGAGCTCAACCACACCGGCGCGCACAAGATCAACAACGTGCTGGGCCAGATCATCCTTGCCCGCCGCATGGGCAAGACCCGGATCATCGCCGAAACGGGGGCCGGTCAGCACGGCGTGGCAACCGCCACGGTGTGCGCGAAGTTTGGCCTGAAATGCGTGGTCTACATGGGTGCGCATGACGTCGAGCGGCAGAAACCCAACGTCTTCCGCATGCGTCTTCTGGGCGCCGAGGTGGTGCCGGTGACCTCCGGCCGCGGCACGCTGAAGGACGCGATGAACGACGCGCTGCGCGACTGGGTCACCAACGTGCGCGACACGTTCTACTGCATCGGCACGGTGGCCGGCCCGCACCCCTATCCGGCGATGGTGCGCGATTTCCAGCAAATCATCGGCAAGGAGGCCAAGGCCCAGATGCAGGAGGCCGAGGGTCGCCTGCCCGATACGATCGTCGCCGCGATCGGTGGCGGGTCGAACGCCATGGGCCTGTTTTACCCGTTCCTCGATGACAAGTCGGTCGAGATCATCGGCGTCGAGGCCGGCGGCAAGGGTGTCGACGAAAAGATGGAACATTGTGCGTCGCTTAGCGGCGGGCGGCCCGGCGTGC
>PFEX01000106.1:0-2406 GCA_002783145.1 Rhodobacteraceae bacterium CG17_big_fil_post_rev_8_21_14_2_50_65_11 | reverse complement strand
ACTACCCCGGCATCGGGCCGGAACATAGCTGGCTGCACGATATCGGGCGGGCGCACTACGTTTCCGTCACCGACAAGGAGGCGCTCGCCGCGTTCCAGCTCTGTTGCGAGAAAGAGGGAATCATCCCAGCACTGGAACCGTCCCACGCGCTTGCCCACGTCACCAGGATCGCGCCGGACCTGCCTGCCGATCACATCATCTGCATGAACATGTGCGGTCGCGGCGACAAGGATATCTTCACAGTTGCGAAACATCTGGGTTTCGGCTTGGATGACGCGGATTGACGCTTGCGCAGCATCGTCAAAAGGGGCGCCCCGCGATGGGCGCCCTTTTTCGTTGCGGGCCGGCCGTCACTCCCACTTGTAGTTGAAACTCACGGAGATCCGGTCATCCTCGGCCATGTTCATCGGCACTTCATGGCGCAGCCAGCTTTCCCACAGCAGCACGTCGCCGACCTTCGGTGCGACATAGACGAAGGTCCGCAGATCCTCGCGCGCATCTTTCCTGCGCGCCGGGGCCGCCATCATCCGAGCCGAGCGCGGATCTTCCAGCTTGAGGGCGCTCGCGCCGTCGGGCATCGCCACGTAGGTGGTGCCGGAAATCACCGAATGCGGGTGAATGTGCGAGGAATGGGTGCCGCCCTCGGGCAGGATGTTGATCCACAGATCCTCCAGCACCAGCTTGCCGTCGCCGAGGTCGAATTCGAGGTCTTCGACGAAGGCGGCGACGTGGCTATCCAGCACCTTGACCAGATCAGCGAAGACCGGGAAGCGCCAGGGCAGGTCTGTGAGCGAGGCATAGGAGGTGTAGCCGGGATAGCCGTTCGCCTCGCACCAGTCCTGCCCGGCCTCGTCGTCCTCGGCGATCACCATGCAAGAGGTTTCGAGTTCGCGCGCGTCGATGGCGGGGCCATGGTCCGACAACGCGGCGCGGTAAAGGCGGGTCACGAAGAGGGAAGATATCTCGGGCATGATGATCG
Organism: Rhodobacteraceae bacterium CG17_big_fil_post_rev_8_21_14_2_50_65_11; assembly: GCA_002783145.1. Taxonomy (GTDB): domain Bacteria; phylum Pseudomonadota; class Alphaproteobacteria; order Rhodobacterales; family Rhodobacteraceae; genus Nioella. The sequence continues at coordinate 1,427 of PFEX01000106.1, read as the reverse complement.
CATAGCGTATTCGCCGACCGCCTGCGAGGGGAAAGCAGCCCCTCTCGCCGAAGGGTCGAAATCTTCCGCTTGCCCCCGCGCCGCAGCTCCCCTATAGAGCGGCATCGCACAAGTCCCCGGGTCCGCCCGGGGATTCGTCGTTTGTCACATAACCACCAGGATGACGGGTGACCCGCCTAAGGGGCCCGCTGGTGTATTGAGAGAAGGAAAAGGCGCATGAACGCCCAGGAACTGCGTGACAAGACGCCGGATCAACTCCGCGACGATCTTGCCAACCTCAAGAAGGAATCGTTCAACCTGCGCTTCCAGCAGGCCACCAGCCAGCTGGAAAACACCGCGCGCATGCGTCAGGTCAAGCGCGACACCGCGCGGGTGCTGACGATCCTGAACGAAAAAGCGGCAGCCGCCGCATCGGCCGAGTAAGAGGAGCCTGAAGAGATGCCCAAACGTATTCTGACCGGCACCGTGACCTCGGACAAGAACGACCAGACCGTGACCGTTTCGGTCGAACGTCGCTTCAAGCACCCGGTGCTGCAAAAGACCATCCGCAAGTCCAAGAAATACCGGGCGCACGACGCCAACAACAGCTTCAAGGTGGGGGATGCCGTCCGTATCCAGGAATGCGCCCCCGTGTCGAAGTCGAAACGCTGGGAAGTGATCGCTCAGTAGGCGGTTCCCTTTCAGTTTGAACGAAACCCTGGGGGATACAAACAGACCAGCCCCCACAGGTCGGGAGACACCACATGATCCAGATGCAGACCAATCTGGATGTCGCTGACAACTCCGGCGCTCGCCGGGTGCAGTGCATCAAGGTCCTGGGTGGGTCCAAGCGTAAATACGCCTCCGTGGGCGACATCATTGTCGTCTCGGTGAAGGAAGCCATCCCGCGCGGTCGCGTGAAGAAAGGCGATGTCCGCAAGGCCGTCGTCGTGCGCACCGCCAAGGAAGTCCGTCGTGACGACGGCACCGCCATCCGCTTTGACAGCAACGCGGCCGTGATCCTCAACAACAACAACGAACCTCTCGGAACCCGCATCTTCGGGCCGGTGGTGCGCGAGCTCAGGGCCAAGAGCTTCATGAAGATCATTTCGCTCGCTCCGGAGGTGCTCTGACATGGCAGCAAAACTGAAAACCGGCGACAAGGTTGTCGTGCTTGCCGGCAAGGACAAGGGCAAGGAAGGCACGATTACCTCCGTTGACCCGAAGGCCGGGAAGGCCGTGGTGGAGGGCATCAACATGGCCGTCCGTCACACGCGCCAAAGCCAGACCAACCAGGGTGGGCGCATTCCGATGGCGGTTCCGATCCAACTGTCGAATCTTGCTCTGCTTGACGCGAACGGCAAGCCGACCCGGGTTGGCTTCCGCATGGAAGGCGACAAGAAAGTCCGCTTCGCCAAGACCACGGGGGACGTGATCGATGCTTGATT
>PFEX01000094.1:493-15497 GCA_002783145.1 Rhodobacteraceae bacterium CG17_big_fil_post_rev_8_21_14_2_50_65_11 | reverse complement strand
CGTCGGTTCGGATGGCAGGTGTCGCAAGGGGCGCTGCCCCGTCGCCTTCGGCGAGTCCCCCAAGGGTTTTCGGCCTTGTGTATCAAACGAACCAAGTTACGCTGAGCCCCTCAGCGTTTTGTCTTGCGCGTGGATTGATCGCAACGAAGGAGTCCGAATTGGGATTCCCTTCAGGCTTTCGCTGTGCGAGTCGTGGTTGAGGTTAACGTGCCACGATTGGACTGCGGTACGCTACACGGAGAGGTCCCGATGACAGCCCAAGGTGAAAGCGCCGTGCCCGACCTGCCCCGGCAGCACCGGGCTCGGTGCCGACCTGTTGCGGGTTTCGCTTTCAACTTGGCGACAATACCTTCGCCGGAGTCTCCTGTCCTGTCAGCGGGTTGTAGCGGTCGGGCCGTTGGGTGCACATTTTGCGAACCTTCGGGCGCTGATGAGCCACGTGGCGGGTTTTTCGCCCGAACCGTTGGGACGGGCTGACATGGGCAAGGCGCTGATGATCCAGGGGGCCGGGTCAAACGTGGGCAAGTCGCTTGTGGTGGCGGGGCTGTGCCGGGCGGCGCGGGCGCGGGGGCTGTCGGTGGCGCCGTTCAAGCCGCAGAACATGTCGAACAATGCCGCGGTGACCGTCGACGGCGGCGAGATCGGGCGGGCGCAGGCGTTGCAAGCGCTGGCCTGCGATCTGGACCCGGTCGTGGACATGAACCCGGTTCTGCTGAAGCCCGAGACCGATCTGGGCGCGCAGGTGGTGGTGCAGGGCAAGCGTTTTGCGACCGTCCGGGCGCGTGATTACGCGGGCCTGAAACCTGGGCTGATGGCGCCGGTGCTCGACAGTTTCGACCGCTTGAAATCGCGCTATGACCTGGTGATCGCGGAGGGTGCGGGCAGCCCTGCGGAGGTCAACCTGCGCGCCGGCGATATCGCCAATATGGGCTTTGCGCGGGCCGCCAATGTGCCTGTTGTGCTGGTCGGCGATATCGACCGGGGCGGCGTCATCGCGCAGATGGTCGGCACACAGGCGGTACTGGACCCGGGCGATGAAGCGATGATCGCCGGTTTCCTTATCAACAAGTTCCGCGGCGATGTCAGCCTGTTCGACGATGGTTACCGGCTGATCGAAGCGCGCACCGGCTGGCGCGGCGTGGGGGTGCTGCCGTTCTTTGCCGATGCCGCGAAATTGCCCGCCGAGGATGCGCTCGATCTGCCGTCGAAAGGCGCAGGGACGGGGCTGAACGTGGCTTGCCTTGCCTTTAGCCGGATCGCCAATTTCGACGATCTCGATCCGCTGGCGCAGGAACCGGGCGTTGCGTTGCGCATGGTGCGGGCCGGGGAGGCTATTCCCGGAGATACTGACCTCGTGATCCTGCCGGGCAGCAAGTCGACCCGCGGCGACCTGGCCTTCCTGCGGGCGCAGGGTTGGGATGTGGACCTGGCCGCGCATCTGCGCCGGGGGGGCTGTGTTTTGGGAATTTGTGGCGGATATCAGATGCTTGGAAAGGTGGTGCACGACCCTGACGGGATCGAGGGCGCGGTGGGGACGACGCCGGGCCTCGGGCTTCTGGATGTCGAGACGCGGATGTGCGCAGACAAGAGCCTCGACCGGGTCGCGGCGGTGCATGTCGCCTCGGGGGCGGCGATGTCGGGTTACGAGATCCATATCGGGCGCAGCGAGGGGCCGGACCGGGCGCGGCCCTTTGCGCGGATCGGCGGGGAAGATGAGGGCGCCCGATCGGCCGATGGCCGTGTGCAGGGTAGCTATCTGCATGGAATGTTTGCAGAAGATGCGTTCCGACGGGCGTTCCTGACCGGCTTCGGGGCGGTTGCGGGCGCGGCGTCCTACGGGCAGGTCGTCGAGGACACGCTGGACCGTTTGGCCACGCATATGGAGCGGCATCTGGACGTGGATGGGGTGCTGGCGATGGCGCGCTGAGGTGCCGAAACAGGAGGGTGTCCCCGGCACCGGGGGTTCACCCTGCACGCCGTTCGTGCAGACCGACATGGATTTCGCCGCGCTGGCGCGCGTCGATCCTGCGGCCTCTTCGCTGGCGCTCATCGGCGGGATCCTGTGCCGGTTGCCCGCCGTGGCGTCCTGATCAAACCGGGGCCTTTGAGGAGGTTGGTGCGCTTACGCCACGCCGTGAGACATTGTTCATGGTTTACAAGGAGTTGTGCGAGGGCGGAAGAAGACAAAAATCCCCGATCCGGCGCAGCCTTGCCCGGATGGAAAGGTCAACCGAAAGTTCGTGGCAGCCCTGCCCAACCAGACCTGGGTGTCAGAATTCGCCTATGTGTCGACAGGGGCAGGGATGGTCTGCGTCGCCGTCATCATCAATATCTTCGCCCGCAAGATTGCGGCCCTGCGTGAGCAAGACCAACAAGGGCGGCGCGCTGCGGGGTCATGGCTCTCCATCTCGGAAACGCGAATTTTTGCTTGACTGATCGATCAGTCAGCGCCATCGATATTTGCATGGGACAGCAGCTTGCATCGCAGCGCACCGAGCGAACCGCATCGCTCGCCCGCATTCTCGATGCGGCGGAACAGGTGTTCGCGGAGGCGGGATTCGAAGCAGCGGGGATGAAGGCCATTGCGTCGCGCTCGGGCGTTAGCCAGGGGCTGCTTCACTATCACTTCGGCTCCAAGGATCGGCTTTACCAAGAGGTGATCCGCGCACGGTCGAAAAAGATCAACGACGCGCGCATGGCACTTCTGTCCGCTGTGGATTTCGCTGCGGATGACGCTCTGCGGAACGTCATCGAGGCGCTCTTCCGCCCGCCCCTGGGGGCCGAAGGCGGGGGCAAGGCCTATGCGCGCATCTTTGCGGGTCTGATCGTCGGGCGTCCGCGCGACCAGGCGCTGGTGCGCGAATGCTACGACCCGACCGCGCGGATCTTCATCGAAGCGATCACGCGGGCGCGGCCGGATATCGGGACGGCACAGGCCGGGATGATATACCAGATGGCCCTTGGCGTTCTTGCCTCGGTGATCTCGCGGGACGGCCGCCTCGAAAGGTTGATGGGACGGGAGGAGAAACCGTTGGAGGACGGCGAACTCGTTACGGCCTTGACGGATTTCGTCGCAGGGGGCGCCAGTGCAGTGTCGGCACGCCCCTGAAATAGGGAAAGACAAAAGGGAGGACTGAATATGAAGACCAGAACCATCGCAGCGGCCTGTCTGGCCGCCTTGCCTGCCGTAGCGGCGGCGGACGACTTCTCTGCAACGGTCGTAGCCGGGCATCCGCCTGTATTTCGCTGGGTGCAGATGATCGACCAGGCCTTCGCGCCGGGCGTGAACGCGGCGCTGGAAAATGCCGGCCACAATATGCGCTTCAGCGGCCAGTATGGCGGCTCCATCGCTGGCGTCGGTGACGAGCTTGAGACCGTGGAAGCCGGTCTTGCCGAAATCGGCGTCTGCCAGAGCCTGTTCGACCCTGCGAAGCTCGCGGTGCTGAACGTCACCTACTACACGCCCTTCGTCAGTGACGATCCCCGGCAGGTCAGTGAATTGATGGACAGACTCCAACGCGAGGACCCGCGCATGGCCGCGCCGTGGGAAGCCAACGGCGTCGTCTATCTAGGCGCGCCTGTGGGTATCGACGACTACCTGCTGATGACCGATTTCCCGGTGGAAAGCCTCGATGACCTCGAGGGCCGCAAGATCGCGGCACCCGGGCCAGCGATCAACTGGCTGTCGGGCACGGGCGCTGTGGGCGTGTCGGGCAACCTCACGACCTACTACAACGAGCTTCAGACCGGGGTCTACGACGGTGTCATCGTCTTTGCCTCGGCCGCTCTGCCCGGCCGTCTCTACGAAGTCGCGCCCTACGTCACGCGTTTCGGCCTCGGCGCTCAGTACGCCGGCGGTCTCTGCGCCAACGAGGCGTGGTACGAAAGCCTGCCTTCAGAGGCGCAGGAGGCGCTCCATTCGGGCGCGGACGCGGCGCGCGAGTGGTATCTCGACCAGCTGGAAACAGCCGTCGAAACGGCCTTCGCCACGATGGCCGAGAACGGTGCCACCATCACCGAAGCGAGCGTGGAAATGCGTGAGGAATGGGCCGCCGGCATGGAAAACGCCGCGCGGGAATGGGCAAGCCAGCTCGATTCGCAGGGCGCACCCGGCAGCGAGATTCTGACGCTCTACATGGAGACGATGCGCGAGGCCGGGGCCACCCCGCTGCGTGACTGGGACCGGGAGTGAGTGCGACCGACGATACGACCGCGCCGGGCCAGGCGCGTATCCTGCGCTGGCTCGACGCGGTCACGATGGCGGCGAATGTGACGGGCTCGCTCCTGATCTTCGCACTGGTCGTGCTGATCGGCGCCGACGTGACGGGACGGAACCTCTTCGGCGCGCCGATCTCCGGCGTGCCGGAGCTCGTCTCGCTCTCCATCGTGGCCATCGTCTTCCTGCAAGCGCCCATGGCGCTGAAGGCCGGGCGGATGACGCGCAGCGACGGGGTTCTCAACGTGCTCAAGCGACGGGCGCCGCGCTTCGCCAGCGGACTTGAGACGCTGTTCGACGTCTTCGGCATCGGGGTTCTGGCCGCAATCCTCTACGCCCATTGGCCGAACCTCGTCAGGTCGTGGGAACGAAACGACTTTGTCGGCGCAATAGGCGACTTCACCGCCCCGACATGGCCCGTGAAACTTATGCTCCTGATCGGTGCGGGGCTTCTCCTTCTGCAATTCGCGGCGCGGATCGTCCGTCGCTACATGGGATACGCGCAGTGACGGACTTCACGGTGGGAATAATGACGCTCGGGGCCATGGGCGGGCTGATCCTCTTTGGCCTCTACGTGCCCGTGGCGCTGATCCTGTGCAGCTTCGTCGGCGTCTGGATCATGATGGATTCCGTCGTGCTGGCCTCGCGGATGCTGGGACTGGCGGCCAATGACGCGATTTCGAGCTACTTCTTCGGCGTCGTGCCGCTCTTCGTGCTGATGGGCTTCGTGGTCAGCCAGTCGGGAATGGGCCGCGACGCCTTCGACGTGGCCAACGCCATGTTCCGGCGTATCAGGGGCGGGCTCGGCGTGGGCACGATCGGGGCCAACACGATCTTCGCTGCCATCACCGGCATCTCCATCGCCTCGGCCGCCGTCTTCACCCGCCTCGCGGTGCCCGAGATGCGGCGCCACGGCTATACGCCGCGCTTCTCCGTCGGCGTTGTGGCAGGATCGTCAGTGCTGGGAATGCTGATCCCACCTTCGTTGCTGCTGATCCTCTACGGCCTCCTGACGGAGCAAAGCGTCGGCGCTTTGTTTCTCGCGGGGATCGGCCCCGGCCTCCTGCTCGCGGTCTTCTTCGGGATCGGGACGGTCCTGATGGCGACCTTCCTTCCCGGCTTCGTGGGCGAGACCCTCAGCGAGGGTGGCGGAGACTTTTCGTCCCGCGACCTTGTCGCGAAGGGCGGGCCCATCACCCTGCTGATCCTGTTGGTGCTGGGCGGCATTTACGGCGGGATCTTCACCCCCGTCGAGGCAGGCGCGATGGGCACGATCGGCGCACTTGTCATCGGCTTCGCGAAGGGCACACTGACGCTTCGTTCGCTCTGGCAGGTGCTGGTCGAGACCGGCCTCGTCACCGCCTCGGTCTGCTTTCTCATCATCGCGGCGCAGATGTATTCGCGGATGCTCGCCTTCTCCGGCCTGCCCGGCACCTTCGGCGGCATGGTCGTGGCGGCCGACCTGACACCGATCGCCTTCATCCTGCTCTACGTGCTGGTGGTGATCCTGTTCGGCATGATCCTCGACTCCTCGTCGATCATGCTGATCCTCGTGCCACTCATGCTGCCCATTGTGCAGACCATGCGAATAGACCTGATCTGGTTCGGGATCATCACTGTCATCGCGGTGGAGATCGGCCTTCTGACGCCGCCCTTCGGCATATCCGTCTACGTCATCAAGTCGACGCTCGACGATCCCGACATCTCGCTGTCGGACATCTTCCTGGGCGCCGCGCCCTTCGCGCTGATGATGCTGATCTGCCTCGGCGCGGTGATCGCCGTGCCCGAGATCGCAACCGGCCTTCTGGGCCGCTAGGAGGTTTTCATGCCCAGACATATCGTCGACATCTCGGTGGCGCTGGAGGCCGACATCGCCTCGGACCCGCCGATCATGCTGCCCGAGATTACCTATATGCGCCCCGACGAGACCGCTGAACAGGTCATGGGATTCTTTCCCGGCCTCAAGCGCGAGGATCTGCCCGGCGGCGAGGGCTGGGCGATCGAGTTCCTGAAGGTCGCCACCCATAACGGCACGCATCTGGATGCGCCGTATCACCATCATTCCACCATGGACGGCGGCAAGCGCGCGATGACCATCGACGAGGTGCCGCTGGACTGGTGCATGAACCCGGGCGTGAAGCTCGACTTTCGCCATTTGCCCGACGGTCACGTCGTCAGCGCCGCCGATGTGGAGGCAGAGTTGGAACGGATCGGTCACGAGATCCAGCCGCTCGACATCGTCGTCGTCAACACCTCGGCCGGGGCAAAATACGGCCAGCCCGACTACATCCATTCCGGCTGCGGAATGGGCCGCGAGGCGACGCTTTACCTGCTGGAGCGCGGCGTGCGGGTGACCGGCACCGACGCCTGGTCCTGGGACGCGCCCTTTTCCCACACGGCGCAGCGCTGGGCCGAGATGCACGACCCCTCGATCATCTGGGAGGGGCATCGCGCGTCGATGGAGATCGGCTACTGCCATATGGAAAAGCTCGCCAACCTCGAGAGCCTGCCCGCAACCGGTTTTACCGTCTGCTGCTTCCCCGTGAAGATCAAGGCGGCCTCCGCCGGCTTCACCCGTGCCGTCGCCATTCTGGAGGAGTAAACATGTCCAAAACGATTATCACCTGTGCAATTACGGGAGCCGTCCATACGCCCACCATGTCCGAAGCCCTTCCGGTGACGCCAAACGACATCGCCGATCAGGCCATCGCGGCGGCGGAGGCCGGCGCGGCCATCATACACCTGCACGCGCGCCACCCCGAGACCGGCGCACCGTCCGTCGATCCGGCGCATTTCGATCTTTTCCTGCCGCGGATCCGGCAGGCCACCGACGCGGTCATCAACATAAGCACCGGCGGCAACCCGGTCATGACGGTCGCCGAACGCATCCCTGCCGCGCAACGTTTCAGCCCCGAAATGTGCAGCCTCAACATGGGGTCCATGAACTTCTCCATCCATCCGCTCGCCGACCGCTACGACACGTGGAAGGAAGATTGGGAGGAAGGCTATATTCGATCAATGGAAGGCAACATCTTCCGCAACACCTTTGCCGATATCCGCATGGTGGCCGAGGACCTGGGCAGCGATCCCCACAACGTGAAGTTCGAGCACGAATGCTATGACGTGGGCCACCTCTACAACCTGAAATTCTGCCTTGACCAGGGGTACTTCAAGGCGCCGATCTTCGTGCAGTTCGTCATGGGCATCCTCGGCGGTATCTCGGCGGAAATCGACAACCTGATGTTCCTCAAGAAGACCGCCGACAAGCTCTTTGGCGACGCATACCAGTGGTCGGCCATCGGCGCCGGCGCGCAGCAGATGCGAATCGCGGCAACGGCCGCAATGATGGGCGGGCATGTCCGCGTGGGTCTTGAGGATTCCCTTTTCATCGCGAAGGGCGAGAAGGCGAAATCGAACGCCGAGCAGGTCGAAAAGATCGCGCAGATCCTGAGACTTCAGGGCCATGAGATCGCCACGCCGGACGAGGCGCGCAAAATCCTCGGGCTGAAAGGTGCGGATCGTGTCGCGATCTGACCCGATCAACGGATTCGAGATCAATCGCGCCGCATTGTCCCATGTCGGCGAGGCGCTACAGCGCCCCGAATGCAGTCTCGCCGAACCGGATGGCAGCCTCTGGACGGCGGATGCCCATGGGGCGTCGTGCACAACGCACCCGACGGTGGGCGCAGGTTCCGTTGCGTGGGGTGCCATTGTTGCACTGGAATGAGAGGACGCCAAAATGACAGAGTTCCCCAAGACCTCGGCCGCAGTCCGCTTCGACTGCACCGGCACCGCGACCGGCAAGATGCGCAACGAGTTATCGGTCCGCATGGTAGAGCCGTTCGAGGAGCACTTTTCGCTCGCTACCGACGAGGGGGCCTTCCACGGTGGCGAGGCGACTGCACCGCCGCCGCTCGCGCTCTTTGTCGGTGGGCTGACGGGATGCGTGATGACCCAGATCCGCGCCTTCGCAAAGCGGCTCAAGGTGCCGCTCACCGACCTGCAGGTCGAGGTCCGCGTGATTTGGGACTGGCAGCCCGCCCCGCCCGTCTACGAGACTGCCCCGAGAAGCTTCGAGGTCGATATCCGTATCGACAGCGACGCGCCTCTGGAACGGCAGCGCGCGCTGGTCGCCGCGGCCCGCAAGGGATGCTTCATCGAGCAGACATTGGGGCAAACGAACACGATCCGCCATCGCCTCCGCACGGGTGAAGGCTGGGTGGAGGTCTAGATGTGGGACTTCAGGAGGTTTTCCAGCCGACGCGGGGTTAGGATGGACACGCCAAACCACGGCCGAAGCCCCGCATCGTCGAAACGCCGTTGTGGGACGCGGCCATTCGGTTTTCGTCCATCATATCCTTGCCCGCGACCCGATCAAAGCTGTTGGTGTGGTGGCGGAGTTGATATGATCTGGTGACCCTGCCAACGTCCCTTCCCTCGGAACAGGGTGTTGGGATTTTTTTCAGGGAAATATGGGGAAACTGACGGCCGCTGTGCCGAAGCCACTGTTCTGTAAAGGCGTTCGGATCCCCCTCCACGCCTGCCGCCCCCCCCCCGAGGTATTGTGGCCGGGATGAAAGCCGGGGGTGTTTCGCGTTGCGTCGCACCGGGCCGGTCGTCGCCTATTCGGCGGTGTCGCGGGGGATGTCGAGGCGGGAGCGGGGACGCGCCTGCGCGTCGGCATCGAGTACGCGGTGGAGCTTTTCGAGAATGATGTCGAGCGCTGCCCTGTCGGCGGGGCTGAGCGCGGCCAACAGACGGGCCTCGTAGGCGATCGCGGGCGGCAGGATGCGGTCGAGCAGGGCCCGACCGCGTTTCGACAGCGAAATCACCAACAGCCGCTGGTCGGTGGCGCTGCCGGTTTTTTCCACCAGCCCGGCGGTTTCAAGTCGGCTGACCGCGCGGCTGACGCGGGGCTTGTCGAGGTTCGCGCAGCCATGAATCTCGCGCACCGAGACCGCGTGGCAGCGCGCAAGATGCACCATCACCCGCCATTCCGCCATCGAGAGCCCGGCCTCCGCCTCGTAGATGCGCGACAGGCGGCGGCTGATCCGTTCCGACAGGACGGCAAGGCGGTAGGGCAGGAAGTCGGCCAGTCTGAAATCGCGTGTCGTCATTGCCTGCCTGCCTGCCGGTCCGCTTCGTTGCACTTGCAACGGTATTGACTTTTGTTGCAAGCGCAACGATATCAGGGAGCAGGACCGACGGAAAGGCGCTACGGGGCCGCACCGTCATCACCGCGTTGACAGGGAGATACCGGACCATGGCCAAGGCCTTCGCGTCCCAGGGGGACATGACCGAAAAGACGATTTCATTCACCGAGGTCGGCGAGGGGCTCTGGGCCTTCACCGCCGAGGGCGATCCCAATTCCGGCGTCATCATCGGTGACGAATCGGTGATGATCGTCGAGGCGCAGGCGACGCCGCGTCTTGCGGGCAAGGTGATCGAAAAGGTGCGCGAGGTCACCGACAAGCCGATCAGCCACCTTGTGATGACCCATTACCACGCGGTGCGGGTGCTGGGCGCCTCGGCCTATGGCGCGGGGCAGGTCATCATGTCGGACACGGCGCGCGCGATGGTCGTCGAGCGCGGGCAGGAGGACTGGGACAGCGAGTTCCAGCGTTTCCCGCGCCTGTTCGAAGGGCACGAAAGCATTCCCGGCCTGACCTGGCCGACCACGACCTTTTCCGACGCGATGACCGTTTACCTGGGCAACCGGCGGGTCGATATCATGCATCTGGGCCGCGCCCACACGGCGGGCGATGCCGTCATCCATGTGCCCGACCAGAACGTGATGTTCACCGGCGATATCGTCGAATATCACTCCGCCTGCTATTGCGGCGACGGGCATTTTTCCGACTGGGGCGATACGCTCGACGCGATCAAGTGGTTCGATGTCGATGCCATCGCGCCGGGGCGCGGCGACGCGCTGATGGGCCGCGAGATGGTGAACGCCGCGATCGAGAACACCCGCGATTTCGTGGCCAGCACCTACAAGCCCGCCGCGCGGGTCGCGGCGAGGGGTGGCACGCTGAAAGATGCGTGGGAGGCGGTGCGCGAAGCCTGTGACCCCAAGTTCAGCGACTACGCGATTTATGAGCACTGCCTGCCCTTCAACGTCGCCCGCGCCTATGACGAGGCCCGCGGCATCGACACGCCGCGCATCTGGACGGCGCAGCGCGATATCGAGATGTGGGAGCAATTGCAGGGGTAAGGTGCGATGCGCGATCCGTTCCTGACCATGGCCCTGAACAACGCCTGGGCGAATGCCACGCTCTTCGGCGCGATTGCAGGGCTGTCGGAGGAGGCGTTCGCGGCGCAGAGACCGGGCTTCTTTCCGTCGCTCAAGGCGACGCTGAACCATATCCACGAGGTGGACCTCTACTACCTCGATGCGCTGGAGGCGGGCGGTCTGGGGCGGTCGGTCTATGACCGCGACGAGATCGGCAATGTGGCCGAACTGGCGAAAGCGCAGGCGGAGGCGGACCAGCGGCTGGCCGCATTCTGCCGCGGCCTGACGCCCGCGATTCTGGACGAGAGCCGGGTAACAGAGCGCCGCGAGGGGCCGGCACAGGAAAAAGTGGGCGCGCTGCTGCTGCATCTTTTCCAGCACCAGATCCACCACCGGGGGCAGGCCCACACGATGGTGGCGGAGGCCGGGATCGACCCGCCGCAACTGGACGATTTTCATCTTGAGTATGGCCGGGTGCCAAGTGCCGCGGCCTATTGGACATGATCCTCGGGGAGGAGGCGAGACGATGAACCAGATGAGTGACAGGAAGATCTTCGAGGTACCGCTTTATGCCTACGCGCGCTCCCCGGACCAGGACGCCGACACGCCGGTGCGCCACAAGGCGGTGGTGATCGGGGCGGGTCCGATCGGGCTCGGCGCGGCCATCGACCTTGCCCAGCAGGGGGTGGAGGTCGTCGTGCTGGACGACAACGACAAGGTCAGCTTCGGGTCCCGCGCGGTGTGCTATGCCAAGAGGCCGCTGGAGATTCTCGACCGGCTGGGCTGTGGCCGCGAGATGGCCGAAAAGGGTGTGAAGTGGAACATCGGCAAGGTCTTCTTCGACGAGCGGCAGGTCTATGACTTCAACCTGCTGCCGGAAGAGGGCCACGAATTCCCCGCCTTCATCAACCTGCAACAATATTACTTCGAGGAATACCTCGTGCGCCGGGTGCGCGAGATGCAGGAGACGGGCGCGCCGATCGAGATCCGGGGCCTGAACAAGGTGCTGCGAGTCGCCGACAAGGGCGATCATGTCGACCTTCTGGTCGATACGCCGGACGGCGAATACCCGCTTCAGGCCGAGTGGCTGATTGCCTGCGACGGCGCGGCATCGCCCACGCGGTCCATGATGGGGCTCGATTTCGTGGGCCGCGTCTTCGAGGACAATTTCCTGATCGCCGACGTGGTGATGGAGGCCGATTTTCCGACCGAACGCTGGTTCTGGTTCGACCCGCCGTTCAACCGGGGCCAGTCGGCGCTTTTGCACAAGCAGCCCGATGGCGTCTGGCGGATCGACCTGCAACTGGGCTGGGATATCGACAAGGAAGAAGAGAAAAAGCCGGAAAACGTCATCCCGCGGCTCAAGGCGATGCTGGGCGAGGACGTGAAGTTCGAGCTGGAATGGGTTTCCATCTACACCTTCCAGTGTCGGCGGATGGAGAAGTTCCGCCAGGGCCGGGTGATCTTTGCCGGCGACGCGGCCCATCAGGTCAGCCCGTTCGGTGCGCGCGGGGCCAATTCCGGGCTTCAGGACACCGACAACCTGTGCTGGAAACTGAAACTGGTGATGGACGGCACGGCGCCGGAAACCCTGCTCGACAGTTACGATGTCGAACGCGTCCACGGCGCCGACGAGAACATCATGAATTCCACCCGCTCGACCGATTTCATCACCCCGAAATCGGAGATGAGCCGTATCCTGCGCGACGCGGTTCTGGACCTGAGCGAGCGATATGAATTCGCCCGGCCGCTGGTGAATTCCGGTCGGTTGAGCGTGCCTTGCACCTATGACGGCTCGCCGCTCAACACCGCCGACGCGCTGCAAGGCGGCCCGGCGCGGTCGCGCCCCGGCAGCCCGTGCGCCGATGCGCCGCTGGGCGAGGGCTATCTGCTGGGTCAACTTGGCGGGCGCTTCACGCTGCTGACGATCGGGGCCGAGGCACCCGACAGCCTGACGTGCGAGGGGCTGGAGATCGACCGGCTGGCGGTGGAGGCGACCCCGGAAATCCACGAGCGGTATCTGGGCGAGGCCGAAAGCGCCGTCTACCTCATCCGCCCCGACCAGCATGTTGCCGCGCGCTGGCCGTCCTTCGACGCGGGTGCCGTCGAGGCCGCCCTGAAACGCGCCATCGGCAAGGAGTAAGCCCCATGTCCGACCTCAACCTGACCCCGAACATTCCCGGCGCGGATGATTTCTACGCCGAGCTTCTGGCCGCCCACGAGGGCCTGACCAAGGCCGAGAGCGATGCGCTCAACGCCCGTCTGGTGCTGGTGCTGGCCAACCATATCGGCGACCGGGGGGTGCTGTCCGCAGCCCTGACCGCCGCCATGCTGAAAGAGGAGGAACCGGCATGAAGATCGACCAGATTCACCACGTTGCCTATCGCTGCAAGGACGCGAAAGAGACCGTGGAGTGGTATAACAAGATGCTCAACATGGATTTCGTGCTGGCCATCGCCGAGGATCACGTGCCCTCGACCCACGAGCCAGACCCCTACATGCATGTCTTTCTCGATGCCGGCAACGGCAACGTGCTGGCCTTTTTCGAACTGCCGACCAAGCCCGAGATCGGCCGCGATCCGAACACGCCCGAATGGGTGCAGCATATCGCCTTCAAGGTAAGGGACCGCGACGAATTGCTGGCCTTCAAGGAGCATCTGGAGGCCAACGGCGTCGATGTTCTGGGCGTCACCGATCATTCCCTCTTCCATTCGATCTATTTCTTCGATCCGAGCGGGCACCGCGTCGAACTGGCCTGCCCGGACCCCGAGGAAGAAGCGCTGCTCAAGCGCATGGATGCGGTGAAATGGGACATGCTGGAAGAATGGTCGCAGACCAAGAAGGCGCCGAAACATGCCGACTGGCTGCACGCCAGGGAACTGAACAAGGCCTGAGGGCCAAGGCCGCGCCTCGGGGTGGGAGAGGCCCCGCGCGCGGCCCGACGACAAGGAGACGCGCGATGACGACCCATGATCTTCCCGCCGGGATGGTGACTGCCGCCACCCGCGCCAACGAATTGCCCTACATGCCCGGTTTCGGCAACGACTTCGAAACGGAGGCGCTGCCCGGCGCCCTGCCGCAGGGGCAGAACAGCCCGCAGAAATGCAATTACGGGCTTTACGGCGAGCAACTTTCGGGCACTGCCTTCACCGCACCGAGCCACCAGAACGAGCGGACATGGTGCTACCGCATCCGGCCTTCGGTGAAGCATTCGGGGCGCTACAGGAAGATCGACCTGCCCTACTGGAAATCCGCGCCGCACGTGGACCCGGACGTCATTTCGCTGGGCCAGTACCGCTGGGATCCGGTGCCGCATGGCGACGAGGCGCTGACATGGCTGACCGGCATGCGCAGCATGACCACGGCGGGCGACGTCAACACGCAGGTGGGGATGGCCAGCCATGTCTACCTTGTGACCGAGTCGATGGTGGACAGCTATTTCTACTCCGCCGACAGCGAATTGCTGGTGGTCCCGCAGGAGGGGCGCCTGCGCTTTTGCACGGAACTGGGCGTGATCGACCTTGCGCCGCAGGAAATCGCCATCCTGCCGCGCGGGCTGGTCTACCGGGTGGAGGTGCTGGAAGGCCCCTGCCGCGGCTTTGTCTGCGAGAATTACGGCCAGACGTTCGACCTGCCGGGGCGCGGGCCGATCGGCGCCAACTGCATGGCCAACCGCCGCGATTTCAAGACGCCGGTGGCCGCCTTTGAGGACCGCGAGGTGCCGTCCAGCCTGACCATCAAGTGGTGCGGCCAGTTCCACGAAACGCAGATCGGGCACAGCCCGCTCGACGTGGTGGCCTGGCACGGCAATTACGCACCGGTGAAGTATGACCTGACCACCTATTGCCCGGTCGGCGCGATCCTGTTCGACCATCCCGACCCGTCGATCTTCACCGTGCTGACTGCGCCCTCGGGCGTCGAGGGCACCGCAAATATCGACTTCGTGCTGTTCCGCGAACGCTGGATGGTGGCAGAGGACACGTTCCGCCCGCCATGGTACCACAAGAACGTGATGTCGGAACTGATGGGCAACATCTACGGCCAGTACGATGCCAAGCCGCAGGGTTTCGTGCCGGGCGGGATGTCCTTGCATAACATGATGCTGCCGCACGGGCCGGACAAGACCGCCTTCGAGGGTGCGTCGACTGCCGACCTGAAGCCCGAGAAGCTCGACAACACGATGAGCTTCATGTTCGAAACCCGCTTCCCGCAACATCTGACGGCATTCGCGGCGACAGAGGCGCCCTTGCAGGACGATTATATCGACTGTTGGGACAGTCTGGAAAAGAAGTTCGACGGCACGCCCGGTCTGAAGTAGCGTGAGGCGGAATTCTTGAAATTCCGGGCAAATTTTCGGCGCAGAAATTTGGGCGAGGCGGAGATGAAGCTTTACAGCTACTGGCGGTCCACGACCTCTTATCGGGTGCGCATCGCGCTGAACCTCAAGGGGCTGTCTTACGACACGGTGCCGGTGAACCTCGTCGCCGGGCAGCAGCGCGCGGCGGATTACGTGGCGCTGAACCCGATCGAGGCGGTGCCGGTGCTGGTGCTGGACG
>PFEX01000094.1:0-483 GCA_002783145.1 Rhodobacteraceae bacterium CG17_big_fil_post_rev_8_21_14_2_50_65_11 | reverse complement strand
GCAGCCGCCTCTGCTGCCCGCCGATCCGCTGGCCCGCGCCAAGGTGCTGGCGGCCGCGCATGTCGTCGCCATGGATATTCACCCGGTCAACAACCTCAAGCTCGGCGCGCGGCTGAAATCCGAACACGGGCTGACACAGGACGACTGGGTGGCGTGGATGAAACACTGGATGCAAAAGGGGCTGGCCGCCTACCAGGCGCTGTTGCCCGAGGGGCCGGTTTTCAGCTTCGGCGCGGCCCCGGACCTTGCCGATATCTGCCTTGTTGCGCAGCTTTACAACGCCCATAGATGGGGGGTGGACCTTGCGCCCTTCCCCCGCCTGACCAAGATCGAGCGCGCGGCGCTGGCCCTGCCGGAATTCGACGCGGCGCGCCCCGAAAACCAACCCGATGCCGAGTGAGGACGAGATGACCGGATTGCGCGAAAGCTGGGTCGAAAGCGCCAACGACCCCGAAACCGATTTCCCCCTGAACAACCTGCCTT
>PFEX01000242.1 GCA_002783145.1 Rhodobacteraceae bacterium CG17_big_fil_post_rev_8_21_14_2_50_65_11 | reverse complement strand
TTCGGACAACAACACCGAAATTCTTGCCCGTCAGGCCCGTGCCGAGGTGCGCGCGCAAGAGGTGGAGGCAGCCCTCGGCGGCACCTGACCGTCGCCACGGCACTGTCCTGCGGGTCTATTCGCCCACGCGGCTGAGCAACCGGTTGTCGAACAGGGTCTGGGCGATCTCGGCACAGGTAAAGATATCGGCACCGACGATGTCTGCGATCTGCAACAGGTCATGCTGGCCGTCGGCGTAGGCGAGGATGTTCATCATCGTCCGCACACTCAGACCCGACTGTTTTGTGCTGAGATCCGGGTAAAGCCCACGCTTGCCAAGCTGCGGCTCGCCGGGGACGGTCGCACGATAGATGTGGTTTGCCTCCAGCGCCCTGACGACGGCCTGCATCATCGACAATCCGCCTTCCAGTCCCGCCGCCGTCACCAGCGAGAAATCGTCGAGCGATGTATGGTATTCAGGGTAGGTCGCATATTTGGACCGCATGATGGATACGAAGGGCAGGTCCACCAGCGGGCTACAATACTGCCGCTCGTCGCTGCCCCGCTCAAGGAAACTGTAGGCGGCATGATCCGGCGCGTAGCGGTCGAGAACATGGCGCGCGACCCGGTCGGTGAGGCTGGTGCCAAGGCGCGAGGGCATGAAGGAAAAACCCCGCTCATCGCCGATGCAGGTCAGGATGAACCCGGCCTGTGTGCAGGCCTTCAGGTGGGTCATGTGCCGGCTGAGATAGATCACTGCGCCGATGGTTTCGGGCACGAACACGAACCGATAGGTGAAGCGCCGGTCACGCGTTGCCAGCCAGCGGGCGAGGGCCGTGGCGACAACGGGGCCAGACAATTCGTTGTTCACCATCATCGGATGGCAAACATAGGTCGAAAACATGATCTCCCGCTCGCTTTCACCCGGCAGAACGAGGTCTGCATAGTTCAGAACGCCCGGCTTCAGATCGGCGTCGATCCTGACCCGGTAGCGACCGGGTTTCAGCGCGTCGCGCTGCCGTTGGCTCAGGCAAAACCCCCAGCGGCGCTTGTAGTAGGAGGTGACGTAGGGAATCGCGTCCGGCTGATCGGGCAGGGAATAGAGGTGCTTTTGCAGCGCCTCCAGATCGAGGGTGGTATCGACCGGTTCCGAATACCCGAGGATGTGCAGCCCGTGTTCGTTGATGTCGATGACGCGGTTGCCGGCCTCATCCTCGACATATGCGTCGCGCAGGGTCCATTCGTCGGGCACCTCCCAATCCAGCACAGCGCTGCCGGTGGCGATCTCGTGGACCTGCAAATCGGGCAAAAGACCCTCGAGATAGCCAAGGGTTTCGCGCACGCCGGGGCCCGAGAGGCTGCGCCGGATCGGGTAGAGGTCGCGCGCCCATCCGATCATTGCGTCGCCGATGCCTTGCGGTTCGGCCGCTGGCGGGGTGCGATCTGTCATGCGTCGTTGCGGGCCGTCAGAAGATAGGGATGCTCGGCGAGGTGCCTTTCAAGGAAGTCCTTCGCAGTGCGCGCGCGCTGTGCGACGATCTGACCCCGGCCAAGCGGCACTTGCGCGCTGATGCCCTGCGCGATGCAGGCGGCGTGATAGGCCTCGAACCTCGGCACGGCCTGCGGATCATCGAGGGCACGCCCGGAATAGACGATTTCGGCGGCGCGCGGCTGCCCCCGGTCGATGATCGTGCCCGACATCGGGATGTCGGATCGGTAGGGCACAGCGTTTTCGCGTTCCACCCAATGCAGGTAGGTAGAACCGCTATCGAGATTGAGGTTGCAGATCAGCGCGTCCTCCGCATGCAGCCGGGCCCAGATGCTGCCCGGTCCGAAACAGACCGGGTCGATATCGGCGCTCAGCGCCTCGGCCTTGCCGCCCGTGGCGACGACAGACAGCATCGGATCGGCGGAGCGCGCACCGCTGCCCGTCGTGATCAGCCAGTTACCCATACCCGAGGTCGCCGACAGGCTGCCTTGCAGGTCAAAGACCTTCTCGGTCTTGTCCGCGCCGAAGGAATAGGTGAAGACCGGCAGAACCAGCGTCCCGTCGGGGCCGAGCACCTCAGCGAAACACCCCAGCATGATGCGGATCAGGTCATCCATCCCGGTGACGCCCTCGACCCTGCCGAAAAAGGCGATATTGGCGTGGCTGAACACGGTCATTCCCGGTTCGACACCCGCCGCGGCAAGGGCGGCAACGATGTCACCACGGGTGATCATGCGACGCCTTTCAATTCGCCGATCACCGCGCCAAGCCCGGCGATCGTGTGCAGACGGCGATCCTGAAAAGCCTCGGGCGTGAACATGAAGCCAAACTGCGCCTCGGCGTCGAGCAGCAGGTTCATCAGCCCCATGGAGTCAAGCCGCCCCGAGGTGAACAGGTTTTCGGCCAGCTTCTCCTCCGCGCTGAGGCTGGAAAAACCGGGGTCGAGGCCCTCGACATAGGTGCAGGCCCAGGTTTCGATATCGGTCACGTCCTGCCCCATCAGTTTTCGACGATCGCCACGGCGCGAACCGGCGAGCCGTCGCCGCCGTCGATGGGCAGTGGCAGCGCCGAGAGGATGAAATCGCCCGGCGGAATGCTGGCAAGGTTTACAAGGTATTCGAGGATCGCCACACCATTGCCCAGCAGGATCGTGTGATTGGGCGAGTCATTCTCGCTACCACGGCCGTTGCGGGGATCATCGGGCATCGGCGCGTCGGTGCCGATAAGTTTCACGCCCTGCGCGACCAGCCATTCGCAGGCCTCGGCGGACAGGTAGGGGTGGTGGGAATAGTATTCGAGGTTGCTCAACCGCCGGTCCCAGTCGTATCGGAACAGAAGACGCGGCGGAAAATCCGCGCCGATCCGGTCCTTGATCATGGCCAGCGTCACCTCGGACTTGTCGGGCAGGTCGGAAAAATCCAGCACCCGCGCCGGGCCATAGTAGATTTCCGGGTCGGTGTTCTCGATGGTCTCGCCGCCCGGCACGAAATGGCGCGGCGCGTCGACATGGGTGCCGGTGTGGGTGCCCATCACGATCTTGCGCGATTCCCGCCCTTCGACATGAAACCGCCCCAACTGGGTGATCTCGACCACCGGGTGCCAGTGGACAGGGAAGGTCATGATGCCTTCGCGGAGGGTCATGGTAAGGTCGATGATCATGTGGTTTGGTCCACCAGTTCTATGATTGGCCCACGTTCGGGTTGCGCCAGGGTAATCCGGCTGTCTTTTCCATTGACCGGCAAGCTAAAAGAAACCCTGTGCCCCTGCAAGGCGTCGGGCATCGGCAGGCGATCGGTGCCGCGCGCCATCAAGGCAAGGCAGGCGCAGCCGGGCGCATCGAGGCGCGGATCATCCGAAAAGCCGGCGGCCTGCTTGGCCGCGACGGGGATCAGCCGGGCCTGTAGCGCCGGCAGCGGCGTCAGAAGCGACCAGAGGCCCGATGCGTCCGGGCGGAACCGCAACTGGCCAAGCAGCGCGACGGTCGCCCCGGTGTCAGCGGTCGGCAGGGCGCAGGCATGAAGACCGGGGGCGTCGCCGGTTGCGGCAACCCACATCAAGGTCATCGACAGCGCCGGATCATGGAACGCGAGCGGTGCCTTGCCGAGTGCGTTGCACAGGCTCTTCAGGCCCTCGGCAGAGATCGGCAGATCGTCGAGCGCCCGCGCCTGCCAGTCAGGGCAGGGCGCCAGACTGCGGAAAACCGGGATCAACGCCGCAGCCTGTTCGCCCACCAGCCCCCCGTGATCCAACAGTTCAATCGCCATCGCGCCCTCGGCCGACAGTGCACGGATATGGTGTTTCGGCTGATACCGCGACAGGAACGGGGTCTTCGCGGCATGGTTTTCCAGCGCCGGGGCGTCGAAGCGCACGGCATAGCCGAACCCGATCAACCGCGCCGTCGCTGCCTCGATATCGCTGCACCCGAAGGCCACGTGGCTGAGGCCCATGATCATGCGCCACCGCCCGCAAGCATCGCGCGCAGGGCCGCGCGCCTGATCTTGCCGGTCGGCCCGACGGGCAGCTTTTCGACATGTGCCGCCGCATCAAGCTGCGCCCGGCCGGGATGGTCGCGGATGACCCTTTGCGCCTCGGAAAAGGCAGCGGGGACCAGGCCCGGACCTTCCGTCACGAGCACGACCTTTTGCCCGAGTGTCGCGTCACGCTGCCCGATGACGCAGAACGGCCGCCCGCCCATGACGGGGGCAAGGGCGGTTTCCAGATCAACGGGGTTCACGTTGACGCCGCCACGCAGGATGATGTCATCGGCGCGTCCAAGGACGTAGAGTGCGCCGCTTTCTGACACCTGCGCCAGATCACTGGTCAGGAACGGGCCGTCATGCGGCTGCAACGCCCCGTCGACGAGATACCCGAGGAAGGCATGGGGCGAGGCGATGGAAAGCGGGTCTTCTGCGCCGCAGGTCAGGACGACATCGTCCAGCGGATACCCCACGGTGCCGAAATTCGGCGCTTCGGCGCGATCGACCGAGATATAGAGAAGCTCCGACAACCCGTAGGATTGCAGCGGCGGCAGACCATAGGTCCGGTGGAACTGCTCCGCGGCGGCGGCGGTCATGGCGCCTGTCCCGACAAAAAGGCGCCGCATCGCCGGCGGCACGGTCTTGTCCGTCCGGTCCAGCCGCATCACCAGCGACAGCATCGTCGGCGACAGCCACAGCGCGCTGATCGCCTCGGTGGCGACGGTCGGCCAGAACCGCATCGCCGTCGCAGTGCTGAACCCTTCCGCGATGACCACCGGCGCTGAGGCCGCCAGCGGCGCGAGGATACCGTTGAAAATGCCCGCCATGTAGAACATCGGCATGACGTTCAGGAACCGGTCGTGTCCGGTGATCCCGGTCTGCCTGTTGAACGCCTCGGCGCAGGTCAGGAAACTCTCGGCACCGTGAACGATGCCTTTCGGCACCCCGGTGGAACCGCTGGTGAAGGTAATGGTGAACGGTGTGCGGGCGGGCACCGTGGCGGGTTTCACCGGTGTTTCGGTCGCCAGGTCTTGCAGCCTGATCGTGGTCGCCCCGGAGACCCCTTGCCGGGTGGCGTTGATCACGGCGCGCGCATCGATCCTTGCCTGAAGCCGCTTCAGATCGTCCGGCGCCGTTCCCACCGGTTGCAGGGCGAGCGTCATGCCGTGCCGCATCGCCGCCAGCAGGGTCAGGGCAGACTCGAGCGTGTTGTCGAAGACGGCAACGACACGGTCGCCACGACACGCCCCGGCCTTGCGCCGCAGCATCGCGGCCAGGCGGTCCAGATGATCCGCCAGGTCGGCGCCGGCCACGTCGCGCCGGTCCCCGCCCGAGATATCGGTCAGCACCGGGCGCTCGATCCGGGACAGTCTGTCGAAGAAGGCGGCGATCAGGTCGGGCATGCGGCGGGTCTCAAAGAACGTCCTGTTCATTCCCGAAATACTGCGTCAGCGGGAACCGGTGGCGAAAGCCGCGTGCCTCGCTGCTGGTGCGCAGCGCACGGGCCTTTTCACGGACCAGATCCTCGGGCGCTTCGGACTGGGTTTCCTTGCACACCTCGATGATCAACAGGCGTGGGTCAACGTCGAATTCGATCGCATTGCGCCGGATCACATCCATGTAGCTGGAATGGAAGCCTGAATAGCCGCAGATCAGGTCCACCGTATCGTGGCCCACCTGCCGCAACAGCGGGCGCACCTGTTCCTCGGCCGTGTCCAGCAGCGTCAGCAGGTCGATATGGCCAAGCTTGCCTTCGCGCTGCATCAGGGCGACGAAATGCTCGGTCATCGTGTTGCCGGTGCAGCGGCCCATGCCTTGCAGCGAACAATCTATGATCTCGGCGCCGCATTCCTCTGCGGCAAGCGCATTGGCCATGGCAAGGCCGAGGTTGTTATGAGCGTGAAAGCCGATCGGCAGATCTTGCAGCCGTTCGCAATACTGGCGCACGCGCGAGGGCGTCATGTTGCCCGCGCTGTCCACAACATAGACGTAATCGGTGCCCGCCTTCATGACCTCGCGCGCGGCCTGTTCGAACACAAGCGGTTCGCGGGTGTAGGATTTCATGAAGTTCACGCAGGCAATCACCCCGGCAGCCTTGGCCTTTTCCACGAAGGGCATGACCTTGGCGTAGGCGTCGATTGACACGCCGAAGCGCAAGAAGCCGATGTCGTGATCGAAACAGGCGTCGAGATGCGACAATTCGCAGATGCCGGGGATGGCGAACATACCCCATTTGCCGCGCACGACACCCCTTGCCGCCGCCTGCATGTAGGCGGTGTCGGTCTCGGCGGCCCGCCCCTGCCCCATTTGCGAGGCGTTCAGCCCGACACCATGGCCCACCTCGATCAGGTCTATCCCGGCCTCATCCAGCGCGGCGCTGATGCTGGTGGTCTGCTCGGCCGTGAAGCCGAAGTTGATCAGGTAGGAGCCGTCGCGCAGCGTGGTATCGAGAATTTTCATGGCTTCGGTTCATTTCGCGGGCTGGATCACTTCCGGGGTCATAGGCTTATCGCCTGTGGCATGCAATGTTGACACCGGCAAATTGGCGCATCGCCGCCCCGCCGCTTGTGCGACGCAAGACCCGTGTCCTAAGAGGCGTGCAGAGCCGACAAAGTAAAGGAGAGGGAACTTGGCGTATCAATCGGGCGAAGCGTGGGACAAGCTCTACCTTGAGCAATCGGAAATGGCCTATCCGGCCGAAGGCGTGATCCGCATTTTCAAGGGCCGGTTCCCGGACCTGACCATGCCGCGCGCGCACGACGGCCTGTCGATCATGGATCTGGGCTGCGGTGACGGTCGACACCTGCCGTTCTTCCACGGCCTTGGGTTCCAGGTGTCTGCGGTCGAGATCACCGACACGATCTGCGCGGGTTTGCGCGAGAGGATGAAGGGCTACGGGTTCGATGCCGATATCCGCACCGGCCATGCCGGATCGCTGCCGTTCGAGGATGCCAGCTTTGACCGGTTGGTGACGTGGAACAGTTGCTATTACATGTCGCTTGGTGGGCAGCGGTTCGAGGATCACGTCGCTGAAATGGCACGGGTGATCAAGCCGGGCGGCTGGATCGTCGCCTCCATCCCCAAGAAGACGAGCTTCATCTTCCGCAACAGCGAAGAGGCGGACTGGCCCGGCTATCGGGTGATCAAGGATGACTATTTCGCCGGCAGCCGGAACGGCGAGATCATGCGTTGCATGGCCGACCGTGCCGATCTGGTAACCTCCTTCGCGCCGTATTTCGAAGAATTCTGCCATGCCGATCTGGACATGGAATGGTTCGGCCTGCCCTATCACTGGCATGTCTTCTGCGCACGCAAGACGGACGGTTGATCGCAAGGAACCGTGGTCAGGCCGGGCCCTCTTTTCTGTGTCATCGGGTGCCGGGCTGCGCGGCGCTTTCCGTTATCGCGCAGCGTTTTCATGGGCGCGGACGCCCTTGGGCCACGGGAGCACGTTCTGCGACGTATCACGAGAGCAGACAAGCGCGAGATGCCGTTTGGCAGCGTTCCTGACTTGTAAATCGCTGCCTGCACAAGAATGTAGCGATATGGAAAACGAATCCCATCGTCCGCGCCTTCGTATCCGCATCGTCTTCGGTGAGTCCGACATGATCGGCCCGGGCAAGGCCGAATTGCTCGAACGGATCGACCGCTGCGGGTCCATCGCAGCGGCAGGCCGCGAGATGGGGATGAGCTACAAGCGCGCCTGGCAACTGATCGGCACGCTGAATGCGATGTTCCGCGATCCGCTGGTGGACAGCACACGAGGTGGACCGGGTGGCGGCGGCGCCGTGCTGACCGATGCAGGGCGCCACGTCCTGAGCCTCTATCGCGCCTTCGAGACAGAGGCCGACAAGGCCGGTGCGACGCAGCTTGCCCAGCTGCGGGCGTTGCTCAGGGATATTCCTGACAAAACATAACGATTGACAGGCCGCGCATATTCGCCCGATATATTTGACAAAACATATCTCTGGAGGACAGACATGCAGACAAATCGCTCCATGCCGGTGCTCCTTGCCAGGTTTGCAGCTTTGGTTCTGGGCGCGCTGCCGGCGATGGCGCAGGACGACAGGCCCGTCGTGGCCGCCGCGTCCGACCTTCACTTCGCAGTAGCGGAGATTGCCGAGGCTTTCAGCGTCGAGACCAGCATGCAAGTGCGGCTCATTTTCGGCTCCACCGGCAATTTTTCCCGTCAGATCCGCGAGGGCGCGCCGTTCGAAATGTACATGGCCGCCGACGAGAGCTTTGTCGCCGGGCTTCACGCCGAGGGCCTGACCCGCGACGAAGGTGATCTTTATGCGCTGGGGCGTGTTGTGCTGGTCGCGCCGAACGGGTCATCGCTCACGCCGGACGAGTCTCTCGACAATCTCGCGCAGATGCTGGCGGAAGGCACGATCACCCGCTTTGCCATCGCCAACCCCGATCACGCACCCTACGGGATGCGCGCGATGGAGTCGCTGATCACAAAAGGCATCTGGGACGATCTGCAACCCGTGATGGTGCTTGGCGAAAATGTGAGCCAGGCGGCGCAATTCGCACTCTCCGGCAATGCCGAGGGCGGCATCATCGCCTATTCGCTGGCGCTTGCCCCCGAGGCAAGCACACGCGGCACCTACGCCCTGATCCCCGAGGACTGGCACGAACCGCTGCGTCAGCGCATGGTGCTTATGAACGGCGCAGGCGAAGTGGCCGAGGCCTTCTATGCCTACATGCAGGAGCCAACCGCGCGCGAGATCATGGAGCGCTACGGTTTCGTGCTACCGGAAAACGAGTAACCCATGGATTGGACTGCGCTTTGGCTGTCGATGCGGCTGGCGGGATGGACGGTTGCTGTCCTTCTGCCAGTCGCGGTGCTGATGGGCCGGTTCCTTGCCTATCGCAGTTTCGGCGGCAAGGGGCTGGTCGAGGCGCTGGTGATGCTGCCGCTGGTACTGCCGCCCACGGTTTTCGGCTTTTATCTGCTGGTGGCTTTCGGGCGCAATTCGCCAGTGGGAGGGCTGTGGCAAAACCTGTTCGGCCATCAGCTGGTGTTCAGTTTCGAGGGGCTGGTGGTCGCAAGCGTGATCTTCAACCTGCCCTTTGCCATCCAGCCAGCGCAGCGCGGGTTCGAGGCGATCCCGGCGGAGGTGCGCGAGGCGGCAAGTTGCTGCGGAATGTCGCCTCTGGCGTCGCTGTGGAAAGTCGAATTGCCCCTGGCCTGGCCGGGGCTGATGACGGCGATGGTGCTGACCTTTGCCCATACGTTGGGCGAGTTCGGCATCGTGCTGATGGTCGGCGGCTCGATCCCCGGCGAGACCCGGACCATCGCCATCGCGATCTATGACCGGGTGCAGGCCTTCGACGGGCAGGCGGCGGCGATCATGTCGGCGGTGCTGGTGGCCATTTCGCTTTTCACCATCGCGCTGACCTACTGGCTGTCGGCGCGGATGGGCCGGAGGCTGTCTTGATGGCGCTGGAGGTGATGGCACGGGCAGACTCGCCCATTCCGCTCGACGTGGCGTTCCGGGTGGAACCGGGCGAGTTGATCGCACTCGTGGGCCATTCCGGGTCGGGCAAGACGACGCTTTTACGCAGTATCGCCGGGCTTTGGCGGCCCGAGACTGCGCGCGTCGCGGTGAACGGTACAACTTGGCTGGACACCGCTGCGCGCGTCGATCTGCCGCCCCATCGGCGCCGGGTAGGGATCGTGTTCCAGAACTACGCGCTGTTTCCGCATATGACAGCGGCGCAGAACGTGATGGCCGCGATGGATACGGCCGATTACGCCGAGGCGGAACGCGTCCTCGACCTCGTGAACCTGCACGGACTGGCGCATCGAAAGCCGGCGCACCTCTCGGGCGGCCAGCAGCAGCGGGTTGCTGTGGCGCGGGCCCTTGCGCGCAAGCCGCATGCTCTGCTGCTGGACGAGCCGTTTTCGGCCGTGGACCGCGCGACCCGTGAAAAGCTCTACGACGAGATCGTCGCGTTGCGCGCCCATCTGGCCATGCCGGTTGTGTTGGTCACCCATGACATGAACGAGGCGCAGTTTCTGGCCGACCGTATGGTGGTGATCGAGAAGGGGCACGTTGTGCAAGAAGACACCACGGCGCGGGTCATGGCCGACGCGCATGCCCTGCGCGCCATGGGCATCCGCGAGGTGGCCGCGATGCTGCCCGCCGTGATCGCGGAACATGGGGATGACGGACTGACGCGGCTCGATGCGCCGACGGGGCCGCTCTACTTGCCGTGGATTGACGCTGTGCCCGGCACGGGCCTGCGTGTTCGCATCATGGCGCATGAGGTGATCCTGTCACGCGCGTTCCCCGACGGGTTGTCAGCGCAGAACATCATAGCGGGCACAGTGACGCGGATCGTGCCCGGCGCGGGACCGGGGGTGATGATCCATGTCGATGTTGGCGGGCACGAGATTCTTGCCCGCATTACCCGCCGCGCTGCCGAACAGATGGCCTTGCAGCCGGGCATGACGGTTCATGCCATCCTGAAATCCATGTCGATCGCGCGCGACCACGTCGTGCGCGCGCCCGATGCGGCAAGCACTGCCGAATGACATGGCCGGATGTGCCGCGCCTTTCTTTTCGTATCGAAGCCGCTGTTGGCACGCGAGGCGGGCCGATCGGTAATCCCCGCCCCCGGTGAATGGGAACGCCGCCGCACCCTGCGCCTGCGCTTCGTCTACCGTCGCCGCGAGCCCAGCCCGCTGGTGGTAGGGAGACGGCTGAACAGTCGTGGGCTCGGTGTCGCGTCACGCCCGAACGCTGGCGCCGGGGGCGCACGACGGTGCTGATCTTCCTGCTCGTGCCGCAAGTCAAGCTGCCGAAGCGGCTGGATCTGGCGCGGGACGCGGACCATGCCTTGGACGGTGCGCCGGGGCTGATCGTTACCACCGGGCGGAGGGGCGGCTTTGATGCGCAGCCGCGTGCCTTAACCATCCTCGGGCGGACGGGCGATCGCCGCGCCGCGTTGGCGCGCCTCCCGGCGGACGCTGACGACCAGAACCGCGATGCAGCCAGCCAGCAGCGCGATTCCTCCGGCGAGCGGCGGCAGCGCGGTGCCGTCGATCAGGACCGCTGCGACCGCGACCATGGCGAGGATGGCGGCGGTCAACCGCGCGTCGCCCACGAACATGCCAAACAGCTCGGACAGAACGTCTTTCAGGATGCTCATTGCACCACCTCCGGGACAGGTTGCCGCACCATGCGGGCGAACATCAGGCCCGCCAGCAGGAAGACGGCGGCGAAGACAAAGAGCGCCAGGTCCTGTCCCGGCCAGTCCACGCCAAGCCCTTCGCCGGTCCAGAACACGCCGAAGGCCGAAAGCATCACGCCCACGCCGAACTTGAGCGTGTTCTCCGGCACGCGCGACAGCGGGCGATGGGCGATGACCCCGACCACCAGAACCAGCGCGCAGGCCGCCAGCGCACCGAGGCTTGCAGGCCACAACAGCTCGCGCCCCGCGCCGACTGCGATCACGATGAAGATGACCTCGAGCCCTTCCAGAAGCACGGCCTTGTAGGCGGCGATCCCCGCGATCCAGTCCTGCGAAGTCTGCTGGCGCCTGACGGCCTCGGACAGTTCCGCGGTTTCCTGCGCGAAGATGGCATTCTCGTCATGGAGCGGGATGACGCCAGCGGCCCGGAGCGACGCCTTGCGCAGCCAGCCGATGCCGAACAGCAGAAGCAGGACGCCGATAACCAGTTGCAGCGCATGCAGCGGCACCCGGTCCAGAAGCGGCCCCAGCACTAGGACCACCGCGCCAAGCGTCGCCAGTGCCGCCCCGGTTCCCAGAACGGCGGGCTTCCAGCCGCGCAGGGTGGCGACGACCAGCACGATGGTGAACGCCTCCACGACTTCGACAAGCGAGGCCAGGAAGGCGGCGCCGATGGCGGGGGTTGCAGTGGACCAGTCAAGCATCGCTCACCTCATTTGTTCTCGTCATGCGCGTCGAAGACCCGGCGCGCGTAGTCGTCCAGAATGGCGACGCATCCCGCCAGCCGCTCCCCGGCCTCGGCCGCCCGGTCGGCGCCGTAGAAGTCCAGCTTGCGGATCTTCTCGAGCCAGCCCTGAAGCTTCTTCAGATCGACGTCGTTCTCTTCGAGTTCGGCATAGGTGAAGTGATTGGCCGTCACCTCCTTGGCCACCTCGCGCTCGAAATCGTCGCATTTGTCGATGAATTCGGCATAGGCGTCGTCGCGCTCGGCCTTGAAGCGGGTCAGGACCTTGGCCTCCTGGGCGGGATCGAGCGCGACGGTCTCGAGGATCACCGCCTCGCCCTTCGCCTCGGCGATGTCGTTCTCCAGCATCTTGAGGCGGCGGACGTGGTCGTCGGTCTTGGGCAGCAGGCAGACGCCGTTCTGGAGGTAAACCGCGCCCATGCCCTTTAGCTTGCGCCAGAGAGATACCCGCTTGGCGGCGGGTTCGGGGGGCACCTTGTAGGTGAGCAGGAGCCAGGTCATGTGTTCCATGGCTCTGAAATAATGTTACGGCCGTTACATGTCAATAAGCGTTTTCGTTGCCAACCAGAGGGTCCGACCGGACGGCTGGCCGAATGTCGGCTCTGATGATGTGACTGCCCCCCGACGGCATCAATGTGCCAAGGTGGGTCTGCGACGATCCACAAAGGAGAACGGTCATGTCGGAGATTATCACGGTCGGGCTCGATCTGGCGAAGAATGTGTTCCAAGCGCACGGCGCGGACGGCGCAGGGCGCGCAGTCCTGGGCGAATGCTCACGAAGCGGCTGGCCATCATCGGGGTGCGTCGTGTGGAAGTGCAGGGGTAGTGCCCCGTGAAGGGGTGTAGGAACTGGCGTCCACCTGCTTCTTCATAGCTGGTGTTGCTCGTTCACTGAGCGGCGATCATCGCCGTCTCGCCGTCATCGTTGCATATGGCGGTCAGCTTTTCCATCGGCATGTAGCGGCGTGAGACGGCCCACTCATCATTCTGCTCCAGCATGAGTGCGCCGACGAGGCGGATGACGGCTTCGCGGTTTGGAAAGATCCCGACGACGTTGGTCCGCCGCTTGATCTCCTTGTTCACGCGCTCCAGCGGGTTGGTGCTGTGCGGCTTCGAACGCAGGCTCTCGTCGAAGGCCATGTAGGCCAGCACGTCGTGCTCGGCCTCGTCCATGAGCTCTGCGACATCCCCGAACCGATCACGAAGGTGGTCGGCCACCTCGCGCCAGCGAGTATGGGCCTGGTCGCGGTCCTTTTTGGCAAAGACGGTCTTCACCACCGCGCTGACCACGGGCTTGTGGGTCTTGCCGACGCGGGCCAGCAGGTTGCGCTGGAAATGGACGCGGCAGCGTTGCCATCCTGCGCCAAGGACCTTGCGCGCGGCGGCCTTGAGGCCCTCCTGGGCGTCGCTGATCACCAGTTGCACACCCCGCAACCCGCGCCGGGTCAAAGAGCGCAGAAACTCGGCCCAGAACGCCTCGGCCTCCGAGGGCAGGACGGTAATCCCGAGGATCTCGCGCCGCCCGTCGGTGTTGACCGCGACGGCCACTATCACCGCCATCGAGACGATGCGCCCGCCCTCACGCAGCTTCACGTAGGTGGCGTCGAGCCAGAGGAAGGGCCAGACGCCCTCCAGCGGCCGGTTCAGGAACGCCTGCACCCAGCCCTCGGATCGCTGGCTGGCGATGTAGGCCTCACAGGCCTCCCGCTGGGCGTCGAGGCTGTTGAACTCCATGTCGAGCCCTTCCTCGCTCGACTTGCGGGTGTAGATCCTGAACGGGCGGACGAGTCCGGAGGTCACGCTGGCAAGTGTGTTGGAGCCGTTCCCGCTGGAGTGGCAAAAGCAAAACAGGCGGTTCACCTGGTAATTCTTCCCCCCGTGTCGCGCGGGAAGCTCCCATTCAAAGGATCAGGGAAACCAAATCGGATCATAACACCACCGGGGAAGCGGTCCCTTCCGGATGCCCATGCGCAATGTCTGAGGTGCGGACACCCAATCTCAAATGGGTTGGGCTCAGGTCGGATTTGACGGCGCTGACGCGGCCCAGACTGCGGAGGGCGTCCGGTCGACCATTTCCTTTCACGGCAAGTAGACCGCCTCCAGTTCCGCACGCACGGCCCCATCCGACGAAAGGAGACGCAGCGTCCGGCCGGCAATGACCTGCCCCGCCGTCGCGCCCAGAACCTCGCCGAGGCGCACCTCCCATGCTGCCAGATCGTCCGGGCAAGCCATCATCGTGCTTGCAGGAGGGGTGAAGCTCAGGCTGCCGCGATCGGCTGAGAACCCGCCCATCATCGTGTTGCAGCCGACCGAGGCGTTGAAAATTCCTGCGCCGTCGTGGAGCGTGAAAAAAGGCTCTCGCGCGGGAGGCGCCCAGGCCAGGTCCTCGCCATCCAGGGACCGGATGCGCCAGACCGTGCCGGTCAGGGAGGGGGCCGCCGCGGCGCTTGCACACTCTTCGCCCGGCCAGGTGGCGCCGTAGCGGTCAACGATCACCGTGAGCCGTGTTGGCCCTTCCATCTGTTCGCGCGGCGCGATTGTCGCATCAATCGTGACGAAGAGCGGCTCCGCCAGGCCGGGCCGGTCGTTCAGATACGCGGCCTCGAGCGCGGGGTAATCGCCCTCCTGCGCGACGGGGTGCATTCGGCCCGTGGCGCAGTGGACGAAGGTCGGCGCATCGGCGAAATAGGTGAACATGCCCGACGCAGGCAGGCTGATCGTCGCGGGATCCAGCGAGCCGTCCGTCACCAGATCGTCGGTGGCGTCCTCGGGCGCACCGCTGGGGCGCAGACGCTGGGCGTTGCGCACCTCGAGTTCGAGCGACTCCGCGCCGAGGTCCAGCACGAGCGCCTCACCGTTCGCATGCCAACGCCCCGCGAAGGACTCCGGCGCGCCGGCGCCATCCGCAAGTGTCCGACGAAGATGGAACCCCTGGTCGGGCCAGAGGTCGAGATGCCATGTGCCGCCTCCCTCCCCACCTTCATACGTGGCGGGCACCATCGCGCCG
>PFEX01000111.1:5053-15212 GCA_002783145.1 Rhodobacteraceae bacterium CG17_big_fil_post_rev_8_21_14_2_50_65_11 | reverse complement strand
ACGGCTGGGATCACCTTGACCTGCACTGCCTGCCCGCGATCCTGCACAACACGCCGGAGCAGATCCCCGATGCCGTCGAAGCAGCGGTGACAACCCACCGCGCGCACTATGACGAGGTGTTCGTTGTTTATGCCGATTGCGGCACCGGCGGGCGGTTGCAAGCGCGCTGCGCAGCACTCGGGGTCGAGATGCTGCGCGGACCGCATTGCTATTCGTTCTTCGAAGGCAACGCCGCCTTCGCCGCGCATGACGACGAGATCACCGCCTTTTACCTGACCGATTTTCTCGTGCGCCAGTTCGACGCTTTCGTGACCAGACCGCTCGGCCTCGACCGCCACCCGGACTTGCGCGACATGTATTTCGGAAATTACACGAAACTGGTCTACCAGGCCCAGACAGAAAACCCTGAATTGACCGCAAAAGCAAAGTCTTGCGCGGCGTTGTTGAAGCTTGATTTCGAGCGGCGCTTCACCGGCTACGGCGACCTTGCGGCGGAGCTTGCCAGCGTCGCCGCGCGGTAACTTACCCGGCGGTTTGCGCCGCCAGAAGCCGGATCCGTTCCACCATTGCGCGCAGCCCGTTCGAGCGTTGCGCAGACAGGTGATCGTTCAGCCCGAGCCGCGCCAGTTGACCACCCGCGTCGACCTTCAGCACCTCCGAAACACTCAACCCGGAATACAGCGCCTTCAGCACCGCGATCAGCCCGCGCACGATCATCGCGTCGCTGTCGCCCCGAAACCGGAACACCGCCCCCGGCCCGTCGCCGTCGATCTCGGGCAGGATCCAGACCTGACTGGCGCAGCCGTCGACCTTGGTGGCGGGCACCCGAAACGCCTCTTCGAGCGGGTCCATCGCCTTGCCAAGTTCGATCACGTGGCGATACCGCTCTTCCCAGTCGTCGAGAAATTCGAAGGTATCGGCGATCTCTTCAAACGCTTCGGTGGTCATTGCCGTCTCCGTCCTGTTTCCGGATACGAGGTAGGCCGCCCCAGGACAAAGGTCCAGAGGCGCTTTTCAACCCCGCGCCGATGCGCTACGCAAGACGCCGGTGACAGGCGGAGGCAAACGATGACGACCCGTATTCTCGTGGCCCTTGTGGTGGTGCTCGGTTTGACCGGCTGCGCCTCGCGGCTCAACCCGATGAACTGGTTCGGCAGTGCCCGCGAAGACCGGATCGCAGCCGAGGACACCGCCGCGCAAGGTCCGGTGGACAACCGCACACTGATCCGGGATCTGACCGCGCTCGACGTTGACCCGTTGCCGGGCGGCGCCATCGTCCGCGCCGTCGGCCTGCCGCCGCGTCAGGGCTATTGGCAGGCCGACCTTGTGCTGGTCAGCGACGACGACCGCGAACTGGTGTTCGAGTTCCGCGTGTTCGAGCCAACCGACCCGGCCGCCCGCGTCGGTCCGCCGCGATCGCGCGAGATCGTGACCGCCACATCGCTCAGTCGCCACGACCTCGAAGGCATCCGCTCGATCACCGTGATCGCGCAGGAAAACCGCCGCAGTGTGCGCCGCAACTGATCTGCCGCAATGACTTACCGCAGCGGAACGATCTTCACCTGCTGCCCCTTGGCCGACAGCGCGATCTCGCCGTTGGACAGCCGCAGCGCATCATTGCCGAATACCTCCTTGCGCCAGCCCCGCGCCCAGAGCCCCTCGCGCCCGCCGCAGGCAATGCCGTCGAGGTCGGCACTCGATGCGATCAGCTTCTGCGCCACGCCCGCCTCTTCGGCCTTGGCCTTGAGCAGCACCCGCAACAAATCGGCCAGCGCCGGGTTCAGCGCCGAGCGGTCGGGCAGAGCCGCCGGTTTCGGGTGGTCGGCGGGGTCCATCTCCACCCCGCGCTTGACGGCGGCGAGGATCGCCTCGGCCATGTCGCCCTTGCGCGCCTCGCGCTGCAACAGCCGCGACTTGCCAAGGTCCTGCACCGTCGCCGGCCTGGTCGAAGCCAGTTCGACCAGGACATCGTCCTTCATGATCCGGTTGCGCGGGATGTCGCGGCTTTGCGCGGTTTCCTCGCGCAATCGGGCCAGTTCACGCAGAACCGCAAGGAACTTGCCGGAATTGGTCCGGGTCTTGACCCGCTTCCAGGCGTTTTCCGGATCGACCACATAGGCGTCGCGGTCGGTCAGCGTGCGCAACTCCTCCTGCATCCACGCGGTGCGCCCGGTGCGCGCCAGATCGGCAGACAGGTATTCGTAGATCTGGCGCAGATGGGTGACATCGGCCAGCGCGTATGTCTTCTGCGCCTCCGACAGCGGCCGGCGCGACCAGTCGGTAAAGCGGCTTGATTTGTCGAGACCGGCCTTGGCGATCTTGCGCACCAGCGTCTCGTATCCCACCTGCTCGCCAAAACCGCAGACCATCGCCGCCACCTGCGTGTCGAACAGCGGTCGGGGCAATACGTCGCCATCGACATGAAAAATTTCAAGATCCTGCCGTGCTGCGTGGAACACCTTGACCACGTTTTCATTGCGAAAGAGGTCGTAAAGCGGCGCCAGCGACATGCCATCGGCCAATGGGTCGACCAGCACCGCGTCGCTCTCGTCGATGCCGGGAAGGGCCAGTTGCACAAGGCAAAGTTGCGCGAAATAGGTGCGTTCGCGCAGGAACTCGGTGTCGACGGTGACATAGGGAACGTTGGCGGCGCGGGCACAAAAGGCGGCCAGCGCCTCGGTCGTGGTCAGGGTCTTGGGCAAGGGGTTGCCATCCTTCTTGGTCTTGTCAGGTCGGGGCCTCGGCCCGGTTTGAGCCCCGTGATAGGCCAGCCTGCGGCGAAAGAAAAGGCCGCGCCCTGCCCCTTCTTCTTTGTAAAAATACTCCCGCCGGAGGCGTCCCGGCGGCGGTCACGGTCGCAGGCGCCGGATCGGCTCCCAGACGGGTCAGCCCGCCGGTGCGCCGCGATGAGGGCGCCCGCAGGCGCCCGAAGAGCGGCGCGCGGATCGGCGCCGCAAGGCGACGAACCCGTATCAGGACAGCAGAACCGGACGCCTGTCACCGCCGGCAAAGCGCCGCAGAACCAAGGGGTAAAGCCTGTGCTCCTGCACCAGCACCCGCGCCGCAAGGGTCTCGGGCGTATCGCCTGCCAGCACCGGCACCCGCGCCTGCCCGAGAATCGGCCCGCCGTCCAGTTCCGGCGTCACCTCGTGCACGGTGCAGCCATGCGTCTCGTCGCCGGCCTCCAAAGCGCGGGCATGGGTGTCGAGGCCACGGTATTTCGGCAACAGGGACGGGTGGATGTTCAGCATCCGGCCGGCGTAGCGGCCGACGAATCCTTCCGTCAGCACCCGCATGAAACCCGCAAGGCACAGGATATCCGGGCGGGCCGCATCCAGCACCTGCGCCAGCGCCGCCTCGAACCCGGCCCGGTCGGCGCCAAAGCGCCGGTGATCGACCAAGGCAGTCGCGATTCCCATCGCTTCGGCCCTGGCCAGCCCGCCGGCGCCAGGCCGGTTCGACAGCACGAGGCAGGGCCGCGCCGGGTGATCGCCGGTCATGCTCTCGGCCAGCGCCACCATGTTGGACCCCCCCCCCGAAATCAGGATCGCCACCCGTTTCATCCCTGAAGGGACCCCGTATAGCGCACGCCGCTCCCGGCCTGCACGGTGCCGAGCCGCGCCACGCGCTCGCCCGCGGTCTCCAACAATGCGGCCAGCGCCTCGGCCCGGCCGGCATCGACCACCAGCACCATGCCGATCCCGGCATTGAAGGTCTTGAGCATCTCGGCCTCGCCAAGCCCGCCTTCCCGCGCCAGCCAGCCGAAGACCGGCGGCAGGATCCAGGCGCCAAGATCCACGTCGGCCCCCAGCCCCTCGGGCAGGACGCGCGGCAGGTTCTCGGTCAGCCCGCCGCCGGTGATATGGGCCAGCCCGTGCACGCCGCCCGCACGAAGCGCCGCCAGCACCGGCTTGACGTATAGCCGCGTCGGCGTCAGCAATGCGCATCCCAGGCTTTCGCCCCCGAAAGGCGCCGCAGCGTCCCATGACAGGCCCGCGCGTTCCACGATCCGGCGCACCAGCGAATACCCATTGGAATGCACCCCGTCCGAGGCGAGGCCGAGCAGCACATCGCCCGCCGCCACGCCCGCAGGCAGCGACGCGCCGCGCTCCATCGCGCCAACGGCAAAGCCCGCAAGGTCGAAATCGCCGCCCGCATACATGCCCGGCATTTCCGCCGTCTCACCGCCGATCAGCGCGCAACCCGACACTTCGCAGCCGCGCGCGATGCCTTCGATGATCCGCGCCGCGGCCTCGACCTCCAGCTTGCCGGTGGCAAAGTAGTCGAGGAAGAACAGCGGCTCCGCTCCCTGGCACACAAGATCGTTGACGCACATTGCGACAAGGTCGATACCGATGGTCTCAAAGAGGCCGGTGTCGATCGCGATGCGCAGCTTTGTGCCGACGCCATCGGTCGCCGCCACCAGCACCGGGTCGGAATAGCCCGCGGCCTTCAGGTCGAAGAGCGCGCCAAAGCCGCCCAGCCCTGCCATCACGCCCGGTCTCGCGGTGGCCTTGGCGGCAGGCTTGATCCGCTCTACCAGCGCATTGCCCGCGTCGATATCCACCCCCGCCCCGGCGTAGGTCAGCCCCTGTCTGTCATCGCTCATGGCCCACTCCTTCAAAACTGGCGTTCTGCTAGCAGCCTGCCCCGGCGCTGTCCATTGCCGCCGCGTCCTCCGCGTCCTCCGCGTCCTCCGCGCAGACCTGCCGACGGATCAGAAGTCGAGTCCAAGGTCCAGCACCGGCGCCGAATGGGTCAGCGCCCCGACCGAGATGTAGTCGACCCCCGTCGCCGCCACCCCGGCAATCCGCGCCAGCGCCATGTTGCCAGAGGCCTCCGTCACCAACCGCCCCGCCACCAGCGCCACCGCCGCGCGCAAGGCCTCGTTGTCCATGTTGTCAAGCAGAACCACGTCGGCGCCGCCGACCGCCAGCACGTCGGCCAGTTGATCCGGCGTATCGACCTCGATCTCGACCCGCATCATGTGGCTGGCCGTGGCCTTGGCCGCCTCCAGCACCGCGCGCACACCGCCCGCCGCGGCGATGTGGTTGTCCTTGATCAGGATCGCGTCAGAGAGACTGAAACGATGGTTGAAACCGCCGCCATGCAGCACCGCCTGTTTCTCGACCAAGCGCAGGCCGGGCGTCGTCTTGCGGGTGCAGGTGATGCGGGCAGCCGTGCCCTTGGCGGCTGCGACGAATTGCGCCGTCAGCGTCGCAATGCCCGAAAGCCGCCCGGCGAAATTGAGCGCCACGCGCTCGGCGGACAGGATCGAAGCGGCGCGGCCCGCGACCGTCATCAGCGTTTCGCCGGGGGCACAAGCCGCCCCGTCGGGGCGCTGCACCGAGACCTCCAGCGTCGGGTCGACACGGTGAAAGGCCATCCGCGCGACCTGCATCCCCGATACGACCCCTGCCTGCCTTGCGCGCAGCCGCGCCGCGTAGCGCACCCCGTCGGGAATGACCGCGCGCGTGGTCACGTCGCCGCAGGATCCAAGATCCTCCATCAACGCGGCCCGCACCAGCGGCTCAAGGATCAGGTCGGGCAGGTCGGGCAGGTCAGGATGGGGCATCGGCGGTCTCGTTCAGGGCGGTTTCGCGCAGGCAAAGCGCCTCGGAAAGGCGGATCATCGTGCGATGTGCAAGGCGCGGGTCAGGGTTGGGGTAATCGTCGCGCCAATGGCCGCCGCGGCTTTCGGTCCTCTGAAGTGCGGCAGCCGCGATGAGCGTTGCGGTGGCGGTCATGTTGCAGAAGGACGGGTCGTCCGCATGCGCCGCTTCAAGCCGGGCGATGACGCGAAGAGCGGCTTTGAGCCCGCCGGCGTTGCGGCGCACGCCGACATGGGCCGTCATGGTGCGGCGCAGGTCGGCCAACGCCTCATGGTCGGCGGCGAGGCCGCCCTCGGGAAAGGACAGCGCGACCGGCTCGGCAGCGGGCGCAGGCACCGCGCCCACTCGCTCGATGTCGCGCGCTGCGGCACGGGCAAAGACCAGCGCCTCCAACAGCCCGTTGGACGCCAGCCGGTTGGCGCCGTGCAGCCCGGTCGAGGCCGCCTCGCCACAGACCCAGAGCGCCGCGAGGCTGCTGCGCCCATGCGCATCCGCCGCGATACCGCCCATGTGATAGTGCGCCGCGACCGCGACCGGGATGGTCTGCGTCACCGGGTCGATCCCGGCACGCGCGCAGGTCTCTGCCACGGCGGGAAAACGCGTCAGAACATCCGCCCCGAGGGCAGCACGCGTGTCCAGAACCGGTCGGTTGCCGCTTTGCGTTTCGGCAAAGATGGCGCGGGCGACAATATCGCGCGGCGCAAGCTCTGCGTCGGGGTGGACGCCGGTCATGAAGCGCGCGCCGTGCCGGTTGATCAGCACCGCCCCCTCGCCGCGCAACGCCTCGGTCGCCAACGGCGCGGGATCCTCGCCGATATCGAAACTGGTGGGATGGAATTGCACGAATTCGGGGTCCGCCATGAGCGCCCCGGCCCGCGCCGCCATGCCGATCACCTGCCCGCGAATGCGCGGCGGGTTGGTGGTCTGCGCATAAAGCCCGCCCGATCCGCCGCCCGCAAGCAGCACCGCCGGCGCCTCGATCAGCACCTCGCCGGAGGGCGCCGCCGCCGACGTGACCCAGACACCCGTCACGCGGTCGCCCTCGGTTTGCAACCGGGTCGCCAGCGCCCCCTCGATGACCTGCGCCGAAGGCGTTTCGCTGAGCGCGGCGATCAGCGTTCGCATGATCTGCCGCCCCGCCTGATCGCCTGCGACCCGCACCACGCGGGGCGCGGAATGGGCCGCCTCGCGGCTCATCACGTAGGCACCGGCGGCGTCGCGGTCGAAGGGCGCGCCAAGCGCCGTGAGGTCAAGGATATGCGCCCGCGCCACGCGCGCGACCATCGCCGCAACCGTGGCATCCACCGTTCCCGCCCCGGCGCGCACCGTGTCGGCGGCATGCGCCTCGGGGCTGTCGCTGTCGGCCATCGCCGCAGCCACCCCGCCTTGCGCCCAGGCGCTGCTGGCGCCGTCGCCCAATGCCTCGGGCGAGATCATCAGGACCGGGCGCGGCGCCAGTTCCAAAGCCGCGTAAAGCGCGCCGATCCCGGCGCCAACGATCACAATGCGGTCGGTTCGGATCACCTGGGTCAGATCCCCAGCTGCCGGCTGAGGTCGATCATGCGCTGCACCGCGCGGCGGGCCTTCTCGGCGGTCTGTGCCTCCACCTCGACCGCGGGCGACATCGTGTGCAGCGACCAGAGCACCTTCTCCAACGTGATCTTTTTCATGTAGGGGCACATGTTGCAGGGACCCACGAAGTCCACCTCCGGCAGCGCGTCGGCGATGTTGGACGCCATCGAGCATTCCGTCAGAAGCATCGCGTTTCGAGGCTTCTCGCGCGACACGTAGTCGATGATCCCCTTGGTGGAGCCAGAGAAATCCGCGGCATCGACCACCGAGGGGGGGCATTCGGGATGCGCGATGACGCGGGTGTCGGGGTTCCAGTCACGGAAGGCCGCAATATCCTCGGCGGTGAAGCGCTCATGCACGATGCACGACCCCTCCCACCAGACCACATTCTTCTGCGGCACTTCGCGGGCGACGTTCTGCGCAAGGTACGTGTCGGGGGTCATGATCACCGTGTCGCCTGCCATCGCGGCGACGATCTGCGCCGCGTTGGACGAGGTGCAGCAGATATCGGAGGCGGCTTTGACCTCTGCGGTGGTGTTGACGTAGGACACCACCGGCGCGCCGGGATAGCGCGCGCGCATCTCGGCCACGCCCTCCGCGGTGATGCTTTCGGCCAGCGAACAGCCCGCGCCCGTATCGGGGATCAGCACGATCTTGCCAGGGCTCAGGATCTTCGACGTCTCGGCCATGAAATGCACGCCGCATTGCACGATCACATCAGCGTCGGTCCGCGTCGCCTCGATCGCCAGTTGCAGGCTGTCGCCGACGAAATCTGCGATCCCGTGGTAGATCTCCGGCGTCATGTAGTTATGCGCCAGCACAACGGCGTTGCGCTCGCGCTTCAACCGGTTGATCGCGGCGACGTAGGGCGCGTGCATCGCCCAGTCGGCAGGCGGTACGACGCGGTCCATCTTGGCGTAGAGATCGGCCAGATCCTCGGCGAGGTCCGCATTCGGCGCAAGCTCATAGTGTTCGGCCAGCCTGTCGCGCATCACAGCAATGTCCAGCATCACGGCCCTCCCATCGGTCGCATACAAAAGGGGGTATAGGGTGGCGCCTTGTGTCACGTCACCCAGCCAGCTTCAAGCGCACGATATGGCCGAAACGGACAAGATCGCGGGCGGGATGATGGTCACCGCAGGACGCAAGCGGCGCGATGGCGGCCCGGCGCGGTTTGCGGGTGCCTGGCCTTGGCGGGATTGGGGGGGGGCGTGAACCGGGCTTGAGCGGACGGTTGAAGACGAAGCGAGGAGCCGCGCGAGCGGCCGTTCGCCGGGTGGCCGCTGCAACGGCTGGGCGGCGCGTTTTATGGTGACAATTACTGCGGCGATTGTAAGGAGTTAGACGCCGCAAAGCGCCCGCCCCAGGGGGCGGATGGGCGCTCGCGCGGCGGCCTTTCGGCCTTGATTCCGCGCGGGGAACAGGAAGGCGCATGGCAGCTTCAAGCCGGACCCGGACCATGTCAACGTCACGCCCCGTCGTGCGCTGCGCCCCGCAGGGTCGACTTCCCTGTTCCCGCCTGCCACACACCGGCTGGCTTGTCGTCAGGCTTCGAACCCTAGATCTTGCGCGCCGCCGCGATCACCAGATCGTCCAGCCCGTCACCGCCCTCGGCGACATACGCGCGCAGTTGGCCGCGCATGCGCGGCTCCCAGAAATCGCGCAGATGGTCCGCAACGCGTTCGGCCTGATCCTCGCCGGGTTGGGTCTTGAAGAAACCGGCGATCTGGTTGGCCATGGTGACCATTTTCTCAGGGGACATCGTAGCCCTCCGTGATGATGCGAGAGGGGTGGGAATAAAGATCGAAGCCATCGCCACGCGCGAAGGCGGCAACGGTGATGCCGGCCGCGTCGGCCAGACGCAGCGCATGCGCCGTCGGGGCGGAGACGGCAATGAGCATCGGGCAGCCGATGACCGCGGCCTTTTGCACCAGTTCGACGGAAACGCGGCTGGTCAGAACGAAAGCGCCTTTGGCCGCGTCGATTCCGTCCCGCGCCATGGCGCCGATCAGCTTGTCGAGCGCGTTGTGCCGGCCCACATCCTCGCGCGCCAGCACGATCCCCTGCCCCGGCACGAGGAACCCCGCCGCATGCACCGCGTGGGTCTGGTCATGCAACGGTTGCCGCGCGCGCAGCGCGTCGGTGGCGCGGGCCACCTCTTCGCCTGCGATCCGCAAGCTATCACCGGTCACTTGCGGCAGCGGGCGGGTGGCTTCCGAGAGACTGTCGATACCGCACAGGCCGCAGCCCACAGGACCCATCATCCGGCGCCGCCGCGTGTCCAGCGCTTTTGCCCGGTCGCCCGTCAGCCAGAAGCGCGCCTCGATCCCGGACCCGTGCTCGACCACCTCGAAGCTGTCGATCTGGTCCAGCCGCACGATAAAGCCCTCCGACAGCGCAAA
This sequence comes from Rhodobacteraceae bacterium CG17_big_fil_post_rev_8_21_14_2_50_65_11, assembly GCA_002783145.1. GTDB lineage: Bacteria > Pseudomonadota > Alphaproteobacteria > Rhodobacterales > Rhodobacteraceae > Nioella. Next base: position 5,626 of record PFEX01000111.1, on the reverse strand, counting down.
CCCATGCGCGAAATCGGCGATGTCGCCGGGGCTGGCCATCATCACCGCCTGCGTGGTGCCGTCGAAGACCACCGCGACCGGCACCTCCTCGGGCAGGTTGCGGCGCACGGCAAGACCGCCGCCGCCCTGCACCGAGAGGCCCGAGAGAGACCGGGACAGCGGCCGCGCCACGGCGCTACTCCGCCGCCGGCAGGATGCGCCGGGCCCGTTCGGCCTGTGCGGCGTAGCCCTGCTGCCACTCGGAAGGCCCGTTCGACGGTGCGACCTGCACCGCAGTCACCTTGTATTCGGGGCAATTGGTGGCCCAGTCCGAGTAATCGGTGGTCACCACGTTGGCCTGCGTGTCGGGGTGGTGGAAGGTGGTGTAGACCACGCCGGGGCTGACCCGGTCCGTCACCTTCGCGCGCAGCGTCGTTTCACCCGAGCGCGAGGCCAGCCGTACCCAGTCGCCATCCTTGAGGCCGCGGTTCTCGGCGTCGTGAGGGTGTATTTCCAGCACGTCTTCCTCATGCCATGCCGAGTTTGCGGTGCGCCGCGTCTGCGCGCCGACATTGTATTGCGACAGGATCCGCC
>PFEX01000111.1:0-5044 GCA_002783145.1 Rhodobacteraceae bacterium CG17_big_fil_post_rev_8_21_14_2_50_65_11 | reverse complement strand
GAAGCAGCGGGAAGCGCGGGCCGCTTTTTTCATCGGTGGCGATATACTCGGTGACGATGAAGCGCCCCTTGCCGCGCACGAAGCCGTCGACATGCATGAGCGGCGTGCCCTCGGGGTGATCCGCGTTGCAGGGCCACTGGACGGATCCCATTTGCTCCAGCACCTCGTAGCTGACCCCGGCGAAAGAGGGCGTCGTGGCCGCGATCTCGTCCATGATCTGGCCGGGATGGGTGTAATGCCAGCCCGCCCCCATCGCGTTGGCCAGTTCCTGCGTCACCTCCCAGTCGGCATAGCCGTTCTTCGGCGCCATGACCTTGCGCACGCGGTTGATGCGGCGTTCGGCATTGGTGAACGTCCCGTCCTTTTCCAGGAAGGTCGAGCCGGGCAGGAAGACATGCGCGTAATTCGCCGTCTCGTTCAGGAACAGGTCATGCACGATGACGCAGTCCATCGCGGCAAGGCCGGCGGCCACGTGCTTGGTGTCCGGGTCCGATTGCAGGATATCCTCACCCTGGCAATAGAGCCCCTTGAACGTGCCCTCGACGGCGGCATCCAGCATGTTGGGGATGCGCAAGCCGGGTTCGGGGTCGATCTCCACCCCCCAGGCCTGTTCGAAGACCTCGCGCACATCCTCGTGCTTGACATGCCGGTAGCCCGGCAGTTCATGCGGGAACGACCCCATGTCGCAGGATCCCTGCACGTTGTTCTGCCCGCGCAGCGGGTTCACGCCGACGCCCTTGCGGCCGATATTGCCGGTCAGCATGGCAAGGTTGGCGATCCCCATCACGGTGGTGGAGCCCTGGCTATGTTCCGTCACGCCCAGCCCGTAATAGATCGCGCCGTTGCCTCCGGTGGCAAAAAGGCGCGCCGCCTTGCGCAGCTCCGCCGCCGGGACGCCGGTCAGCCTCTCGTTGGCTTCGGGGCTGTGGCGCGGGTCGGAAACGAAGGCCGCATAGTCCTGGAATTCCTCCCAGTCGCAGCGCTCACGGATGAACCCCTCATCCATCAGCCCCTCGGTCACGATCACATGCGCCAGCGAGGTCACGACAGAAACGTTGGTGCCCGGGCGCAGCGGCAGGTGATGGGCGGCCTCGATATGCGCCGATTTCACAAGGTCGATCCGGCGCGGGTCGATCACGATCAGTTTCGCCCCGGCGCGCAGCCGCTTCTTGAGGCGGCTGGCAAAGACCGGGTGGCCATCGGTCGGGTTGGCCCCGATCACGATCACCACGTCGGTATGTTCGACGCTGTCGAAATCCTGCGTCCCCGCCGAGGTACCGAAGGTCTGGCCGAGGCCATAACCGGTGGGCGAATGGCACACCCGCGCGCAGGTGTCGGTGTTGTTGTTCTCGAACACGGCCCGCGCCAGCTTCTGCACCAGGAAGGTCTCCTCGTTGGTGCACCGGCTGGAGGTGATGACACCGATGGACTTCTTGCCGTAGGTCTCTTGCAGGCCGCGCATCCTGCTGGCGGCAAATCCCAGCGCCTCTTCCCAGCTGACCTCTTTCCACGGCTCGTCGATGCTGTCGCGGATCATCGGGTTCAGGATCCGGTCCTTGTGGGTGGCATAGCCATAGGCAAACCGGCCCTTGACGCAGGAATGCCCGCGATTGGCCTTGCCGTTCTTGTAAGGCACCATGCGCACAAGCTCGTCGCCATTGAGTTCCGCCTTGAACGAACAGCCCACCCCGCAATAGGCGCAGGTGGTGATGACGGCGCGTTCCGGCGTGCCCAGTTCAATGACGGATCTTTCCTGCAACGTCGCGGTCGGGCAGGCCTGCACGCAGGCGCCGCAGCTGACGCAATCGGACGACATGAAATCGTCGCCCGCCGCCCCGGCCGAGACCCGGCTGTCAAAGCCCCGGCCCTCTATCGTCAGCGCGAAGGTCCCCTGCACCTCCTCGCAGGCGCGCACACAGCGGCTGCAAACGATACATTTCGACGGGTCATAGGTGAAATAGGGGTTGCTGTCGTCCTTGGGCAGCCAGTCGGGGTTTGCCTCGCCACTGGTGTCGCGGGCGATGAAATGGTTGGCGAAACGGCCCGCTTTCGGCGCCTCGTAACGCACGTCGCGCAGGCCGACCATGCCGGCCATGTCCTGCAATTCGCAATCGCCATTGGCCGCGCAGGTCAGGCAATCGAGCGGATGGTCGGAGATGTAAAGCTCCATCACCCCCTTGCGGATCTTCTTGAGCTTTTGCGACTGGGTGCGCACCACCATGCCCTCGGCCACCGGCAGGGTGCAGGACGACGGCGTCCCGCGCCGCCCCTCGACCTCCACCACGCACAGGCGGCACGACCCGAAGGCCTCGACGCTGTCGGTGGCACACAGCTTAGGGATCTGCAAGCCCGCCTCGGATGCGGCCCGCATGACGGAGGTGCCCTCGGGCACCGTCACCTCGAAGCCGTCGATGGTCAGCGTGACCGGCTTGCCCACTTTCGCGGGCGTGCCGAAATCACGCTCGGCGTCCCATGGAATGACAAGGTCTTTCATCGTGAAACCTCCTGCACCTTCTTCTTGGCGCAAATACTCCGGGGGAGTCGCCGCAAGGCGACGGGGGCAGCGCCCCCGGCAACGTCTCCATCCCGCACATCCAGTTTGATCGCGCGCCCGCGCCGATGAGCGGCAGCGAAGAGGCGCGGGTCGTCGCCGGAGGCGGCGAAACTGTCCTTGGCCCCACTCATTCCGCAGCCTCCCTTTGGCGCCCGAAATCGTCGGGAAACCGTTCCAGCGCCGACATCACCGGGAACGGCGTGAAGCCGCCAAGCGCGCAGAGCGAGCCGTCCTTCATGGTCTCGCACAGGTCGGCCAGCAGCGCGATCGCGTCGGCATCCCCTTGCGCGATCCGGTCGATGGTCTCGACGCCCCGGACAGCGCCGATGCGGCAGGGCGTGCACTTGCCGCAGCTTTCCACCGCGCAGAATTCCATTGCGAAGCGTGCCATCTTCAGCATGTCGGCAGAATCGTCGAACACGACCACGCCGGCATGCCCGATCAACCCGCCGGCCCGGTCGAACGCTTCGTAGCCGAACGGCGTGTCGAACTGGTCGGGGTGAAAGTAGGCCCCCAGGGGCCCGCCGACCTGCACCGCCTTCACCGGGCGCCCGGTGGCGGTGCCGCCCGCAACCTCGTTCACCAGGTCGCCCAACGGCATCCCGAACCCGGTCTCGAACAGCCCGCCGCGTTTCACGTTGCCGGCGATCTGGATCGGCATCGTGCCCTTGGACCGGCCCAGCCCGAAGCCCGCGTAATGCGCCGCGCCCTTCTCGAAGATCACCGGCACCGTGGCAAGGCTGAGGACGTTGTTGACCACCGTGGGCTTGCCGAGGAAGCCCTCCAGCGCCGGAAGCGGCGGCTTGGCGCGCACCACGCCGCGCTTGCCCTCCATCGAATTCAGCAGCGAGGTTTCCTCGCCGCAGACATAGGCCCCGGCGCCGACGCGGATCTCCATGTCGAACGCCGTGCCGGAGCCCAGCACATCGGGCCCCAGAACCCCCGCGCCGCGCGCGACGCGCAACGCCGCCTGCATCACCGCGATCGCGTCAGGGTATTCCGAGCGCAGGTAGACATAGCCCCTGGTCGCGCCCACCCCGAGCCCGGCAATCGCCATGCCCTCGATCAGGCAGAACGGGTCGCCCTCCATGATCATGCGGTCGGCGAAGGTGCCGCTGTCACCCTCGTCGGCGTTGCAGACGATGTATTTCCGGTCGGCTTCGGCGTTCAGAACCGTGTTCCACTTGATCCCGGTCGGGAACCCGGCGCCACCGCGCCCGCGCAGGCCGGACCCGGTGACTTCCGCGACGATCTCCGCGCCCGTCATGGCAATCGCGCGCCGCAGCCCCGCAAGACCGCCATGCGCCTCGTAATCGGCAAGGTCCAGCGGGTCGATCACGCCGACGCGGGCGAAGGTCAGCCGGTCCTGCCGCTGCATCCAGTCCAGATCTTCCACCGGGCCGAGCGAGCGCATCTTGCCGTCGAGCAGCGCGGGCACATCGCCCGGCGACACCGGCCCGTAACCGATACGCACCCCGTCCTGTTCCACTTCCACCAGCGGTTCCAGCCAGATCATGCCACGGGTGCCGTTGCGGACGATCTGCACGTCGAGACCACGCGCCGCGGCCTCGACCGCGACCGCCTCCGCCACCGCGTCGGCGCCGAGCGCCTTGGCGGCGCTGTCGCGGGGAACCCAGATCCTCATGCGCCCGCCTCCGACAGCAGCGTATCCATCTTCGCGTCATCGACATGGCCCACCACCCTGTTATCCACCATCGCGGCGGGACCGCAGGCACACAGGCCGAGGCAATAGACCGGCTCCACCGTCACCGCACCGTTGGCCGTGGTGCCGTGCCAGGCCGTGCCCAGTTTTTCCAGCGTCCGCGCGGCGAGCGCGTCCGCCCCCATCGCCTGGCAGGCCTCCGCCCGGCAGATCCTCACCACGTGGCGCCCGGCGGGCACCTCGCGGAAATCGTGGTAAAAGCTCATCACGCCATGCACCTCGGCGCGGGTGATGTTGAGCGCCTCGGCAATCACGCCAAGCGCCGCCTGCGGCACATGGCCAAAGCTGCGCTGCACTGCGTGCAGGATGGGAAGAAGCGGCCCTTCGAGGTGAAGCTGCCCGGCGACGATATCGCGGATCTCCTCCTCGGTCGGTGCTGGCATGGGGTTGGGCATGGCTGGCTCCGGTCTTTTTGCAGCCCCCAATCACACCCTAAACCTTCACGATTCAATATCGGTATTCCGTTGGTCGATAGCGTTTATCTATCAACCTGCCTCCGACATGCGCCCCTCTGACATGCGCCGCGCCTCAGACAACAGCGCGGCAAGCACCGGGGTATGGGGTTCGCGGTAGGGCGCGACCAGACCCACGGCATGGCCCCGACCGGCCCCGGAAAGCGGAATGATTTCAATCGGTTTTCCGCCCACGAGAAAGCGCGCGATATCCGCCGGCAGCACCGTCAGGAAGCCACCGGCCAGCACATTGGCAACCAGAACCACCGTCGAATTGGCCTCGATCGCCGCCTGTGGCGGAACCCCGGCGGCTTG
>PFEX01000112.1 GCA_002783145.1 Rhodobacteraceae bacterium CG17_big_fil_post_rev_8_21_14_2_50_65_11 | reverse complement strand
ATCACCGGCAACAAGACATGGATCACCCACGCTGCGCGCACCCATGTGATGACGCTTCTGGCCCGAACCGACCCGGAGACGACCGACCACCGGGGCCTGTCCATGTTCCTTGCCGAAAAGACCCCCGGCACCGATGAAGATCCCTTCCCGACCGAGGGCATGACCGGCGGCGAGATCGAGGTTCTGGGCTATCGCGGCATGAAGGAGTACGAGCTTGGCTTCGACGGCTTCAAGGTCAGCGACGCGAACTTGCTGGGTGGCGAAACCGGGCAGGGCTTCAAGCAGCTCATGCAGACCTTCGAATCGGCCCGCATCCAGACCGCCGCACGCGCCGTGGGCGTGGCGCAATCGGCGCTCGATACGGCGATGCAGTATGCCCTCGACCGAAAGCAGTTCGGCAAGCCGCTGATCGACTTTCCGCGCGTCTCCGGCAAGCTGGCGATGATGGCGGTGGAAATCATGATCGCCCGGCAGTTGACCTACTATTCCGCCGCGCAGAAGGACCACGGCAAGCGCTGCGATCTGGAGGCCGGGATGGCCAAGCTCCTCGGCGCGCGCGTAGCCTGGGCGGCGGCCGATAATGGCTTGCAGATCCACGGCGGCAACGGCTTCGCGCTGGAATACAAGATTTCCCGCATCCTGTGCGATGCGCGCATCCTCAACATCTTCGAGGGTGCCGCCGAGATCCAGGCGCAGGTGATCGCCCGCAGGCTTCTGGGCTGATCTTCCGCCGATCCGATCACGCGGCCCGCCCCATCAAGGGCGGGCCGTTTCTTATTCCGGCTTGCAGATATCCCCGGCCATGACCGCCTTCAGCGTGCGCAGGATCAGCACCGCGATGACAACCAACAGCACCGCAAGCAGAGCCGCGCCGATCATCCGGTGCGCAGCGGACCCGATCGCCCCGGCCTGCACGAAACTGGCAATCGTGACAGCGGCAAAGGGGAAGCTGAGCGCCCAGAAAGACAGCGCAAAGGGCAAGCGGACAATGCGCGGCAATTGCACCGCCACCAGCAGGGTGAAGAAATAGGCCGCGTTCAGCAGGATTGTTGCGAAGGCGTCCACCTCTCCCATCATCCGCACCCACGCCACGAACCCCACGGCGGGCGGCGCGATCAGGATCACCAGCGTCGGCTGCAAGCGTCCCGGTAGCGGGTCGTGAAACACCAGCCGGTTGAACACCAGCGTCAGCAGCACGATCCAGAACACGAGGCCGACCGACATGAAATACCAGCTCAACGCCTCATAGCCCAGTTGCACCCCGGCAATCGGCACGATCACATTGCCCACGGCGGGGATGAACCACGCCGGTGACAGGTGGCCATGCAGGAACGACCGGGTCCCGATCCAGCCCGTGACAACCGCAATCGTCAGCACCGCCTGAAGACCCGCCCCCAGCAGCCAGAGGGGTTCCGCCAGCGCATCCACCCGCCCAAGCGAGGCGGTCGCCAGCAAAAGCAGGGAAATCGAGATCGCCGGAAAGAAGGCCAGCTTCACCGGGTGCCCCCATTCCGCAGCCACCGCTGCACGGTGCAGCAGCGCCTTGGCCGCGTACAAGACCGAGATAACCAAGAACACCGCGACGCTGACGTAATAGGCGACATCCGACAGGATCAGGGGCAGCCCGAGCGCCACCTCGCCGGCATGAAACGCAAGCGCAAGCCCCGCCAGCCCCATGACGATGGCGAAGAAGGTGACGTGGAAATGCTCCAGCCAGCTCTCAGCGGGCGCAGAGGGGGGGGCAGCGGCGTCAGACATGGCGGGTGCGTCTCCTTTCAGGGCGGGCAGATGATTGCCCGCGTCAACAGTACCCTTTCCTGTCCGACAGCGCTTGCGCCGAGTCAACCTCTCCCGACGCGCAGGCGCTTGTCATATCCGCGCACCATCCCGCCCCCTTCACACGCGGACGGCCCGTTGCAGCGGCGGACCCGCGCATCAGCAGGGTCGCACGTCGACCCGTCCATCGGGACGCTTGTAGGCGCATTGCCCGGTCTGGTTGTTGCGGGCGACCTCCGCGCCCACGGCGGCCCCGGCCAGGGTTGACACCGCGGTCCAGTTGGAATTCGCGTCAAAAAGCTCTGCCAAGGCAAAACCGCCGATCGCGCCGATCGCGGCACCGGTATAGATCTGCTGCTCCTGCTGCGTGCAGGTGGCCCCGGCCAAAGCCAGAACGCAAACCGAAATCGCAAGATATTTCTTCATGAGATAACACCCCTTCCCTGTGGCTCAATGGCGAAAACGCCACGGTGATCGTAGCAGCCTCACGAAAAGCTGCCTTGATCCGGCGCAAGTCGCGGCCATACTGGCAAGAATTTGCCTGTCCCGCTCCCGACCACTGCGAGGTCCCATGGTTCGCCTGTTTGCATTTCTGACAGCCCTGCTGTTGCTGCCGTCCTGCATGCAGGACGAAACCCTCTCTGGTTATGCCGAAGGGCTCTGGGTCCTGACCGAACAGGACGGCATTCCGGTGACTGCCGCAGTCACGCTGGACCTGAGCGGACCCGGCCAGATCAGCGGTGCCGCCCCCTGCAACCGCTACACCGCCACCCAGAGCGCCCCCTACCCGTGGGTCGCGATCGGCCCGATCGCCGCCACCCGGCGCGCCTGCCCAGATTTGCAGGCCGAGCAGGCCTATCTTGCGCTGCTGGCGCAGATGACGCTGGCCGAGGTGTCGGGGCCGGTACTGATCCTGTCCAACGATTCAGGCGAAACACTGGAATTTCGCCGCGCTCAGCCCTGACGCGCCAGCCGGTCGATCAGTCTTTGCCGCGCCGGGGGCAGCGGCCTCACGCCAAGCGCCGGAGCGAGGTGCGCCGCAAGAAAATGCCCGGTGACCGCAAACCCCGCTGAAATATCCCCCCGATCCGCCAACGGATCGCCACGCAGGCTGGCGGGCAAGGGCAGCAAGCGGTCCACCCAGTCCCCGGCCCCGGCGCGCGTCACCGCCCGCCCCGTGCGCGGCGACACATGGCTCAGCCCCTCGGTCGCACCGGTGACGGCACAGCGCGACAGGTCCAGCCCGAAGCCCATCTCGTCGAGCAGCGCCAGTTCCCACCGCAGGTAGGCATAGGCCCAGCCCTCGGCCCCGAGCGCGTCGAGCAGCGCGACCGATCGATGATACAGCCGCAAGTGCGGTTCGCGTTCCGGCAGGCAAAAGGCCAGCAGGCTGCACACCGCCGAAAGCCCCGCAAGCGCGACCGCATCGCCAAGCGCCTCGGCGGCGCGGCCGCGCAGCGGTTCCACCGTGTAGGTGCCGATGTGATCCTCCAGCCGCGCGCGCCAGTTCAGATCAAGCTGCGCGCCGGGTTGCAAGACCGGCGCCATGCGCCGCCCCGCCCCGCCGCGCACCAGCCCGGCATGACGCCCGTGCGAGGGCGTGAAAACCTCTATGATCGCGGCGCTCTCGCCATGCCGACGCACGGCCAGAAGCACCCCTTCATCGCGCCAATCCATGGCCGCGATCCTACAGGCGCCACGCCCCGGTCCAAGCCCAAAACGTGGCGGCGAAGTACCGCGATTCGGCACCGGGTCAAGGCGCGCGGATGCGCCCGCCGGTCGGCGGCCTGGCCTTGACGCGGGGCCGACTCGCCAGACACTCGTCATGGTCCTGAAGCGGGCAGATCCCGCCTTCAGGACCTCTCGCCAGGCAATCGCGTTCCGGCAGCCAGCGCCGTCCCCGACCGAAATCGCACAGACCTTTAAGACCGCCGTGGCAACGCGCCCCGACGAAGGCCCCGCAGGGGCTTGAGGAGGGGCGCCCGCCGGTCGGATGGCGCATGCCATTCGAAACCGCTCAGGCCAGTCCCGGTTCATCCAGCAGATGCCGTCCGGCGCGATCCTCGACCTCGATCACCCACAGGTCCGGATCCATTTCGCGCTGCCGCCGGATCGAGGCATCCACCTCCGTCTCGACCCCCTCGCGCAGCACCATCCAGGCGCGTTCGCCACTCATCAGGTCAAAGCTCCGCTGGAAAAGCCGCGCCGCGCCGTCGAGCGTGCTGACCTTCACCAGCACCGCGCCGCCGGTATCGTCACCATGTGCCACGACATAGGCGGGGATATCGGCCAGCCGCAGCCGCGCCAGATAGGCCCTGACCCAGAAATCGCTCGTCAGCCGGGCGGCCACGGTTTCAAGCCCCGTCCTTGAAGTCGAGCCCCATTTCCGAAAAGCGCTCCGCCTCGTCAAGCCAGCCGGGCCGCACCTTGACCTGCAGGAATAGATGCACCTTGCGGCCGAGGAATTCCTCCAGCTCCGCCCGCGCCGCCTGGCTGACGGATTTGATCGTCTCACCCTTCTTGCCCAGCACAATCCCCTTGTGCCCGTCGCGCACGACATAGACCACCTGGTCGATCCGGGCGCTGCCGTCCTTGCGCTCCTCCCAGCTTTCCGTCTCGACGGTCAACTGGTAGGGCAGTTCCTGATGCAGGCGCAGGGTCAGCTTCTCGCGCGTCATCTCGGAGGCGATCATCCGCAACGGCAGATCGGCGATCTGGTCTTCGGGGTAAAGCCAGGGGCCGTCCGGCATCGCGCCGGCCAGCCAGTGGCGCAGATCGGCGACGCCATGCCCCTTCTCGGCCGAGATCAGGAAGGTCTGTTCGAACGGGTAGGCCTCGTTCATCGCCTTGGTCAGCGCCAGCAGCGCCTCGGCCTGCACCCGGTCGATCTTGTTGACAGCAAGCGCCACGCGACGCCCCCCGGCGCGCTCGCGCAAGCCACCGAGGATCGCGTCCACCCCCGGCGTCAGCCCGCGATGCGCCTCGATCAGCAGCACCACAACGTCGGCATCCGCCGCACCGGTCCAGGCCGCCGCCACCATCGCCCGGTCAAGCCTGCGGCGCGGGCGGAACAGCCCCGGCGTATCGACGAAGACGATCTGCGCCTCGCCCTCCAGCGCCACGCCGCGAATGCGCGCGCGCGTCGTCTGCACCTTGTGCGTGACGATCGAGACCTTTGCCCCGACCATCCGGTTGAGCAAGGTGGACTTGCCCGCGTTGGGTTCCCCGATCAGGGCGACAAAGCCCGCGCGTGTGGTCATTGTATCAGCTGTCCTTTGCGATCATCCCGCTGCGTCTAACCGGATTCCCGGCCGGTGACCAGTTCCGGCAAGCCCGGCCGATGAGCCGCGGCGAAGAGGCCCCGAGTCCGCGCGCCTCACGCGCCCAGTCTCTCCAGCATCAGCTGTGCCGCCTGCTGTTCCGCCTGCCGCTTGGATCTCGCCTCGGCCCTTGCATGCGCGCCGGTGGCCATGCGCACCTCAACGGTAAAGACCGGCGCGTGATCCGGTCCCGACCGGGCCACCTCCACATAAGCCGGAGGTGCCATGCGCCGCGCCTGCGCCCATTCCTGCAAGGTGGTCTTCGCGTCGCGCGAATCCTCTTCCACCGTCGCCACGCGATCCCCCCAGAGCCGCAGGATCACCTCGCGCGCGGCCTCGTAGCCACCATCACGATAGACCGCCGCGATCACCGCCTCCATCGCATCTCCCAGCAGCGCGTCCTTGCGCCGCCCGCCGGTCTTCATCTCCGACTTGCCAAGCTTCAGAACCGCCCCAAGCTCGATCGACCGCGCCACCTCGGCGCAGGTTTCCTTGCGCACCAGCGCGTTGAAGCGCGGTGCCAACCGGCCTTCGGGCGCCGCCTTGTCCTGGTCCAACACCGCCTCGGCCATGACCAGCCCAAGCACCCGGTCGCCCAGAAACTCCAGCCGCTGGTTGTCGGGCCGGGTGGGCGAGGACAGCGAGGAATGCGTCAGTGCACGGATCAGCAGATCGGGGTGCCCGAAGCTGTGACCCAGCCGGTCGCAGAAGGCTATGAGATCGTGCGACAGCTTCACTCGACCGCCCTGAAGAACCGGTCGCTGCGCCAGGTCCAGAAGTAGATCATCCGGTCCCCGGCCGACGAGAACATGACACGGTCCGCGCGACCGATCAGGTTTTCAAACGGCACGAAGCCGACGCCGCCCACCGATTGCGGAAAGCGGCTGTCCTGGCTGTTGTCGCGGTTGTCGCCCATCACGAAATACTCACCTTCCGGCACCGTGAAGATCGGCGTGTTGTCGGCAAAGCTGCCATCCTCGATGTTCAGCACCGAGTGGCTGACGCCGCCCGGCAGCGTCTCGGTGAAGCGCTGTTTCTCGCAGTCGCCGCCCAAACCCACCGGCGCGTTCGAACAGCGCGGCCGGTGCGCGACCGGCCCCTGCGGTTCAAACGCCTCGACGAAGGGTTCTTCGGGTTCGAGCGAGGCCGCGACGAAATCGGCATTGGTGCCGGCCTCGGGGTCATAGACACTGATGTAGAGAACCCCGTCGCGCATCTGGACACGGTCACCGGGCAGGCCGATCACCCGCTTGATGAAATCGGTGCCGTTCACCGGGTGGCGGAAGACGACGACATCGCCGCGTTCGGGTTCAGAGCCGAAGATGCGGCCCGAGAACGGGCACATGGCGAAGGGGCAGGAATAGCGCGAATAGCCATAGGCCATCTTGTTGACGAACAGGAAATCGCCGATCAGCAGAGTGTCTTTCATCGACCCCGAGGGGATCCAGAACGGCTGAAAGAACAGGGTGCGGAACACGCCCGCGATCAGGAGGGCATAGACCACCGTCTTGACGGTCTCCATGATCCCGCCGCCCTTGCTTGTCTCGCTTGCCATGCCTGTCGCTCCCGACCCTGAAAGTTCTCGCGCTTCATGCGGGCGCAATCGGCGGCTGTCAAGGCGCAGGGGTCAGCGCGGCGGCAAGGCGTCGCCGTCCAGCGGATGCGCCGAGATCACCACGAAGGCCTGCGCCCAGGGGTCGTCGTCGGTCAGGCTGACATGGATCGTGGCGGCCATGCCCGCGGGCGTCATGGCGCGCAGGCGCTCTTCGGCCCAGCCGGTCACATGTATCACCGGCTGGCCGGTCGCCAGGTTTGTCACCGCCATGTCCTGCCACGCGATCCCCATGCGCAACCCGGTGCCGAGCGCCTTGGAACAGGCCTCTTTCGCGGCCCACCGCTTGGCATAGGTCGCGGCGGGGTTGAGGGTGCGCTCGGCGCGTCCCCGCTCGACCTCGGTGTAGACCCGATTGCGGAAGCGGTCGCCATGCCGGTCGAGCACGCCGCGGATGCGGTCGATATTGGCAAGATCGGTGCCGACGCCGAGGATCACTTGCCGCGCCCCGTCCCCGCAAGCGATACCGTTCCGGTGGCCTGGTTGACGGTAAAGCCGAGCGGCACCTCGCGCATCACGCCCGCCGCCGCGTCCCAGTGGCCCACGGGAAGGGTCACGGTCAACCCCGTTGCCGCGTCGTAAACGGCGCCGATCCGGTCCACGAACAGCGCCCCGAAGCCAAGCGATCCACCGGCCGAGATCAGCGTGCAATCCGCGTAAAGCCCGTCCTGCGAGGGATGCGTCACCATCACGTGGAACGAGCAGCAGGCCGGTTCGCCGGTGTCGAGCGCGATCACCCGGATCGCGCCGTTGGCATAACCGCGGATGGTCTGTTCGTAGGGCGGGTATGTGTTGCGGGCATTTGCCTCGAACGTGTCGCACCCGCGCAGGGTTTGCGATGTCGCGGGGCTGCCGGCCAACGCGATGAGCAAAGCGAAGAGCGCCCCGCCCTTCATGCCCTTGCCTCCGCGATCAGGCGCCGCATTTCGTGGATGGCAGGGGGCAGCCCGCGAAAAATCGCCTCGCCGATCAGGAAATGTCCGATGTTGAGCTCCGCGATCTCGGGAAAAGCCGCAACCGGCTGCACCGTGTCATAGGTCAGCCCGTGGCCGGCATGCACTTCCAGCCCCAGCGAATCGGCAAAGGCGGACATGTCGCGCAGAGCCTCCAGTTCGGCGTCGCGCGCATCGGTGCGGCCCTCGGCATGAGCATCGCAATAGGCACCGGTATGCAGTTCGATCACCTCGGCCCCGATCCGGTGCGCCGCCTCGATCTGGCGCCGGTCGGCGGCGATGAAGATCGACACCCGGCAGCCGGCGGCGCGCAGTGGCGCGATGTAATGGGCCAGCCGGTTTTCCTCGCGCGCGACCTCCATACCGCCCTCGGTCGTGCGCTCCTCGCGCTTTTCGGGCACGATGCAGACCGCATGCGGTTTGTGACGCAGGGCGATGGCCTGCATTTCCTCGGTGGCGGCCATCTCGAAATTGAGCGGCACTTTCAACGCCGTCACCAACCGCTCGATATCGTCATCCGAGATATGGCGCCGGTCCTCGCGCAGATGCGCGGTGATGCCGTCGGCCCCCGCCTCCTCAGCCAGAAGCGCCGCGCGGACCGGGTCGGGCACCGCGCCGCCGCGCGCGTTTCGCACGGTCGCCACATGGTCGATATTCACCCCGAGCCGGGGACAGCTGGTCATCCTGACACTCCCTTTTGCAAACACCCGGTCACTCGACCCGGTTCCCGGCTTGCATGCGCATCTTGTCCATTTTCGCGCGCAGCTTGGCAAGACGACGCTGCTGGTAGGCGCGGATCACCGGGACCGACAGGTAGTAGCAGATCAGACCGCAGACCACCCCCGGCACGATGGAGCCGACCATGAACGGCAGGAACACCTCGTCGTAGAACTCCCCCAATGCGTGCCAGTCTGCCCGTTCGGGCGTGAACATGGCCCAGAAATTATGCTTCAAATCCTGCCAGGCGCCGGAAAAGGCGTGAAAGACGTTGCGCCCGACCCCGCGCGCCTCTCGGCCCAGCAGGAAATACCCGGTATGGATTGATGCCAGCGCAATCGGAAGATAGGTCAGCGGATTGCCGAGGAAAGTCGCCAGCAGGGCGGCGATGATGTTGCCGCGCACAAGTTTCGCGATGATGATCGCGACGACGAAATGCATCCCATAGAACGGGGTGAACACGGTGAAGGCCCCCGCGAAGATGCCGCGCGCAATGGATTCCGGTGTGCCCGGCAGGCGGTGCAGCCGGTGCCTGATATACTGGATCGCCCGCCCCCAGCCGCCGCGCGGATAGAACCAGTGCGCAACCACCGTGACCCAGTGGCGGGAGTCTCTGCGTTTGAACACCATCGGGTGTCCACCCTCCAGTACAGGCCGCGTCAGGGGCGCCGGTCAAGATTCCGGTAACGCTCCAGCGTGGCGACGTCGCTATCAGCCTCGACGGCCATCATCACCGCGTGCAGATGCTCGGCATCGCGCACGTCCAGATCGATCAGCAGGCGAAAATAGTCCGGCTTCCTGTCGATAAAATGCAAGTCCGAGATATTCGCGTTCTGTTCACCGATCAATGTGCATATTCGCCCCAGAACGCCCTGATCGTTGCTGATCGTCACGTTGATCGTGACGTTGTGGATGGCGGCATGGCGGCCTTCGGTCCAGTGCACGTCGATCCAGTTGTCGGCCATGGCATCGAGATCGGCAAGCGCCGGGCAATCAATCGCGTGCAAGACCGGGCCAACCCCCTTGTAGGGCACACCGACGATGCGTTCGCCCGGCACCGGCTGACAGCATTGGGCGCGGTTGACCTCAATCGCCGGATCGAGCCCGATCACCGCACGGCGCACGACCTCCTCGTCCTCGGGCCGGACCACCAGTTCGGGGTAAAGCGTCGCCACGACCTCGCGCGCGGACAGTTCCGCCGCGCCGATCCGGGCCAGAACCTCGTCGCCGCTATCGACATGCATCGCCTTGGCGGCGGTTTCCAGCGCCTTTGCGGTGGCTTTCTTGCCAACATGTTCGAACGCGACCCGCGCCAGTTCCTGCCCGAGCCGGATATAGCGCCCGCGGTCCTGCTCTCGCAGCAGGCGGCGAATCGCGGCCTTGGCACGGCCGGTCTTGACGATGTCGATCCATGTTGCCTGCGGAGTTTGTCCCTCGGCGGTCATGATTTCCACCGACTGCCCGTTCTTGAGCCGGGTCCACAGCGGCACCCGGATGCCATCGACCTTGGCGCCAACGCAGCTATGCCCGATCCGCGTGTGGATCGCATAGGCGAAATCAAGCGGAGTGGCTCCCTTCGGCAACTTGACCACATCCCCCTTCGGCGTGAAGCAGAAGACCTGATCAGAATACATTTCCAGCTTCACATGTTCGAGGAACTCATCGTGATCCTCGGCCATCTCGAAGCGTTCGTTGAGCGAAGCCAGCCATTTCGCCGGGTCCACGGCAAAGGGGTTCTCGGCGCGCACGCCATCCTTGTAGGACCAGTGCGCCGCAACGCCCGCCTCAGCGACCTCGTGCATCTGGCGGGTGCGGATCTGCACCTCCACCCGCTTTCCATCGCGCCCCGACACCGTGGTGTGGATCGAGCGGTAGCCGTTCGATTTCGGCTGGCTGATATAATCCTTGAACCGGGTCGGCACCGCGCGCCAGCGCTGATGGATCGCGCCCAGCACCCGGTAACAGTCATCCTCGGTCTCGGTGATGACGCGAAAGCCGTAGATGTCGGACAGGCGCGAAAACGCGAGATCCTTTTCCTGCATCTTGCGCCAGATCGAGAACGGTTTCTTGGCGCGACCCAGCACATCGCCGGTGACGCCGTGCCTTTGCATCTCCAGCTCGATATCGTCGGTGATCTTGGGAATGACGTCGCCCGATTCCTTTTGCAGCATCACGAAGCGGCGCATGATCGACTTGCGCGCATCGGGGTTCAGGACGGAAAAGGCCAGATCCTCCAGTTCGTCGCGCATCCACTGCATGCCCATGCGTCCGGCAAGCGGCGCGTAGATATCCATCGTCTCGCGCGCCTTCTGGGCCTGCTTTTCCGGCTTCATGTGCCTGATCGTGCGCATGTTGTGCAGACGGTCTGCCAATTTCACGAGGATCACCCGAAGATCCCTCGACATGGCCATGAACAGCTTGCGGAAATTTTCCGCCTGCTTGGTTTCGCGGCTGGACAGCTCCAGGTTGGTCAGCTTGGTGACCCCGTCCACCAGTTCGGCCACATCGGTGCCGAACAAACCCGCAACCTCGCAATAGGTGCTCTTGGTGTCCTCGATCGTGTCGTGCAGAAGCGCAGTTGCGATGGTCGCATCGTCCAGACGCTGTTCGGTCAATATCGCGGCAACCTCGACAGGGTGGGTGAAATAGGCTTCACCCGAGCGGCGATACTGCCCCTCATGCATGTTCCTGGCATAGGTATAGGCCCCGCGAATCAGGGCCTCATTGCACTTGGGGTTGTAGTTGCGGACCAGGCTCAGAAGGTCGTCGACGTCGATCATTCCCGTCCCGGTCCCGTTCCTGGCGTCGTTTAACGCTGGCCCTGCGCTTCCATAAGCTGGCGCAGCATCTGTTCCTCGGACATGTCGTCTTGCGCGGGACGGTCGGCCTCGACCCCCTGCAACAGCGCCATGGCGTCTTCCTCTGGTTCGTCCACCTCGATCTGGGTCTGGTTCGATTCGATCAGGCGTTCACGCAGGTCATCGGCCTGCTGTGTTTCATCCGCGATTTCACGCAGCGCGACGACCGGGTTCTTGTCGTTGTCTCGATCCACGGTCACCGGGCTGCCAGCCGTAATTTCGCGTGCCCGGTGGGCGGCGAGAATCACCAGCTCAAACCGGTTCGGGACCTTGTCAACACAATCTTCAACCGTCACGCGGGCCATGTCGTACTCCGAATTCTGTTAATGGAGGAGGGCGCAATCCATGCACTTAGCTATCAAAGCGCGAAAGCGCAAGGGCTCAATCCCGCGCACGGGGCTCCACAGCGGTTGACCGCTCAACGCTCCAAGCGGCAATTGCTCTGCGAACCTCGGGATCACTCGTCTGCACCACGAAAGGCACAGGACGGTGCCCGGCGGGCCGCCTTTTGCATTGCCAAACCGCCCGCGAGCGGTCGCGCAAACCGGGCAGGCACGTGCCGGGGCCGAGCTGCTCCCTTTTCTGCGCGGTGCGTGGACGGGCCGAAGAAAGCCCCGCAAGGGCTTGATGAGGCGGCTTTCAGCCGCGCCAGAATTGCGTGGTGAAAAGAACGAAGACCGCCATCAATTCCAGCCGGCCCAGCAGCATCGCGGCGGTCAGAACCCATTTGGCAGTATCGTTGAGGTTCGTGAAGGTGCCCGCCGGGCCGATTTCGGTCCCTAGGCCGGGGCCGATATTGGCCAGCGCCGTGGCCGCGCCCGACACCGAGGTGATGAAATCCAGCCCGGTCAGCCCGAGCAGCATCGCCACCACCCCGAGACTGACGAAAAAGAGCACGAAGAAGGCCATGACCGAGGACAGCACCTCCTCGCTGACCTTGCGGCCCTCGAAGCGCGGCTCGAACACGCCGTGCGGCGCATAGAGCCGGCGCAACTGGGTCGAGATCGACGCCATCAGAAGCTGATATCGGAACACCTTGATCGAGCAGGCGGTCGACCCTGCGCAGCCGCCGATGAGACCGATGAAGAAGAAGATCACCACCGCAGTGCCGCCCCAAAGCTGGTAATCGGTGCTGGAAAAGCCGGTGCCCGAGATGATCGAGGTGACGTTGAACACCGCCTCGCGGGCCCCGTGTTCGAGGTGGTCGCCATTCGCCACCAGGCGGTAGATCGAGAAAAAGACCACAAGGGCCAGGATCGTGCCGAGATAGGCCCGCACCTGGCTGTCGACGAACAGCGGCCGCGCCGTGCCCGCGACAAGTTGCACGTAGCGCACGAAGGGAAGGCTGGCGAGGATCATGAAGACCGCTGCGGCGTATTCCATCGGCCCCTGAAAGGCCCCGAAAGACGCGTCCGTTGTGGAAAATCCGCCGGTCGAGATCGTCGTCATCGCATGCACGGTTGCTTCGAAGGCGGGCATGCCGAGCGCGCGATAACACAGCGCGCAGATCACGGTCAGCCCGACATAGATGACCGAGATCTGCTGCGCGATCTCGCCCGCGCGGGGCAGGATCTTGCCCATTGTGTCGAAGGCCTCGGACCTGAAGATCTGCATGCCGCCGACACGCAATTCCGGCAGGAACACCATTGCCACGACAATGATCCCGACACCGCCGAACCATTGCAGCATCCCGCGCCAGAGCAGGATGCCGGCGGGCCGGTCGTCAAGCCCGGTAAAGACGGTGGAGCCGGTCGTGGTCATTCCCGACATCGCCTCGAAGACCCCGTCGACGAAGCGTTCGCCCTCCGGCCCCAAGACGAAGGGCAGCGCGCCGAAGATCGGCAACATCAGCCAGACGCCGGTGGTCAGAAGAAAAGTCTGCTGGATCGACAGGCGCGGACCGACGCCATTGGCACAGGCCAGCGCGCTCAGCGCCCCGACGAGCATGGTCAGAACGGCGGACTCGAAGAACACCCACCAGTTACCGGTGTCGTAATAAAATTCCGCCCCGAGCGGCACCAGCATGGTGACCCCCAGAACAAGGACCAGTAGTCCGATCACATATCCCACGGGCCGCATGTCATACATGGGCGAGAGCGTTGGCCTGCCCTTCGCGCGCTGTCAACTGCCCTTGACGGTTTGTCGGCGCGGACGCTCATCGGCGCGACGCGCGCGTGGCGCGGCCGCCCCTCTTCGCGGAAGGACGGCCATGGCGATCTGTCGTCGCTCAGATATAAAGGATGTCGCGGAACACATAGCGCGCGATGTCTTCGCGCCTTACCCCCATACGGGCCAGCTCCGCATCGGTCTTGGCGTTCAGCCGCTCAACCTCGGTGGCACGCGATTGTGCGGCGGCGACGCGGGTGAAGATCGCACCGATCCGGGACAGCACGCCGCGCGGCGCCGATGCGGTGGAGGCGCGGCCGGCGCCTGCAATATCCATGAAAGCCATTTGGAAACCCCTTCAAGGTCAGGTTGGTTTCCTCCCTGCCAAAGAAGGTAAGTCATCCTGACGCGGTTTCAAATGCCGATCCGGCAGGTCCGCCCTGCGCCGACCGCAAGGCTCAACCGATGTGGAACATCGTCGAGAACAGTTTCGGATCGAGGCTTTGCGCCGCGAAGGTCTCCCCCTCGGTCAGCACGCTGACGGCATCGTGGCTGTGCAGGCTTTCCTGATGGCTGGCGATGACGCGGAAATCACCGATCCGTGGTTCGCCATGCAGACCCTGCGCGAAAAGCCGCGCGGCATCCTCGACGAAAATCGGGTTGGCG
Source organism: Rhodobacteraceae bacterium CG17_big_fil_post_rev_8_21_14_2_50_65_11 (assembly GCA_002783145.1). Taxonomy (GTDB): domain Bacteria; phylum Pseudomonadota; class Alphaproteobacteria; order Rhodobacterales; family Rhodobacteraceae; genus Nioella. The sequence continues at coordinate 1,374 of PFEX01000112.1, read as the reverse complement.
GCGTTGAGTTCGGCGAACGCCTGTTCATCCTCGCGCTTGACCATGACCTGGGTTTCAGTGGGCACCGCGCCGCGCGCCAGTTCAATCAGGTCCTCGAACCACAAGCAGCCCTGCCCCTCGGCCAGTTCGACCGAGATCCGCGCCACCGAGCGCTGCGAATGCGGCGTCGCCAGTTGGCGGCGGCTTTCGCGGGCATGCTCCGACAGTTCAAGCGAACAGGGGCAGGTGGAACTGTAGACGTAATCGAGATGCACGATCCGCTTGCGGGTGCCCGACGCCTCCACCAGTTCCAGCGCGATATCGTAATACTGATAGCCGGTGAGGCCCGAGCGCAGGCTTGCGATCTTCATCGGGAAGGAAAAGCGCATCTGGATGCGGGCATCGAAGCTTTCCAGATCGGCCTTGTAGGCGTCGAGCGCGCTTTCCATCACGTCGAAGCTGAACACCCGCTCGGCGTGCTTGTAGAAGCTGCGCATGATGCGCGACATGTTGATACCCTTCTTCTCGGCCTCAAGGCTCACCGTGCCGGTGACCGAGGTTTCGAGCGTCAGGTCGCCATTGTCGCGGGTGTGGTAGCGGATCGGCAGGCGGAAGTTCGATATGCCGACATGCTGGATGATTCGGTTCTGCCCCTTGATCAGCGAGGCGGGGCCATTCTGCAGGTCTGGCAGGCCGGCCTTGTAACCGGCATCGGCCTTGAACCCGTGCGGGTAATCGCGGCTGAACGCCGGGTAGCCGTCTTCGGGCGCCAGAAGCCGCGCGATGGCGGGGTCGAGATCCGAGATCTCGCGGTCCGATGCATTCCGCGCCCAGGCCTTGAGCAGCTTGAGCGCGCGGCGCGCCTCGGCGCTGTCGGGTGCTGTGACGATAGTGTTGAGCTGGAGGTTCATGACGCTCCCTTTCCCTTTGGGCGCAACTGGCAATATGGGCCAGTCACGCACGTATTCCAAGCGGCTGTTGCGACAAGACTACGCCGCGGCGCCGCATCCGGATCACTTCAAAGCGGCAAAACCGGCGGGGTCGGCGTCACGTTGGAATGAATGGGTCGCGGCAGCGCGCACCGTCATCCGGCGCGATACCGCTCGACGAAACGGCGCAGGATCTGTCCGGGCACGGTGATGTCCTCGGCAAGACAGGCGTCGGTCAGGGCCCCGGCCTCGTCGGGGTGGAAATAGCCCTTGCCCCGGTAAATGCGGATGCGGGTGGCGAAGCTTTGCCCGTCGGCCTCGGGGTGGAACTGGGTGGCATAGATGTTGCGGCCGTAGCGGATCATCTGGAACGGGCACGGCCCCGCCTCGACCAGATGCACCGCGCCGGGGGGCAGGTCCTGCACCGCCTCCTTGTGGCCAACGAGGGCACGGAAGGTCTGCGGCA
>PFEX01000161.1:20269-26608 GCA_002783145.1 Rhodobacteraceae bacterium CG17_big_fil_post_rev_8_21_14_2_50_65_11 | reverse complement strand
ACCCGTGTCAGGTGTCCGGCCTTGCCGCGCGAGGCGAACAGGAAGCGCGAATGCGGCTGGCCTTTCTCGGTTTTCAGACGGTCCTCTTCGGCATCCCGATAATCCAGCCACGCGGCCAGCGCTGTCCGCGCCGGGGGTGACAGTGGCACCATGCGCTCCTTGCCGCCCTTTCCCCTGATCAACAGCACCTGCGGATCGCCCCGCGCCGCCGCGACCGGCAGGCTCACCAACTCGCTCACTCGCATCCCCGTGGCATAGAGAAGCTGCATCAGGCAATGGTTCCGTAGACGGTCTCCGGTATTGCGGCCATGCGCTTCCGAACTTGAAAGAAGGCGGTCAACCTCCTCTATGGAAAGGGTTTTCGGCAATCTTTTCTCTCGCCCCGGCCCGGTGATCTGAAGCGCGGGATTGTCGGCGCGCCAGCCTTCCTCATAGGCAAATCGGTAGAGCTGTTTCAGCGCCGAGAGCCGCCGCGCGCGGGTGGCGCGGGCCATGCCATCGGCTTCCAGGGCGATCAGGTATGCCTCCAGGTCGGGGCGGCTTGCCAGCTCGAAATCCGTGCCCTGCGCCGAGAGCCATGCCGCCGCGTGCCGAAGGTCGCGCCCATAGGCCAGCAGCGTGTTTTCGGCAGCGTTCAGCTCCGCCGCCTGCGCGTCCAGGAACGGGGAAATCCAGCCCAGGCTCATCCGCGCAGGTCCAGCAGCAGCATTTGCAGCGCCGCCCGCCGGGCCACGCTTTCCAGCCCGAGCGCACGGAAAAGCGCAAGCGCATCGCGCAGGTCGACGGGGTCGGCGCCATCCGACAGCACCAGCGATGCGCGCAGCAGCGCCTCTCCGATCCGCTCCTCGCCGACCATGCTTGCGTAGCGCTGCGGCATCTCGACACGCGAAAACACGTCCGCGATCAAGCGTTCGATCATGCCATCGGGCGAGGTGTCGGTGCTTTGACCACGGGCGATGGCGAAAAGGAACCGTTCCCGCGCCGATTGCGGCACCGCCATCTGCGCCACCGTTTCGTATTCGCGCGACAGCAGCGCAATCTCGCGCGCCAGTTGCGCCGGTGCATTGGTCAGCGGCAGGCCCAGAAGGCGGCGCGCGTAAGCCTCTGCGAAGGCCACTTCCAGCCCCGCCTCGTGCATCGCGTCCCAGGCGTCGGGCAATGTCCGGGCCACCATTTCGGTATCCTGCGCCAGAAGCGCCACGTCGAACGCCTGCACCGCAGCTACCCGGTCCCAGACCCCGCCGGACGCAGAGGGCACACGGCTGGTATAGATCAATTGCCATTGATCGGGGGTGATCGCGCCGGCGCGCGCCAGCCGTTCGGCGGCGTCAAGCTGTGCCCGCCAGCCCGCCACGTCGCCAAGGTCTGCATGCGCGAAGGCCAGCGGCAACTGCCCCGCGCCCGGCCGCTCGCCGATCGCCACGCGCATCACGTAGTGTAGCGGCGAAGGCGCCAGCGCCACCTGCAATAGCGCCTCGCCCTCGGCCAGTTCGGGATCGAGAAAGCGGGTGATCAATTCCACCTCGGCCTCGGGGATGAAACCGAGCGCCTCGCCGGTGCCAAGGGTGAGGGCCGCCGCCGACCAGTCTCCGGACCGCGCAAGGCAGAAGATCCGCGCCGGGAAGGACGGCGCGATGTCGGGGTTGGCGCGCATCGCGGCGCAGGCGCGGTCGGGCTGGTCGGTCAACAGGGTAACGTCGAACCAGCGCCGAAAGACCTGTGGTGCTGTCGGTCCGGCGCGTTCCATCAGCGCGCGGGCGGGGTCGATGGCGCCGCGCGACAGCAGCATGTCGAGCCGGGCCAGAAACAGCTCTGCCTCAGCGGTCGAATCGGGGGGCGGGTTCAGTTCGGCCAGGGCCAGCATGGTGGTGAAATCCTGCACCGCCGGCAGCCCGAGCGTGGGTTGCGCGCGGAACAGATTGGCCAGGGCCGCGGAGTCAGATCCAGCCCAGAGATCGGCCGGCAGCCCCGTCTGCACCGGCGTCAGGAGCCCGACCGCGTCGAGGCTGACCGCGCCGATCGGCATCTCGGTGATGTCCGAGGGCAGGGCGGAGCTGGCGATATTGCCATGCGGCGACAACAGCGTTTCCGACAGCCATTCCGGTTCCGGGGCAAGGGCGATATCCCCCTCCTGCGCCAGCACGGGTGCTGCGGCAAGGATCAGCGCAAGGGATGCCGATCTACTCCACATCCAGATCGACCGGCCTTGTGATTTCGCGTGTCTGCGGCTGCATCAGCCCCGAATAGCCATAGCCGACGAGCCCGATCAACCCAATGACCCCGAAGAAGAAAAGTAGCTTGATGATCCGCCTGATCATGGTGTCCCCAGCCTGCCTGTGTTTCGACGTTTGCCGCCGCTTTCGTTTCACTATAAGGCAACTGAAGCGGAAATTCTAAAGGGCAGGACGGTTTTTTTTGGCCATGGGCAAAACCACGCCAGATCCCCGCGAACGTCTTCTGCGCACGGTCGTGCTGGTTGGCATGATGGGGGCGGGCAAGACGGCGATCGGCAAGGCGCTGTCGGCACGGCTGGCTGTGCCGTTCGAGGATTCGGATACCGAGATCGAGACAGCGTCCAGCCTGACCATTGCCGAGATTTTCGACCGCTATGGCGAGGCGTTCTTTCGCGACAAGGAAAGCCGGGTGATCGCGCGTCTTCTGGAGGGACCGCCTTGCGTGCTTTCGACCGGCGGTGGGGCATGGCTATCGCCGGAGAACCGGGCGCTTCTGTCGGCCCGTGCGGCGGTGGTGTGGCTGAAGGCCGATCTCGATCTGCTGTGGTCGCGGGTGCGCCACAAGGACACGCGGCCGCTGTTGCGCACGGCTGCACCGCGTGACACTCTGGCAGCACTTCTGGCAGCGCGGACGCCGGATTACGAGCAGGCTGAATTCGTGATCGAAACGCGGCCCGACTGGTCCATCGACCGGACCACCGACGAGGTTTTGTCGCGGCTTGTCGCGGCCGGTATCGTGGAGACATCTCAATGAACCTTGCCACTGTTCATGTCGCCCTTGGCGCGCGCGCCTATGACGTGCGCATCGGGCCGGGCCTTTTGGCGCGCGCGGGCAGCGAGATTGCGCCGCTGCTGACCCGGCCGCGTGTTTTCGTGGTGACCGAGGACCGGGTTGCGGCGCTGCATCTGGACGCTTTGCGCGCCGGACTGGACTCTGCCGGCATCGGCATCGAGGTGCTGGTGCTGCCGCCGGGCGAGGCGACCAAGGGCTGGCCGCAATTCACCCGCACGGTGGAATGGCTGCTGGACCGGAAAACGGAGCGTAAGGATGTCGTCGTAGCCTTCGGCGGCGGGGTGATCGGTGACCTGGTCGGTTTCGCGGCGGCGGTGCTGCGCCGGGGGGTGCGCTTCGTGCAGATCCCCACCAGCTTGTTGGCGCAGGTCGACAGTTCCGTGGGCGGCAAGACCGGGATCAACTCTGTCGCGGGAAAGAACCTGATCGGTGCGTTTCATCAGCCCGCGCGGGTGTTGGCCGATATCGCGGTGCTCGGCACGCTGACGCCGCGCGATTTCCGCGCCGGCTATGGCGAGGTGCAGAAATACGGGCTTTTGGGTGATGCCGGGTTCTTCGGCTGGCTGGAAGCGAACGGGCCAGCGATGGCGGCCGGCGATGTTGACTTGAGGCTCGAGGCGGTGCGCCGGTCCGTCCAGATGAAGGCCGATATCGTGGTGCGCGACGAGACCGAGCAGGGCGACCGTGCGCTGCTCAACCTCGGGCACACCTTCTGCCACGCGCTGGAGGCGGCAACGGGCTATTCCGACCGGCTGCTGCATGGCGAAGGCGTGGCGATCGGCTGTGTCCTGGCGTTCGAGCTGTCCTGCCGGCTCGGACTGGTCAGCCAGGAAGAGCCGTCCCGCGTGCGCGCGCATCTCGATGCCATGCGGATGAAGAAAGACCTTGCCGATATTGCGGGCGATCTGCCGGATGCCGAGGCGCTTCTCGACCTGATGGGGCAGGACAAGAAGGTGGTGGACGGCCACCTGCGATTCATCCTCGCGCGCCAGATCGGCGAGGCCTTCGTGACGGCGGACGTGCCGCGGGATCTGGTGCGCGATGTGCTGCACGAGGCCTTGGCGGCGCGCGGCTAGAAAACTCTTCCAGAAGAGTTTTCGGGTGCGAAAATCTTCGACGAAGATTTTACGCGGCAGGCAGGGGACTTTACGCGGAAATCTTCAATCCGTCCCGCGATAGGGTTCGACATATTGCAGGGCCATGTCCCAGGGGAAGAAGATCCAGGTATCCTGGCTGACGCCGGTGATGAACGTGTCCACCATCGGTTCGCCCTTGGGCTTGGCATAGACGGTTGCGAAATGCGCCTTGGGATACATGTCGCGCACCATTTGCAGCGTCTTGCCGCTATCGACGAGGTCATCGACGATCAGCACGCCCTCGCCATCGCCCATCATCTCGGAATCGGGTTTGTTCAGCACCACGGGTGCGCCCTGTGTCTGGTGGTGATAGGACTTGATCGAGATCGTGTCGACGGTGCGGATGTCCAGCTCGCGCGCGACGATCATGGCCGGTGCCATGCCGCCACGGGTAATCGCCACCACCGCACGCCAGGCCCCGTCCTTGCCGGGGCCGTGTTTGTCCAGCCGCCACGCAAGCGCACGCGAATCGCGGTGGATCTGGTCCCAGGAGATGTGGAACCCCTTTTCATGGGGAAGCGGGGTGATCATCCTAGCTGTCCTTCTTGTCCAGCGTCATGTCGGGCGCGTCGACCGCCTTCATGCCGACGACGTGGTACCCGGCGTCCACATGCAGGTTTTCGCCCGTCGTGCCGCTGCCCAGATCGGACAGGAGGTAGAGCGCGGCCTTGCCGACCTCGTCCTGCGTCACGTTGCGGCGCAGCGGCGAGTTCATCTCGTTCCACTTCATGATATAGCGGAAATCGCCGATACCGGAAGCGGCCAGCGTCTTGATGGGCCCGGCGGAGATCGCGTTGCACCGGATGCCATCCTTGCCGAGGTCCTCGGCGATGTACTTGACCGAGGCCTCCAGTGCCGCCTTGGCCACGCCCATCACGTTGTAATGCGGCATCACCTGCTCGGCGCCGTAATAGGTCAGCGTCAGAAGCGACCCGCCCGGCCGCATCATCGCTGCCGCGCGCTGACAGATCGCGGTGAAGGAATAGACCGAGATATCCATGGTCATGCGGAAATTCCCGGCGCTGGTATCGACGTAGCGCCCACGCAGCTCTGACTTGTCGGAAAAGCCGATGGCGTGAACGACGAAATCCAGCGTGCCCCATTTTTCCCTCAGTGCCGCGAACAGCGCATCCATCGAGGCGCTGTCGGTGACATCGCAGGGGATCATGGTGTCGGACCCGACCTGTTCGGCCAGCGGTTTCACCCGCTTTAGCAGTTGTTCCCCCTGGTAGGAAAAGGCCAGGTCCGCGCCCTGATCGGCGCAGGCCTTGGCAATGCCCCAGGCAATGGATTTGTCATTGGCGAGTCCCATGATAAGACCCCGCTTGCCGGTCATCAAACCCATGCTAGTTCCTTTTTTCGGCGCCTCGCTGGCGTGTGTCCGCAACCGTTTAGGCCATCGAGCCGCCTGCATCAAGATAGCAAGACGACAGCTTGCCGGACCATGCCGCCCCCTGTAGCGTCCAGATCGAAGTGAAGCGGAGACCCAAGATGAGCGACCGAACCGGACTATTCGCGGGCGACGATCCTTTCGCCATTGCCCGTGACTGGCTGACCGAGGCAGAACGCAGCGAGCCGAACGACGCCAACGCGATCGCCCTATCCACGGTGGACGCGGGCGGCCTGCCCAATGTGCGCATGGTGCTGCTGAAAGAGATCGAGGCCGGGGCCTTCGTGTTCTACACCAACTATGGCTCCGCCAAGGCGCAGGAGCTGGACAGCGCCGGCAAGGCCGCCTTCGTGATGCACTGGAAAAGCCTGCGCCGGCAGATCCGGGTACGTGGCCTCGTCGAGAAGGAGGAGGGTCCGAAGGCGGATGAGTACTACGCCTCGCGCTCTCTGAAAAGCCGACTCGGCGCCTGGGCTTCGCAGCAATCGCAGCCGCTTTCGTCGCGTGCCCACCTGATGGCCGAGGTGGCGAAGGTCACCGCGAAGCACGGTCCCAACCCGTCGCGCCCACCGTTCTGGGGCGGCTACCGGATCACCCCGCTGGAAATCGAGTTCTGGGCCGATGGCGCCTTTCGCCTGCATGACCGGTTCCGCTGGTCGCGCGGCGCGGTCGGGGAGGAGTGGGATATTCGGCGCCTCAACCCCTGACCGCGGCAAATGCCGCATTCGGCAGATGCGTTAACAAAGGTTAACAAATCGGCCCCTGCTGGCAGGCCTGTTTTCGTAA
>PFEX01000161.1:4556-20255 GCA_002783145.1 Rhodobacteraceae bacterium CG17_big_fil_post_rev_8_21_14_2_50_65_11 | reverse complement strand
AATCCGCTTGCGCCTGCGGATCGGTCTTCACATTCGTTAACGGGGACAACGGGACAGTGCAGGTATCGCCGCAATGACAGAGGACGACGCAACGGCGGCGCCCATTCTGATGGGAACCGTCAAGTGGTTTGACAATGCCAAGGGGTTCGGTTTCATCATCGCCGATGAAGGCGGGCCCGACATCCTTTTGCATACCAACGTGCTACGCGATTTCGGGCAAGGCTCGATCGCGCAAGGCTCGCGGATCCGCATCGAGGCGCAGGAAACGGAGCGCGGCCTTCAGGCGGCACAGGTGCTGTCCATCGACCCACCGGATCCCGACGACGAGGCCTTCGCGCCGGGCCTTGCCATCGAGGTGCCGGAGGAAACCCCGTTCCTGCCGGCCCGCGTAAAATGGTTCGACAAGACGAAAGGTTTTGGCTTTGCCAATGTCTTCGGGCATTCTGAGGATGTCTTTGTTCATATCGAGGTACTGCGCCGCTTCGGGCTGGCCGATCTCGAACCGGGCGAGGCAGTCATCGTGCGCGTCGTGCAGGGGCCGCGCGGCAAGATGGCCGGCGAGGTGCGGCCTTGGGATTACGTGCGGGAGGATTAGGATGCGGGGTGCAGCGCTTGCGGTTGTGGCGATGCTGGCAACGGGGGCCGCGCAGGCCGCCTGTTCCGAGGGCCGGGTGGAGCTGCGCGGCGACTGGGGCACGGCGCGGTTCCGGGTCGAGGTCGCGGACACGCCAGAGGAACGCGCTCTCGGCCTGATGCACCGCGAACACCTCGCCAGTGCGGCGGGGATGCTGTTTGTCTACGAGACGCCACAGCGGGTCAGCTTCTGGATGCAGAACACGCTGATCCCGCTCGACATGATCTTCATGGACGAGACCGGAACCGTGACCCGAATCCATGAAAACGCGGTGCCGCTGGATCGCACCTCGATCCCCGGTGGCGACGCGGTGCAGTTCGTGCTGGAGATCAACGGCGGGATGTCCGACACGCTCGGCATCGTTGAGGGGGCCGAAATGCGCCACCCTGCGGTCGATCCTGACCTGGCCGCCTGGGTGTGCGAATAATCGGGCTTCCATCGGCGGCCCTGCCGCGCTAGGAGACACGCCAATCGGGGCGTAGCGCAGCCTGGTAGCGCGTCTGTTTTGGGTACAGAAGGTCGTGAGTTCGAATCTCGCCGCCCCGACCATCTTGAAGGGTTCAGGCTTGTCATGTCTCGGCCGGCGCGGCAGGGTTACGGCGGTGTTTGGACCTTGCGACGGACTGCAATGTTTGCGTGCTTCTTCTTTTGGGACAGTCGGCCATGACCGGGCCCGGCCGCGTGGCGATCCTGATGGGGCTTTGCAACGGGGCCGCGCATTTGCAGGACCAGCTTGACAGTTTCGTGGCGCAAACCGTGCCGGATTGGGATCTGACGGTCAGCGATGACGGATCAGGCGATGATGGCCCGGCCATCCTTGCGCGCTTTGCCGAGGCGCAAGAGGCCGAGGGCCGCATGGTGCGCCTTGTCGCCGGGCCGGGGCAGGGGTTTTCGGTGAATTTCCTCTCATTGCTGGCGTCGGTTCCCGACGGAACCGACTGGGTGGCGCTCTCCGATCAGGATGATGTCTGGCTGCCCGACCGGTTGCATCGCGGGCAGCGTGCGTTGTGCGGGGTGTCGCCCGAGACGCCCGCCCTTTACGGCAGCGCCAGCTGGATCGTGGACGAGGATCTGACCGGTCATCGCGCCTCGCCGCTGTTTCACCGTCCGCCATCCTTTCGAAACGCGTTGGTGCAGAGCATCGCGGGCGGCAACACCATGCTGCTGAACCGGTCCGGGGTCGATCTGGCCCGCGCGGCGGCGGCGGAGGCGCTGTCTGTCGGCGGACCCGCGACGCACGACTGGTGGCTGTATCAGCTTGTGTCCGGGGCCGGCGGGCAGGTGATCCGGGACGAGACCCAGACGATTCTCTATCGTCAGCACGGACAGAACCAGTATGGCAGCAATCGCGGTCTCGGGGCGGCCGTTTCGCGCCTGCGGCAGGTGTTTTCCGGCGACCTCGGGGCCTGGGTGGCGCAGAACAACCGCGCGCTCGGAGCCTCGGCGCATCGGTTGACGGCGGAAAATCGGGCGCTGCTGGACCGATTTTCGCGGCTGCGAACACAACATATCGTGGCCCGCGTGCAGGGCTTTCGGGGGCTCGGGCTTTATCGGCAAGGCCGGGCGGGGCAGGTTGCGATCTCGTTTGCGGCGGCGCTCGGACGGTTGTGACGCGACGCCCCCGGCGGCGTTCCTTGCTCCGTCGCGGCTTGCGTCGGTCTGTGGCGCGGTATTCACCTCCAGCGGTTTTTTCACGACATGCACCGGATCCGGAAACCGGACGTCCAAAAACGCTGGCGCATTCCGCTTTGCTGCTAAGCCGCCCCGTTTTCTGGAAAAATCCCGTTCCGGGTCGGGTGATGAATCGTCGGCCACCGGATCGGGTCTGGTGCCTGCCCGTTTTGCAAGCCGATTTTGTAACAGGACAGTAAAAAAACGCGTTGACGGCCTATGTCAGAATACGCCAAGTTGTGCATGTCGCAACGAACAATACTAGATATAGTGGCGGGGCGGCGAAGGGGCAAGTGACTGATCATCTTGAAATGCAGGCTCCTGTGGGGGCTGGGCTCGGGGTTTGGGTGCTCCTCGGGCGGGTCGTTTCGCCCTCATCGACAGGTCAAACAGACGGCAAGAGCGGAAGCACGCTGGCACGCCGTATCCAAAGTCAAGGGACAAGAGGCAGATGAGAATCGAACGTCGTTTCACCGGGGCAGGGCAGGACACCTACGCCGGGCTGGACTTCACGCTGACCACATCCGAAATCCGCAACCCCGATGGCACCACCGTGTTCAAGCTCGACGAGGTCGAGGTGCCGATGGGCTGGAGTCAGGTCGCCTCGGATGTGCTGGCGCAGAAGTATTTCCGCAAGGCAGGCGTTGCCAAGATACTCAAGCCGGTGAAGGAAAAGGGCGTGCCCGCCTTCCTGTGGCGTCACGTGCCCGATGAAACGGCGCTTGCCGATCTGCCCGAAAAGGACCGCTTTGGCGGTGAAACCTCGGCTAGGCAGGTGTTCCGGCGCCTTGCCGGGGCGTGGTGTTACTGGGGCTGGAAGGGCGGTTACTTCACCGGGGAATCCGATGCCCGCGCCTATTTTGACGAGATGCAACTGATGCTGGCGCGCCAGATGGCGGCGCCAAACAGCCCGCAATGGTTCAACACCGGGCTGCACTGGGCCTACGGGATCGACGGGCCGGCGCAGGGCCATTCCTATGTCGATTACAAGACCGGCAAGCTGACGACATCCACCTCGTCCTACGAACATCCGCAGCCGCACGCCTGTTTCATCCAGTCGGTCAAGGACGATCTGGTGAACGACGGCGGCATCATGGACCTGTGGGTGCGCGAGGCGCGGCTGTTCAAGTACGGCTCCGGCACCGGCACCAACTTCTCTTCGTTGCGGGCGGAGGGCGAAAAGCTGTCGGGCGGCGGCAAATCCTCGGGCCTGATGGGCTTTCTCAAGATCGGCGACCGCGCGGCGGGCGCCATCAAGTCGGGCGGCACCACGCGGCGCGCGGCCAAGATGGTGATCGTCGATGCCGACCATCCCGATATCGAGGAGTTCATCAACTGGAAGGTGCTGGAGGAGCAAAAGGTCGCCTCCATCGTCGCTGGATCGAAGATGCATGAACGCGAGCTGAACGCCATCTTCGCCGCGATCGCCGCGTGGGATGGCACGCGGGAAGACGCAGTCGACCCGAAGACAAATGAGAGCCTCAAGGCCGCGATTCGCAGCGCCAAGAAATGCGCGATCCCCGAGACCTATATCAAGCGGGTGCTCGACTACGCCAGGCAGGGCCATACCGGCATCGAGTTTCCGACCTACGACACGGATTGGGACAGCGAGGCCTATAACTCGGTCTCCGGGCAGAACTCCAACAACTCGATCCGCGTGACCGATGCGTTCCTTGAGGCGGTCGAAAAGGATGCTGACTGGCCGCTGATCAACCGCACCGATGGCAAGGTTGCCAAGACCGTCCGCGCGCGCGCGCTGTGGGATACGATCGGCCACGCGGCCTGGGCCTGTGCAGATCCCGGCATCCAGTATCATGACACCGTGAACGCGTGGCACACCTGCCCCGAAGATGGGGCGATCCGCGGCTCGAACCCGTGCTCGGAATACATGTTCCTTGACGACACGGCCTGCAACCTGGCCTCGATGAACCTGCTGACCTTCTACCGCGACGGGGTGTTCGACGCGGAGGGCTACATCCACGCGACGCGGCTGTGGACGCTGACGCTGGAAATCTCGGTCATGATGGCGCAGTTCCCGTCGCAGGAAATCGCGCAGCGATCCTACGATTTCCGCACCCTTGGCCTTGGCTATGCCAATATCGGCGGCCTGCTGATGAACATGGGCTATGGCTACGATTCCGACGAGGGCCGGGCGATTGCCGGCGCGCTGACCGCGATCCTGACCGGTGTCGCCTACACCACCTCGGCCGAGATCGCAGGCGAATTGGGGGCATTTGCCAAGTATGAGAAGAACCGCGCCCACATGCTGCGCGTGATCCGCAACCACCACCGCGCCGCCCATGGCGCGGCCGAAGGCTACGAGGGGCTGGCGGTGAAGCCGGTGCCGCTCGACCACGCAAGCTGCCCCGACAAACGGCTGCTGGCCCTGGCCGAGAAAAGCTGGGACGAGGCCCTTAGCCTTGGCGAAAGGCACGGCTACCGCAACGCGCAGGTGTCGGTGATCGCGCCCACCGGCACCATCGGGCTGGTGATGGATTGCGATACCACCGGGATCGAGCCCGATTTCGCGCTGGTGAAGTTCAAGAAACTGGCCGGCGGCGGCTATTTCAAGATCATCAACCGATCTGTTCCGGCGGCGTTGGAAAAGCTCGGATACGCCCCGGCCCAGATCGAGGAGATCACCGCCCACGCGGTCGGCCACGCGACGCTTGGCAACGCCCCGGTGATCAACCAGTCCACCCTGCGCGGGCACGGCTTCGGCGATGCGGAACTGGAAAAGATCGAGGCGGCGCTGCCCTCGGCCTTCGACATCCGCTTCGTCTTCAACCAGTGGACGCTGGGGGCGGAGTTCTGCACCGCAAAGCTGGGCATCCCGGCGGCGAAGCTGAACGACCCGACTTTCGACCTGCTGCGCCACCTTGGCTATAGCAAGGCCGACATAGACGCCGCGAACAACCATGTCTGCGGGACGATGACGCTGGAAGGCGCGCCCTACCTGAAGGAAGAGCATTACCACATCTTCGACTGCGCCAATCCCTGTGGCAAGACCGGCAAGCGCTTTCTGTCGGTGAACAGCCACATCACCATGATGGCGGCGGCGCAAAGCTTCATCTCGGGCGCGATTTCCAAAACCATCAACATGCCCAACGATGCCACCATCGAGGATTGCCAGAAGGCCTATGAGTTGTCGTGGTCGCTTGGCGTGAAGGCCAATGCGCTCTACCGCGATGGATCGAAGCTGAGCCAACCGCTGGCTTCCGCGCTGGTCGAGGATGACGACGAGGCCGCCGAGGTTCTGGAAACCGGCACGCCGCATCAAAAGGCGCAGGTGCTGGCCGAGAAGGTGATCGAGAAGGTGGTGGTCAAGGAACTGATCCGCACCCACCGCGAAAAGATGCCGGATCGGCGCAAGGGCTACACGCAAAAGGCGGTGGTCGGCGGCCACAAGGTCTATCTGCGCACCGGCGAATACGAGGATGGCAACCTTGGCGAGATCTTCATCGACATGCACAAGGAAGGTGCCGGCTTCCGCGCGATGATGAACAACTTCGCCATCGCGGTCAGCGTCGGGCTGCAATACGGGGTGCCGCTGGAAGAATTCGTCGATGCCTTCACCTTCACCAAGTTCGAACCGGCGGGCATGGTGCAAGGAAATGACAGCATCAAGAACGCCACCTCGATCCTCGACTACATCTTCCGCGAACTGGCGGTCAGCTATCTCGACCGCACCGATCTGGCCCATGTGAAACCTGAAGGGGCCAGTTTCGACGATATCGGCCGCGGCCAGGAGGAAGGCGCGTCGAACGTGCGCGAGGTGCCCGACAGCCGGGGGTCGTCGGCGATGGACGTGCTGCGCCAGATCTCTTCGACCGGCTACCTGCGCAAGCGGGTGCCGCAGGAACTGCTGGTGCTACAGGGCGGCGCGCAGGGGGTGACGGCGCTCAACGCGCAAACCGGCGAGGCAGTCGCCACGCTGGTCTCCGAGGGCACGACGGAAATGGTGGCGGTGTCACGCTCCACGACCACGGCAGCGATGACCACCGGGCTCGATGCGCGCACCAAGGCGCGGATGCAGGGCTACGAGGGCGAGGCCTGCGGCGAATGCGGCAACTACACGCTGGTGCGCAACGGCACCTGCATGAAATGCAACACCTGCGGCGGGACGTCTGGGTGTAGCTGACAGATCGGATTCCGCGCCGCTTGCCCCGGCGCGGGATCTGAAACACGGGGCGGGTGCGCTCGCCCCTGACGCGGTTCAGGCCGCAGGCAAAAACACATCCGGGCGGTCAACGAACGAGCCTGAACAGCGAAACTGAGAGGGTCCCAAGGGGCCCTCTTTTTTCACCGCCTCATCCGCCGGGGCGTCTTCGGCAGGAAAAAACACCCCGGACAGGAGCCGGGGCGCTGTGAGCGTCGCAAAAGGGCGCGGGCGCCTATTCCGCCGCGATCTTGATCACCGGGACCATCTGCGCCAGCTTCTCGTCCGACAGGTGACACTTGATGTGGTGGCCATCGGCGATCTTCTTTATCGGTGGCACCTCCCGGTCGCAAAGCCCGCCGGGCACGTCCTTCTTCCAGCGGCAACGAGTCTGGAACGGGCAGCCCGGCGGCGGGTCCATTGCCGAGGGGATCTCGCCCTCCAGCACGATATGTTCCTTCGTGACCGAGGTGTCGGCGATTGGAACGGCGGACAGCAGCGCCTCCGTATAGGGGTGGTAGGGCGGGCTGAACACCTGGTCGGTGGAGCCGATCTCGACCACGTGGCCCAGATACATCACCATCACCCGGTCGCTGAGGTAGCGCACGATGGAAAGGTCGTGGGAAATGAACAGCAGCGTCGTTTTCTTTTCGCGCTGAATCTCCATCAACAGGTCGGTCACCGCCGCCTGCACCGACACGTCGAGCGCCGAGACCGGTTCATCGGCCACCACGATCTTGGCATCCCCGGCAAAGGCGCGCGCGATCCCCACCCGCTGTTTCTGCCCGCCCGAAAGCTGGCGCGGCATCCGGTCGGCGAAATCGCGCGGCAGTTTCACGAGATCGAGCAGTTCCAGCATCCGCTGGCGCCGGGCGGATTCGCTCTTGCCGATTCCGAACACTTCCAGCGCGCGCATGATCTGGCGGCCCACCGTCATAGACGGGTTGAGTGTGTCGAACGGGTTCTGGAACACCATCTGAACCGACGACACCGTCGCGGTGTCGCGTTCCTGGATCGGGGTTGATTCTACCCCCTTGTTGTTGAGTATGATCTGCCCATCGGTCGCGGTTTCCAGCCCCATCAGCACCTTGGCCAGCGTGGACTTTCCGCAGCCCGATTCGCCGACGATGGCCAGCGTTTCGGCCTCGCGCGCCACGAAGCTGAGCGTTTCGTTTGCCTTCACCACCTTCTTTTCGCCGTGGCTGAACAGCGCGCTTGCCGCAACTTCGTAGTATTTCTTGAGGTTGTCGACCTTCAGCACGATATCGCCGATCTCTGCCTTTTCCACCTCGATCGCGGCCCGGATCGGCGCGTCCCAGTCAATGTCGCGGAACCGCAGACAGCGCGATTCATGGCGGTCGTCGCCGGCGATCGTATCCATGCGGATGTCGGATTCATCGCATAGCCCGCTTTCGAAATAGTCGCAGCGCGGGCCGAAATTGCAGCCCCTCGGGCGTTCGTTCGGAAGCGGGAAGTTGCCGGGGATCGCCACCAGCGGGCGGCTGTTCTTGTCGGCGCCGGGCAGCGGGATCGAGCGGAACAGCGCCTGCGTATAGGGATGGCGCATCTTGTCGAACACGTCCGCGATGCTGCCGGTTTCCACCGCCTCGCCCGAATACATCACGCAGATCCTGTCGCAGGTTTCGAGGATCAGGCCGAGGTTGTGCGAGATGAACAGCATCGAGGTGCCGTATTTCTTGCCCAGGTCCTTGACGATCTCGACCACCGCCGCCTCCACCGTCACGTCCAGCGCGGTTGTCGGCTCATCGAGGATCAGCAGCGAGGGGTTCGCCATCAGCGCAAGCGCGATGACGATGCGCTGCTGCTGCCCGCCCGAAAGTTGGTGCGGATAGGCGTCGAGAATCCGCTCGGGGTCGGGCAGGCGCACATCGGTGACCACCTCGAGGGCGCGCTGCCAGGCTTCCCTTTCGGACACGCCCTCGTGGATCATCGGCACTTCCATCAGCTGCTTGCCGATCTTCATCGCCGGGTTCAGCGAGGCCATCGGTTCCTGGTAGATCATGGCGATCTCCTTGCCACGGATCCTGGCCAGTTGCTGCGGACTCATCTCGTTGAGGTTCTGACCCTTGAACTTGATCGTGCCTCCGACGATGCGCCCGTTGACGCCAAGATCCTGCATTACGCCAAGCGCCACGGTGGACTTGCCGCAGCCGGATTCGCCGACAAGGCCCATCGCCTCGCCCGGCATGACCTTGGTGGAAAAATCCATCACGGCGGGGATTTCGAAAAGACGGGTGAAGAACGAGATCGAAAGGTTCTCGATCTCGAGGATCGGGCCGTCGTAGGTGTCAGTCGTCATCTGTCGACTCCTTCGGGGAAGGGGGACGGAAAAATCTTGAGGAAGATCTTTCGGGCGGAAGAATTTTCTCGAAAATTCTCCATCGGCTCAGTCCTTCAGGCTTTCTTCGCGCAGACCGTCGGCCAGCAGGTTGAGGCCCAGCACCAGCGACATCAGCGCCAGCGCCGGCGGTAGCGGCGGGTGCGGGTAGATGGTCAGCAGGCGCCGTCCCTCGTTGATGGTCGAGCCCCAGTTCGGGCTTTCGGGATCGACGCCAAGGCCGAAGAACCCCAAGGTTCCCAGCAGGATGGTGGTGTAGCCGATGCGCAGGCAGAAATCGACGATCAGCGGTCCGCGCGCATTGGGCAGGATTTCCCAAAGCATGATATACCACGGCCCCTCGCCACGGGTCTGCGCCGCCGCGACGTAATCGCGGGTGCGGATATCGAGCACCAGCCCGCGCACGATGCGGAACACTGTCGGGCTGTTGACGAAGACCACCGCGACGAAGACGATCAACAGATTGCCGTCGATCGGGATGCCGACCAGCGGCTCATAGTTTTCGCGCGTGGTCAGCATCCAGTCCGAGACCGGATTGCCCTGGTTGAGATAGCCGATGAACGAGGTGGTCAGCCAGACGAATGGGTCGAACTCGAACACCGTGCCAAGATACAGCAACAACAAGGCCAGCGTGATCGGAATGGCCACCCACTTGATCACCCCCGGCTGGTTGCGGTAGCGCGAATAGAGCAGCACCCAGATGAAGATCACCGGCAACAGGAACAGCACTGCCGCCATGTAGACGGGCACGCCGGCCTCGACGATCTCGGGCGTGACCAGCAGGTAGAACAACAGGATCACCGGGAACGCGAGCACGAGGTTGGCCACGAAGGTGATCAGCGTGTCGAACCGCCCTCCCATGTATCCCGCCGGCAGGCCCAGCGTGATGCCGACCATGAAGGCAAAGAGCGTCGCAACCGGCGCGATGGTCAGAACCTCGCGCGCGCCAAAGACCATGCGGCTGAAGACATCGCGCCCAAGCGCATCACCGCCAAGCAGGTAATGGCTGAAAAGCCCGTCCGCCGCAGCCCCCGGCACCGGCGACCCCGGCACGTCGTTGCGCATTGCCGAGACGACGTCGATCGCGCCATGGGTGGCGATCATCGGCGCGAAGATGGCGGTGAAGATCCAGAACATGACAAGGCCAAAGCCGATCATTCCGATGAGATTGTCAAACAGCTTGCCGTAAAGCCCCAGCCGTCGCTTGTAGCGGATCGACAGCACGAAGGTGGCGACCAGCCCGATCCAGACCGGCAGGAACCGCGCGCTGACGCCGCCGATGATGCCCTTGGCCTCCATGCCCGGTTGCAGAATGCCGCCGAGGATGAAGATGACGATACAAGCCAGCACCGCGAAGACAGAATACTTCATCGCCGCGAGCGTGAAATCCACTGGCCCCATGCGGTAACTGATGGTGTGATCGGGGTTCACGATGGGCTCCGCCTGCCGCATCCCGGCAAAGCTCATGACGAGGTTGATGACGAATGCCGCGAAGAAGAGGACGACAGCCGCCAGCATCACGGGGTTGAGGAAGGGGCCAAGCGACCCGGACCATGTAATCGGTTCCATTGCTCGGGTCTCCCTTACGAAATTCGGATGCGCGGGTTCAGGTAGACGTAGCCGATATCCGATATCAGCTGCGTCAGCAGAACCACGAGGACGGCCACGATGGAGCAGCTGAGCAGCAGCTCGATATCGTTGTTGGAGGCCGCCTGCACCAGCGTCCAGCCGAAGCCGTTATAGTTGAACAGCGTCTCGACGATCACCACGCCCGTCAGAAGCCACGGGATTTGCAGCATGATCACGGTAAAGGGCGCGATCAGCGCGTTGCGGAGCGCGTGCTTCAGCACGATGTTGCGAAAGCTCACCCCCTTGAGGCGCGCGGTGCGGATATATTGCGCGGTCATCACTTCGGCCATCGAGGCCCGCGTCATGCGCGCGATGTAGCCCATGCCGTACAGCGCGATCGTGGCCACCGGCAGGGCGAAGTTCCAGAAGGTAATGTTCTCCATCGCCGATCGGGCGGAGCCCAGGAACAGCGTGCGTCCCTCGATCCAGCCCATCTCGGCCAGCCAGGGCGACAGTCCCGCGGTCGAGGAGGCGAGCAGGATGATGAAGATCACCCCTGAAACGTATTCAGGCGTCGCCGTCGAGGCGATCGAGAAGGTCGAGAGCGTCCGGTCGAGCCGGCTGCCTTCCCGCATCCCGGCGAGAATGCCGATGGCAAGTGCCGACGGCACCATCACCGCGAAGGCATAGAGCATCAGCCACCCTGTCAGCGCCAGCCGTCCACCGATCACGTCGGACACGCGGTTCGCCGAAACCGTGGAATACCCGAAGTCGCCTTGCAGCACGCCGCAGAAGGTCGGAGCCTCGGCCGGGTCGTCGGCGGGGCCGAAACAGCGGCCGGTCAGCGTGCCGTTCGGCGCCTCGCGCGTCCAGCCGGGCACCAGGCCAAGCCACTCGCCGTAGCGCACCACGAGCGGGCGACCGTAGCCGCGATTGTCAAGCCACTGCGTCACCTCGGCGTCGGACATCCGCGCGTTGCCTTGCGTCTTGGCAAGTTTTTCGAGGTTCGGGGCAAGGTTGGTCAGGAAGAAGACCACGAAGGTCAGGCAGAGCGCGGTCAGTAGCATCACGCCCAGCCGGCGCAGAATGAAGAGTCCCATGGGTTTCCCTGTCGCTAGTGCCGCCCGACGGCGGGTTGGCCGGTCTCTTGGTGAACCGTTGGGGGCAAGGGGCACGCGCGCCGCGCCGCCTTGCGTCAGAGGCGGAAAGGGCGGCGATTTTCACCGCCGCCCCGTCGTCAGGTCACGCCCATCCGAGGTGGTGAATGTTGATCTCGAACTTCGGATGCATGTCGGCATTCACCACGTTCGGCAGGTGGCTGCGGTAGAGCGAGCGCCAGTAGGATTGGTTGACCACTGCGTCGTCTTGCATGATCTGTTCCAGCCTTGCCATGATCTCGCGGCGCGCATCGACATCCGCGATGCCGCTGGCCTGGGTCAGCAGGTCGTCGAACTCGGGGTTCGAATAGGCGGTCTCGTTCCACGGCACGCCGGTGCGGTAGGCGAGGTTCAGGATCATGACACCCAGTTCGCGGTGGTTCCACGTGGTGGAGGAGAACGGGTAGCTGACCCAGTCGTTCCAGAAAGTGGACCCGGGGATCACCCGCCGGTCGACGTTGAACCCGGCGTCGCGCAACTGCGCGGCGAGGGCATCGGTCGAGTCGCGCTCGAACCCGGCATCCAGCGAAACGATCTCGAACACGTGGTCGGCATGACCCGATTCCTGCAACAACGCATAGGCCGCGTCCTTGTCATAGGTCAGCGGCGGGCGCTGCGCGTATTCGGGGTGGATCGGGCAGACATGGTGGTGTTCGGCAATCGTGCCGCGCCCCGCATAACCCAGTTCCAGAACCACGGCGGGATCGACCGCCATGTTCACTGCGCGGCGCACCATCGGGTTGTCGTAGGGCGGGTTGTCCTGGTTCATCCGGATGCACAGGGTCGAGGCGGTGGTGACTTCCGATGTTGTCCAGCCGATCGCTTCGAAGATGTCGATGAAATCGCCGGTGGTCTCGTAGGTCATGTCGAATTCTCCGGCTTCGGCGCCCGCCAGCCACGCGGCCGGGTCGGTGCCGAGGTCCACGAACTCGATCCGGTCGAGATAGGCGTTGCCCCAGTAATCGTGATCCTCGTTGCGGACCCAGATGGCGCCGACGCCGACCTCGTGGTTTTCGAGACGATAGGCCCCGGTCCCGATGCCGTGTTCCAGCGGGTCGCGGCCGATCATGTCGCGGTGCTGCACGGCGGACGGGTAGTCGGCCACGCCGGCGATGATCGCGATGTCACCCTCGGGCAGGGTCAGGCGCACGGTATGGCTGTCGACCACCTCGATCGCGCCTTCGCGGGCCTGGCCGGTTTCGGGATCGACGAGAGAGCCCATGCGGGTCGCCATCGAGTTGCCCTCGACCGAACTGTCGCACCAGCCGATAAAGTTGGCGGCCACATCCTCGGCGGTGAAATCGTCGCCGTTGTTCCACTTCACGCCCTGGCGGACGTTGAGAGTGTACTGCGTCGCGTCCTCGTTGGCTTCCCAGCTTTCCAGCAGGCGCCCGGTGAACGACCCGTCGCGGTTGTATTCCACCAGGTATTCGACGAGGCCGCGGGTCATGTTGCCCAGTTCCGACCAGTCATAGGACCGGGGGTCCTTGCTGGCGATCACGCGCTGCTGGATGCGCAAGGTGCCGCCCATGGCCGGCTCGGCCATGTGGCCCTCCGCATTGGCCGGCGAAAGGCCGATCATCGCGTAGGCGGCGACGGTTCCAACCCCGAGCGCACTGGCCCGGGTCAGGAATTCGCGGCGGCTCATCGCGCCTTGCTCGTATTCGCGCGCATACATCTCCGCGACCGGATGAGTTGCGAGGAACGGGCTGGTTTTCTGTGTCATGCTTGTCTCCCTGTGACATGTTTCTTTCTTGCGCAGGGCCGCCCTGACAACGCTTCTCGAGGGGGCCCGCAGAAACCTTGCCCATTACCGCACCATCGCCGTGCCCCGTCAATGCTTCCGGGGGCAATTATTTGCCTGTTTGCGACATTGCATATGTCTAGAACCGACATACGCGGGCGAGGGGCTGCGTTCGCGCCCTGCGCCGTGCGATGCCGCGATGCGGCGTCACCCGGCGATCAGGCTTTGCTGCATCGGGGCGAGCTTGCGAAATTCGGATGGTGTTCGGCCTGTCTGCCGGGTGAACGCGCGGGTGAAATAGGCCGCCGAGGAATAGCCCAGATCGCCCGCGATCTCGCGCGCGGGCAGGTCCGTATCGACCAGCAGGCAACAGGCCTCGTGCATCAGCCGATCCTGCAAGAGGGCGAGGGCCGGCCGCCCCGACGCCTCGCGGCAGATGCGCGACAGATGCGTTGCGGTGACACCAAGCTGCTCGGCGTAATCCGCCACCCCGCGTCCGGAGCGAAAGTCGCGTTCCAGAAGGGCGGCGTATTTCTCGGCCAGCACATGGGTGCGGTCGCGCAGGATGGACCCGTCCTGCACCGCAAGCTGGCGCGCGACCCAGACCGAGACCAGAAGCCCGTAGGCGCGCAGCGCCTCGTCGCGGGCAACCGCGTGGGCGGACACTTCGCGTTCGATCATGTCGACATAGCCGGAGAATTTCGACTGCGCCTCGACGCTGCCGACCCGGATATGAAAGGCAACGCCGGGAAAGTTCAGCGTCGGGTCGAGCGGCAGCGTCAGGCGCCCCCCCTGAACCTGCGGTGCAAGCTCGAGCGACATCATCGTGGCGGCGGGAATGAAGATTGCGGTATTGGGGCCGTAGCCGCGTGTCACCCCGCCAATCGTGAAGCGGCCCTGCCCACGGGTGAACCAGTACAGCTGCGGTCTCGGGTGCGAGTGCAGCGTCGCGTGACGCCAGACCGCATCGCTGCGCAGCTTGGCCAGGGAGGTGACGGTATAGGCCTTTGTCATGGCCGCGACGTTAGACGCTATGGCGCGGTGTGGGAAGGCCGGGCCTTGAGTGAGCGGCGGATCGACGGGGCGTCGACCCGGTTGCCTCTTCGCTGTCGCTCATCGGCGGGCGGCTGCGATACCTGCCGGATGCGCGAGGTGGCGAAGGCAGAGGGGGCGCTGCCCCCGTCGCCTGACGGCGCCCCCCCGGAGTATTTCAGCCAAGAAGAAGGGGGCGGGCGGCGCGTTAACCTTGACGCGAGATCACTCCCATTCGATCGTGCCGGGCGGTTTCGAGGTCACGTCGTAGGTGACGCGGTTGATGCCCTTGACCTCGTTGATGATGCGGGTCACGGTTTCGCCGAGGAAATCGTGGCTGAACGGGTAGGTATCCGCCGTCATGCCGTCGACGCTGGTCACCGCGCGCAGGGCGCAGGCGAAATCGTAGGTGCGCCCGTCGCCCATCACGCCCACGGTGCGCACCGGCAGGATCGCGACGAAGGCCTGCCAGATCTCGTCATAGAGCCCGTGCTTGCGGATCTGGTCGATGAAGACCGCGTCGGCCTTGCGCAAGATGGCGAGCTTTTCGCGGGTGATCTCGCCGGGGCAGCGGATGGCGAGGCCGGGGCCGGGGAACGGATGGCGACCGATGAAGCTGGCGGGCAGGCCAAGTTCATGGCCGAGCGCGCGGACCTCGTCCTTGAACAGCTCGCGCAGCGGTTCAACCAGTTTCAGGCCCATCTTCTCGGGCAGGCCGCCGACATTGTGGTGGCTCTTGATCGTGACCGACGGACCGCCGGAGAACGACACCGATTCAATGACATCGGGGTAAAGCGTGCCTTGCGCAAGGAACTCGGCCCCCTCGATCTGGCCGGCGTATTTCTGGAACACGTCGATGAACAGCTTGCCGATGATCTTGCGCTTGGTTTCGGGGTCGGACACGCCGTCGAGTTCGCCGAGGAACAGCTCCGCTTCGTCGGCATGGATGAGCGGGATGTTGTAATGGTCGCGGAACATGGTCACGACCTCGTCTGCCTCGTGCAGCCGTAAAAGCCCGTGATCGACGAAGACGCAGGTGAGCTGATCGCCGATGGCCTCGTGGATCAGCACCGCCGCGACGGAACTGTCGACGCCGCCGGAGAGGCCGCAGATCACACGTTTGTCACCGACCTGTTCGCGGATCTTGCGGATCGCCTCATCGCGGTAGGCACCCATGGTCCAGTCGCCGGTGAAGCCCGCGTCGCGGATGAAATTCTCGTAAAGCGTCTTGCCGTTCGGGGTGTGGTGCACTTCGGGGTGGAACTGCACCGCGTAGAAGCGGCGGTCGAGATCGGCGGTGATGGCGAAGGGCGCACCGGGCGAGGTGCCCATCACCTCAAAGCCGGGGGCGAGCGCGCTGACATGATCGCCATG